>JBGPYQ010000147.1:0-8349 GCA_041493345.1 Gammaproteobacteria bacterium | reverse complement strand
CGCTCGGTGCTGCGGGAAGGGCAGTGGCTGTTTCGCCGTGGCGTGATCAGCGTGACAATAGGCGAGCCGATCGAACCGGCGGGAACGGACTGGAACGCGGCGATCGGGCTTCGCGATCGAACGCGGACCGAGATTCTGCGTATATGCGCGGAGCCGGACCTGGCCGAAGAAACCGCGCTCGGTCCGCAGCGGGCCTGAGTGGCGGGCACTTCGTCATTGAGGTGACGTCGCCCGCGTTCGCCGGAAGGAGCATGCTCGAGAGGCAGCGCATTGTGTACGGCGCGATCGCTCACCTGATAATCGGGGTGAAACGCCGGTAAAGAGGCGTCTCGCGCGGCGCAGGCACCCGCATGCGCGCGGTGATGCGCCGGACTGATTTGGATTATGATTCTGCGATTCGGATCGCGGCGCGCCAGCCTTTTTCGAGCGATGCGGCAATGCGATGATGGATCACTGCCATGGCAGAACTGGACAGGAACACCCCCGACCCTACGGAAATCAAGCTGCACCAGAAGTCCCGGATGCTGGAAATCTCGTTTGCCGACGGCAACACGTTCCGGTTCCCCTGCGAGTTCCTGCGGGTCTACTCTCCCTCTGCGGAGGTGCGCGGCCATGGGCCGGGCCAAGAGGTTCTGCAGGTCGGAAAGAAGGATGTAGAGATCACGCACGTCGAGCCGGTCGGCTCCTACGCGATTCAACCCACCTTTTCCGATGGCCACAGTACGGGCATTTATTCTTGGGATGTTCTCTACGATTACGGACTCCGCCAGGAAGAAATGTGGCGGCGGTACCTCAAGCGCATGGAGGCAGCGGGAGCAAGCCGTGAGCCCGCGTGTGGCCCAATTGAGCAACGCCCAAAGTCGAAGTGATCACTTGGCATCAAGCGTGAGGACGGGCGAACCGGGATCCCGAGTCCTCGTGCCGCAATATGCTTGACGCACCCGAAACATTTCCGGTCACGCTCGCCATCGTACCCATGGAGACCATGGCGCGCGCGCAAGGAGATGCGCCGTTCAAGGCGGTGCTCATCAATCCTTACGAACTGGGGCGCCAGCCGTTCGCGCTCGCAGAGCCCGCCGCATGGCTGAAAAGGTCGGGCTTCGAGGTGGCGTGCATCGACCTTTCGCTGCAAACGCTCGATCCCGGCACCCTGGCCGGCGCCGGCCTCGTGGCGATCTACGTCGGCATGCACACCGCCACGCGCATCGCGGTCGAAGCGACCCCGCGCATCAAGGCGCTCGCCCCCGAGGCCCACCTGTGCGTTTACGGACTGTATGCGCCGATGAACGAAATGCTCCTGAGAGGGCTCGGCGTCGGAACGGTTCTCGGCGGCGAATTCGAGCCGGGATTATTGAGCCTCGCCGAGCGCCTGCGAAGCACTCGCCGCAACGGGACCCAGAGCGAGCCGCTCATCAATCTCAGCAGAATCGAGTTTCTCACCCCCGACCGGACCGGGCTCCCGCCCCTTGCCCTCTACGCCCATCTGCAACTGCCGGACGGGAGCGCCAAGGTCGTGGGCTTTGCCGAGGGCAGCCGGGGTTGCAAGCATTTGTGCCGCCACTGTCCGGTGGTGCCCGTGTACCAGGGAAAGTTCCGCATCGTGCCGGTGCCTGTGGTGCTTGCCGACATCCGCAGCCAGGTGGCAATGGGCGCGGAACACATCTCCTTTGGCGACCCCGATTTTCTCAACGGTCCGACCCATGCGCTGAAGCTCGTGACTACGCTGCACGCGGAATTTCCCGGCGTCACGTTCGATGCCGTCATCAAAGTGCAGCATCTCATCAATCACGCTGAGATGCTGGCGGAATTGAAGCGCTGTGGATGCCTGTTCATCACGTCTGCCGTCGAAGCGGTGGACGACCGAATATTGGAATACTTCGACAAGAATCATTCCGCCGCGGATTTCGGCCGCGTCGTGGCCTTGCTGCGCCAAGCGGGGATCGCTTTCGCGCCGACCTTTGTCGCCTTCACGCCGTGGACCACGCTCGACGGCTACGTCGAGCTGTTGCGCCGGCTCATCGAATTAGAGTTGGTCGAAAGCGTGCCGCCGATCCAGCTTTGCATTCGCCTTCTGGTCCCGCAGGGATCGTACTTGCTGAAACTGGCGGGCTTCCGCGACCTGATCCAGGATTTCGATGCGAGGATTCTGGGTTACCCTTGGCGGCACCAAGACGCCCGCGTCGATGCGCTGCAGCAGCAAGTTCAGACGTTTGTCGCGAGCACCGAGGGAGAGGGGCTTTCGCGCCGGCGGATATTTGAGCGAATCTGGGCGATGGCTCACGTGGCGCTCGGCAGGATCGCTCCGCCGCTCGACCACCTGAACCTCGGCTCGCCCATCCCGCGTCTTTCGGAGCCTTGGTATTGCTGCGCCGAGCCCACCGACCAGCAGTTGCATAGCTTCTAAGCAGCAGGTGAGCGGGCTGGATCGAGAAGCGAACCGGCAAAACACCGTCTGCACGCCCAATCGTGCGGCCCGCCGCTGCTGACCGGAATCATGAAGCGCATATTGCTGTTGCTCCCCACCACTTCATACCGCAATGAGGCGTTCATCGCGGCGGGAAAGAAGCTGGGCATCGAGATCATTACCGTCGCCGACTACTGCCACCGGCTGGCCCCGGGGTGGGGACTGGATCCCATTATGGCCGTGCATTTCGACAGGCCCGGCGAAGCGCTCGAAGTCGTATTGCGCTCGCTCAAGCACAAGCCCGACGCCGTGCTGGCGGTCGACGACCCGGGGCTCGAGCTCGCCGCGCTGCTCAATGAACGCCTGGGATTTGCGGCCAATCCGCCCGAGGCCGTGCGAAGGGTGCGCGACAAGCTCTCGTTCAGGCAGATGCAAGAAGAGCGCGGATTTCTGTGCCCTGATTTTCGCCATCTGCCGAGCGACGCCGATCCGGCGGAATTGCTTTCGCGACTGAAGTGGCCTGTCGTGGTCAAGGCAAGAAGGCTTTCGGGAAGCCGCGGCGTGATCCGGGCCGACAACGCTCGGGAATACCTGCAGGCCGTGAGCTGGGTCCAAGGCATCCAGAATAAGGCGGACCGCGACGCGGCCGACCTGGGTCTGGTAGTCGAGGATTTCATTCCGGGTCGGGAATATGCGCTGGAGAGCATCCTCGATCAGGGGAAACTTAACACCCTGGCGTTGTTCGACAAGCCCGATCCCCTGGATGGGCCGTATTTCGAGGAGACCATTTACGTAACGCCTTCCCGCCTGCCCAACCAGACCCAGGAGGAAATACGTCACGCGGTTCAACGCGCATGCAGATTGGCCGAACTGGTCACCGGGCCGGTACATGCCGAAATGCGAGTCAACGCCGAAGGCGTGTGGCTGCTGGAGGTGGCGGCCCGCTCGATCGGGGGCCTGTGCGGCACCGCCCTCAAGCACGTACTGGGCATCACCCTTGAGGAACTGATCCTGCGCCAATTGCTGAATGAACCCGTGGCGTTGAGTTCATCCCGGGAAGGCGCCGGCGTGATGATGATTCCCATCCCCCGGCGCGGTATCTACCGAGGCGTACGTAACCTGGAAAGCGCGTTGGAGGTGCCTGGCATCACCGGGATCAGGATCACGGCGCAGGCCGGTCAAATCATCGCTCCGCCCCCGGACGGAGCGAGTTACCTCGGGTTCATCTTCTCGCTATGCGCAAACCCCGCCGAAGCCGAGATGGCGCTGAGGTTAGCGCACGCCAAGCTGCTGTTCGACATTCAACCGGAATACAAGGTGCAAGAGTCGATTTCGGAAAATTAGTGCTGTTTCTTGCGCATGGTCAAAAACTGAAGAACTCCTGAACACGTAGACGCACCCTGTTCACCATCGCGTTGCCGGACTGGCCGAAGTCCCGATTATTTGCTGGATGGAGGCACGTATCCCGACGCAACGTCGGCGCCGCTGCCGAAGAAATATTTCTCCATCTGCTCCACGAGGTAGTCGCGCGCCTTCTTGTCGGCGAGGCTGAGCCGGTTCTCGTTCACCAGCATTTTTTGGTGCTCTAGCCACTGCTTCCACGCTTCCTTCGACACGTTCTCGAAGATACGCTTGCCGAGCTCGCCGGGATAGGACGGGAAATCGAGCCCTTCGGCCTCGCGCCCGAGCTTGATGCACTTGACCATGCGCGCCATGTACGAACTCCACAGGACGGCCGTCGCAGGCACGACGACCCGTGTGTCCAGTATAGCAATGCGTCAGCCGAAGTGGAGTTTGCCGGTGACCGGGTGCATTCGCACGCGACCTTCTGCCTCATTCCTCGCCCCACAACGGCTTGCTCAACGCTGCCGTGAACGCGGAAAACATCAGGTTGAAGCTCACGCTTACGCGGGTCTCGCCGCTGGCGTTGGCATCGACGGAGTGGTAAAGATACGAAGGAAAAACGAGCAGCGTGCCGTTTCTAACCCGTACTACGACTTGATCAGTGTTGGCGCCAGTGAGCTCCGTGACCGGTGGCCGGATGACCGCGGCCTGGCTGCGCGGGTCGTGCAAGTTGATGGTGTCCGCGCCGGGTGAGGTGCGCACGTAGTACACGGCGCTCAGATAATTGTTGGGGTGGCTGTGGGCGCGGTGCGCGGCGCCCGGTGCATACATGTTCGCCCAGCAGCCGGTGATTTGAAGCGCTTCATCGCCGATTTTCAGGAACTGCAGCACGCTGGCCGCCGCGCGGCTGACGCAGTCGCAAAGCTCACGCAATTCCTCCCGCTTGTGCAGGGCATGGCCCGACTGCCAGGCTTCGCCGGTCTTCAACTCGGGCAGCCCCTGCCGCAGCAAGTGCAGCAGCCCGAGTGCGCTCGCGTCGATCGGCTGGTGCACCTCGGCTCGAAGCTGGATTTTCCATGCCAAGGTGGGAAACAGCGAGAAGACGTCTGAGTTTTCGATCCACGAGTGCTTGCCGGATATTGCCATGGAACTCCCCGCGCGCGAGTCGACTCGAAGCGCGCCGCGCCGTCGCTCATGCGGAGCGTCGCGTGTGTTCGATGTTGCCCTAGTTTCCGACCTAAATGTGGGCGCTGAAATTGCCGTGCCTGGCCGAGCCCAGCTTGGTCTTCGCGATCGAACGCGGACCGAGATTCTGCGGTTATGCGCGGAGCCGGACCTGGCCGAAGAAACCGCACCCGGTCCGCAGCGGGCCTGAATCGATCAGCCCGGCGATGGGCGCAGCTTGGCGTCGATCATGGCCCTGAGCTTGGCTGGTTGCACCGGCTTGAGCAGCAGGTCGAAGCGCTGCGCGGCGGCCTCCAGGATATGATCCGGTGCGATACTGCCGGTGACGAGAATCGCGGGAATTTCCGGGTCAAGCTCCTGCCGCAGACGGTCAATCACGGCTGTGCCGACGATGCCGGCGCCAAGCCTATAGTCGGCAATAATCAGATCGGGCATGCGGCCGTGCTGCACGACCGCGGCGACGACGTCGTCGCCGATTGATGATCCGATCACCTTCGCGCCCCAGCCCTGAAGCAGTACGCGCATGCCGTCGACGATCGCGGCTTCATCGTCGATCACCACGATCAGGCGTTCGGACAGATCCGAAACCGGCGCAGGCGCACTTTGCTGTGCGGCCGGTTTCTCAAACGGTACTGTGCCAAGCCGGACATCGAAGGCAAAGCGGGTGCCCCGCCCCGGCTGCGATCGCAGCTCAATCTGATAGCCGAGCAGCGCGGCAAGCCGGCGCACGATCGAAAGGCCCAGCCCGAGCCCCTTCTTGCTGCCGCGCTGCGGGTTGCCGATCTGGTAGAACTCCTCGAATACCTTTTCCTGCTGCTCCTGCGGAATTCCCAGGCCGCTGTCCCACACTTCTATGCGAACCCGGTCGCGACGCCAGCGGCAGCCGACCACGACGCCGCCTTTTGACGTGTAGCGCAGCGCATTGCTCATCAGATTGCGCAGGATGCGCTCGAGCAGAATCGGATCGCTGTATACGAAGCGCTTGCTGCCCGCGACAACGAGCCGCAGCCCTTTCTCCCGCGACTCGGGCTCGAAGTCGGCACGCAGGCGGTCGAGTACCGTTGCCAGGGCGAAGTCCGTGAGGTTTGGCGTGATGATGCCTGAGTCGATCTTGGAAATATCAAGCAGTTCATTGAACAATCCTTCGAGAGCGTCGACCGCGGCATTAATGCTGTTCACGACATGGAGCATTTCCGGGTCCTTGATCTTTTCGTGCAGCGCACCGGCGAACAGCCCCATTGCGTGCAAGGGCTGGCGCAGGTCGTGACTGGCGGCGGCGAAGAACTGGGTTTTCGAGCGATTGGCGGTTTCGGCTTCCTGGCGCGCCTGGTCGGCAACCGCTTTCTGGCGGGAAAGTTCTTCAATCAAGTCGAGATTTTCGAAGCGCTTCTGGATGGCCTCCGCGATTATGCGATTGACGTTTCGGCCAAATTCAAGCGAAACGACCAGGACGATCGAACCGAGCGCCGCGAGATAGAGGTGATCGGGTCCGGCGTCGAACACCTGCCGCACGAGGAATGGCGCAAGCAGCAGCGGTATCAGCACGTAAAACGCCGGTGCGTAAGCCGTCAGGGAAATCATCGCCATGATGGCGAGGCCGAACAGGATCAATGCCAGAATCGCCTGTTGAGCCACCGAGCCGGGCACGAACATCAGCACGCCGGCAGAGCCCCAGATCACGCCCGCGACAGCCGTGGACACGGTGTAGATGTGCCCCCAGCGCTCGTGCTCGCGGTCCACGGGGGTCGCCTTCATGTAGCGGTGGTAGTGAAAAAGCCGCAGTCCCTGGTGCAGGCACGCCAATGTCATCCATCCGATCAACACCAGTTTGGAGACGTAGTTCCACATCGAGGCGAGCAGTACCGCGCCCGCAATCAGGGAACCGATCGCGGTTGCCGGAGCGTGCACGAAAATCGACCGTACCTGTTCGGCGCGGATCTGGCGCGCATAGCGCCCTCCCGCGGCGACCGGCTGGGCCGGGTGCAGGGAGAATGCGGGCATCGGCCTACAGCCCGGAAAGCTTGAGGCCGAGCTTGCCTACGGCGATGACCGCTTGCGTACGGTTCGATACGTTGAGCGCTTTGAGAACCGCGGTAACGTGTATCTTCACCGTCCCTTCCGCGAGGTTGAGATCGCGGCAAATGAGCTTGTTGGGTTTGCCTTGCACCATCAACGCCAGCACTTCGGCCTGACGCGCGGTAAGGCCGATATCGTGCGGCGACAACGCTTCACCGCGGCTGCCCGCTTTTTCGACGCGCAGCAGCGCCGGCTCCGGGATGCCCGGGTGACGACGCAATACCTCCGCCGGCAAATACACGCCGCCGCACAAGACCACGCGCAGCGCATTGAGGAACAGTTGATTCGACGATGTCTTGGGAATGAACCCCATCGCTCCGCCGTCGATCGCGCGCGTCACAACGTCGGGCTGCTCGGACGCCGACAGCACGACGACCGGAAGGCCGGGATGCCTTTCGCGCAGTTGCGTGAGTGCCTCGAAACCGTCCACATCCGGCAGTGCGAGGTCGAGCAGCACAAGATCAAGATCGGTATTGCTGTCGGTTGCCGCGATGGCTTCAGCGCCGTTTTTCGCTTCGATCATTTCGACCTTGCTGTCGAGAACAGTCAGCACGTGGCGCAGCGCTTCGACTATCAGCGGATGATCATCGACGACGAGGATTTTCAAGACCATTCTCCAATCTATGGCGCCAGGAGCGGGAAACGCCGGGTCATATGACTTTCCTCATAGGCTAGTCTATTACAAATCCTGCCCAGGATAAACCGAAACACCTCTCCTGAAACCCGCGCCATTGCTGATTCTCCAGGAAATCCATCGCGTTGCCCTATCCCTTTGGGTGTAGCGCTTCCGCTGTATTGAACGGAGCGGTTTGCCTCCGGAGAATGCCTTTTCACGGTGGCGGATCAGCTTCTGCCGTATCGCCGGAAGCGGATGCCCGGCGCCACCTGAGCAAAGGAGAGCCCATGACCGCCAACGAAAACCGCTTCACGTCGAGTCTGGACACGCCCGGATCCGCTCCGCGCGCGGATGAACAATCCAAGCGCACTTACGCGGTATTTCTGACGGCGTTGTTCTTGCTGCTGGTCCTGGGATGGATATCGCTGGCCGCCCTCGTCAGCGCGACTCAGGCCCCTGGCGTAGACGAGGCCTCGCCCGCGCAAGCGAGGGAACCGCAAGCGGATACCCTACCCTCCGCGGGCGCAAAAGAGCAGGCCCAGACGCCCGTCGTCACGGAGCGCATTCAGGCGTTCTGACCCGATTTGCGAGCGCCGAAGCGCAACGCAAGCAGGTGTTTCATGAGCGCCGTCAGCGGATCCCCGGCAGCGACCCGGAGCGCGCCGCTGCGCAGGCGGCGTCGACGATCCAAGCGGGGGTGACGGCGCCTTAAGGTCTTGAAGGG
>JBGPYQ010000254.1:0-4263 GCA_041493345.1 Gammaproteobacteria bacterium | reverse complement strand
TTACGCGCTCGCCGCGCACCGGATCGTCCCGCAGCGACTCCAGAACTTCCACGGTGGTAAAAGGCTCCCTCGCGCTGCGGTCGATGCGCACGTTGCGCGCGCGCAGCGCCGCGGTCGGCTTCGGCCCACGCGCCACGACAATGTATTGCGCGAGCAGGCCGAAGAATTTTACGCTCAGGCCCAGCGAATCGGTCGCGCGGAAAAGCGCCTGCGTGCCCACGCCGGTCTGGAAAATTGCGGCCTTTGCCGGGCTGGCCTCGAACTCTCCGATGAGCCTTGCGATCATGGCGAGGTCCACGTCGGGCACCTCGGCCAGCGCGGGCGCGGACAGGGGCCGCCCTCCGCGCTTTTCAATGAGTTCGGCCAGCTGGCTGCCGAGCCTGCTCTCCAGGATCGCTACCGTCTTGGCATTCATGGGCTTGCATCGTGCGGGCGCTGCGCCGCCGCGAAAACCGGCAATGCCCGGATCAAGCCGGCCGTCAGCGTGCTAACAGCACGGCCAGGGAATAGGCCACCACGCCCAGCGCAACACACGAGAGGATCCACCCGGAAGGCCGGGGATGGGCCTCGATCAGATGGTCGAGCGTCAGATTCATGTCATCCCAGCCGTAGACCATGCGGCGTGACGATATCCACTGGTTTAAAAGTTTCTCGAGGATGCCCAGGACGCCGGGATAAAAGCAGAGCGTGATTCCGATGGCGACGCCGAACAGGCTGCCTGCGATCAGTATCCATCGCACGCTCTGGGCGACCGTCGCGACGAGGGGAATCGCCGCACCCTTGCCGAGCATCGCACCGACCGCAGCCGCGTCGAACCACCCGGCCAGTCCTACGATCGAATAGGCTCCGCCGGCGATGAAGGCTGCCCCGACCCAACGCCGGTATTTGTGCGCAAAATGTTCCGTGTCCCGCGATATCTCCATCGTCTTCAGCGCACTTCGAGTGGACACCCAGCGATTCGTTGCGTGGAAAAACCGGATCGTCCTCGAACTGGACACGAGCAGGCCGACGCCCACCGCAAAGCCGACGACCCCGAAGACAAGGACGCACGTGAGGAGGAACTGGACGAGTAACTGCCAGACTTGATTGTTGTTATAGGGCACTGAATATGCTCCTCTCCTGAAGCCGCCGGCTGAAAGCCATTATTGGCTTTTCCATTGTCCGCCCCCCTGCAATGGGGTGTCAAACCACGGGAATAAACGCAGGAGTCACTCACCCGCCGGGAACCTCGGGCATGCCAAGCCCCATGCGGATTTTCAGGCCCTTGATCGTTTCCTTCACCGCGCCGCACAGCGGCAGGCTCAGCCTTGCCAGATCCGCTTCCTGCAGCACGATGTTCATGTCCTTCTCGGCCCAGGGCATGCCGCTACGCTCAGCTCGCGCATCCATCGCCCAGTTCTGGGCGCTGCCGTGATGCAGCGCCGCCTGCAATCGTTCCGAATCCACGCCGAGCGCCGCCCCGAGCCGCAGGCCCTCGTCGTTTGCGGCCGTGCAAGCCCACAGGATCAGGTTGTTGACCATCTTTCCGACCTGCCCCGCCCCGGCCGGGCCGAGATGGAAAATATCGGAGGCAAAAGCGCTGAACGCGGGCCGGCACGCCTCGAACGCCTGCTCCGCGCCCGCCCCGTATATGAGCAGCGTCCCGGCCACCGCCGCCGCTTCGCCGCGGGCGAGCGGGATATCGAGAAGCACAAGCTTGCGTTCCGCAAGCCGGCCGGCCAGGCGCTTCGAGTAGCGCGGCGCAACCGTCGAGCCGAGCGCGACGATCAGTCCCGGTTTCGCTCCGGCGAGCACGCCGTCCTTTCCGAACACGACGTCCTCGACCTCGCTCTCGAAGCCGACCACGATGATGACGAGCTCGCTCGCCTGCGCGAGCTCGCGCGGCGATGCCGCGATCCGGGCGCCGTGCGCCTGGGCGTTCCCGCACGCCTGCGCGACCGGATCGTAGCCGATCACCTTGAAACCATGCGCAAGCAGATGCCTGGCTATGGGGCATCCCATCTTGCCCAGGCCAAGGAGCCCCACCGTCTCGAGCGTCTTCATTCGCGTCAGTCCGGCGCGATCTTCGCCTGGCGGATTATTTTCCCCCACTTGTCGTAGTCGTCCTTCACGAGCTTCGCGAACTGCTCGGGCGTGCCGGTGTTCGGCACCAGGCCCTGGCTGGCGAGCTGGTTGCGCATTTCGGGCTCGGCCACGACGGCGCGGATCTCGGAGTTGTACTTGGAGAGTATGTCGGCGGGCAGTCCCGGCGGCGCCCACACGCCGATCCAGAGATCCACGTCGTAGCCGGTGACGCCCTGCTCATGCAGCGAGGGAATGTCGGGAAACAACGGATGGCGCTCCTTCAGGCTCTCGCCCAGCACCTTGATCTGACCGGCCCTGATCTTCGGCAATGCGACATGGATCGGAAGGAACATGGCGGGGACCACGCCCGCGATCAGATCGTTTTCGGCCTGCGCCGAGCCCTTGTAGGGCACGTGAACGATATCGATTCCCGCCGAGAGCTTGAGGAGCTCCATGCACAGGTGATGGTGCGTGCCGTTCCCGGGCGAACCGTAGTTGAGCTTGCCGGGCTGCGACTTCACCCAGGCGATGAACTCCTGCGCCGTATTGACCGGAACCGATTTGTGCACGACCAGGGCAAGGCTCGTCGAGCCGATGCTCGTGACCGGGGTCAGATCCTTCACTACGTTGTAGGCAATCTTCGAGTACAAGTGCGGCGCGGTCACGATGGAAGCCGGGCCGACCATGATGGTGTGGCCGTCGGCCGGCGCCTTGACCACCATCTCGGTGCCGATGGTGCCCGATGCGCCCGGGCGGTTCTCCACGAAGAACGGCTGGTCCCAGCGCGACTGCAGCTTCGGCGCGAGCAGGCGCGCGACGATGTCGGGACCGGCCGCCGGAGTGAACGGAACGATGATCCGCACCGGGCGTTTCGACAGGCCCTGCGCGAAGGTGCCGGCAGGCGCGGCCGCCGCTGCCGCGGCCATGGCGCGCAGGAAGCGGCGGCGGGAATCGTTGACGTGATTTTTCATCGGTGCTCCTCGAACTCCAGCAGTCATGTGAAACGGGCCTGAATTATAAGCGTCGGCAAGGAGTCGCACCTGACGCTCGACTACGCGTCGCCCTCCTTGAGAACGGTCGTGATGCGCCGTAGCGCGAATTCCCGCTCGAAATCCGCGAGCGTGAGAAATCCCATGCAGGGAAATGCCCCGCGCGCCGAGATCTCGCCGCGCGCGATTTTGCGCGTCATCAGCACGGCGGCCATGCAGGGAATCTCCGCGCCGTCGCCGGCGTAAGCCGTCAGGTGCCACTCGATGCGCGCCCTGCTTGCGTCGGCCCGGGTGCCCACGAGGCTGACCATCATCCCGCCGCGATCGCTTCCGAAAACTTCGAGCAGCGAGGCCAATCTATTCAAGGGTCGGGCCCAGCGCTCGATAGGCGGGGGCGCGCCCGCCCGGTAAAGCGCGGTCGCAATCCAGAGGAAAAGATGCTGAATTCCGACTTCGAGCGCCGCGCGATATTCGACCGTCTGCACGCCCGGATACCGCTCCGGAAACAGCGCCAGATCGGGCACATCGCAGGCCGCCGCCCAGCGCGCACCCAGCCGGGCGAAGCGCGCCCGGCGAAGCTCCTGCCAGCCCCAGGCGTCGGCCCATACGCCGCCGCGCAGCCACTTGAATCGTTTTCCGGCATAGCTGATTGCGGCGGTCATTGTCGCCGCCCCGCGCCGGGTGCGCTGCCCCGGAGCAATGGCGATCCGGATTTCCTCGACCGAGCGCAAGCGTGCGGCGATGCTGTCGATCACTGCTGAAGAAAGCGCGGGCAACGTGCTCGCTCCCGAGACTGCCAGCAGCCCGGCTGCGCGCGCCGCCGGATCGACGCGCTTGGCGAAGCGCGCGACGAAGTCGCGGTCATCGGCCATATCGATGTAATGCGCGCCCGCCGAGATCGCCGCCGCGACCACGCGATAGTCCTGGCCCTGGAACGGCCCGGCACAGTGGATCACGATATTCGGGGAGAGGCTTTTCAGTCCCGCGGCAAAGCCCCGTGAGGCGAGGTCGAGCTGGGCCCGGAGAATTCGCGAATCAAGGTGGGCATTTCGCGAGCTTCGATCGGGAGCGCGACCGGCGGCGACCACCTCGATTCCGGGATGGCCGGCCAGCGCCCGGCAGATGCGGGCGCCGAAGTTTCCGTAGCCGCCCAGTACGACTACGCGCATGGGCCGCGCCGGTGGAGATCGAGCGGTGTTTCCACCCCGTC
>JBGPYQ010000051.1:0-17303 GCA_041493345.1 Gammaproteobacteria bacterium | reverse complement strand
ACTCTGGACACACCAGAAGGGCGGCTTCTACCACGACGGCCGCTTTGCCACGCTAAAGGACGTCGTCGAGCACTACAACCGCAATTTCAGGCTCGGCCTCACCGACCAGGAAAAAGGCGAGCTGATCGAGTACTTGAAGTCTCTGTAGATAATGACACGCGGGGCACGAGGGACCGACAGTCCCTCGAGTGCCCCGTTTGTTTTGTTCTCTTTGAATTCAGGCGGGCAATATTCAAGGAGCAAACGCAAACCATAAGGAGCGACGCCATGACAATGCTTCCTGCCGACGTTTCCTGCGTTACCGGGCCGCACAGTCCGCAACCGGTGAGCGGTCTGGAAAAAGTTCTGAGGGGTCTTTCCGTGTTCACCATGCTCATGACGGTGCCACAGGTGCTTGCTATTTGGGTCGGCGCGTGACGCCGGCGGTGTCTCGCTCATTTCATGGGTCTCGTATCTCATTTCCGCATGCCTGTGGTTCGTCTATGGGCTTCAAAAGCGCGACAAGACGATTTATCTTGCCTGCGTCGGCTGGGTCCTGCTCGACGCGGCCATCGTGATCGGCGTCATCATCCACAGCTGATTCATGCGCGACGGGGGAGCGGCGTTGCAGCATGCCGCCTGTCTGCAGTCGGTGAATGTCTTTCCCGCGCCGCGTGCAGGGGCAAGCGGGCGGGCCGGGAACGCGGCGGGCACAATCCGCATCCAATAGCGTGAACCTGGCGTAAAGAGCAGCAAGAGGCGCATATGCATACCGCGACTGCCGCGATTGTTTCCAGCAAGTTGTCCGACCTCGAACTGGCGCAGCACATCGCGGCCGGCGGGCAGGATGCCTTCGAGCTGCTGATGCGCCGACACAACCAGAGGCTCTACCGCACGGCGCGCAGCATCCTCAAGGACGACGCCGAGGCCGAGGACGCGGTACAGGAAGCGTATCTGCTTGCGTACCGGGGCATGAGCAGGTTCCGCGGCGACGCGAAGCTGTCCACGTGGCTGGTTCGCATCGTCGCGAACGAGGCGATCGCGCGACTGCGCAAACGCAGCCGCGGGGCTGAAGTCATCCAACTGAGCGGCGAGACGCAGGAGGACAGCGAAGCCATGGAGGGGACCATGAACGATTCCGTGCCGGAGCAGCCCGAGCACGCCGCCCGGCGCGCACAGACTCGCCGGCTGCTCGAGGCGAAAATCGACGAGCTGCCCGACGCATTCCGGACCGTTTTCGTGCTGCGCGCGCTGGAGGAGCTCTCCGTCGAGGAAACCGCCGCTGCGCTCGCCATCCCGGAGGCGACGGTGCGCTCGCGTTTCTTCCGCGCGAGGGGCCTGCTGCGCGAGGCGCTCTCGAAGGAAATCGACATCGCCTATGGCGACGCATTCGCTTTTGCCGGAGCGCGCTGCGACCGCATCGTCGCGGGCGTGATGGCGAGGCTTGGTGCCTCCGGCACGCCCGAAACCTGACACCGCGGGAAGTAGCTATTCGAGCTCGTCGATCGAGCGCGGCCAGCTCGCCTTGAGCAGGCGCGAAAGCACGCGGTCGGCGAGCACCTTGCCCCCGGTCTGGCAGCGCGCGCAGTAATTGGTTTCGTTTTCCGCGTACACGATGCGCTGCACCGGCGCGCCGCACACCGGGCAGGGCTTGCGATAGCGCCCATGCACTGCCATGCCTTCGCGAAAGGCGGTGACTTTCTCCGGAAAATCCGCGCCCGCCTCCCGGCGCAGCCGCTCGGTCCATTCGGCGAGCGTCGCGCGCGCGGCAGCGTAGAGCCGCCTGACGTCCTCCTCGGAAAGCGACACGGTCTGCGCGAAAGGGGAAAGCTTCGCGCGGTGCAGGATCTCGTCCGAATAGGCGTTGCCGATACCGCTGAACAGGTGCGGATCGGTGAGCGCGCGCTTGAGCGTGTGCCGGTCCTGCCTGAGCCGCGCGGCGAATTCCTCGAGACCGGCCTGCAGCACTTCGAGCCCGCCGGGGTCCATCGCCGCAAGCGCCGCCTCGCCCTCGACGACGTGGAGCGAGGCGCGCCGCTTGGTGCCCGCTTCGGTGAACACCAGCGTGCCGTCCGTGAATTCAAATGCTGCCAGCGAGATTCGCCCCGGCGGCTTTGCCTCCCTGCTGACCCAGCGCAGCCGCCCGGCAACCATGAGGTGCAGCACGAGAAACAGCGTACCCTCTAGCGCGATCACGATGCGCTTGCCCATTCTGCGTGCGCCTTCGACTTTCCTGCCTTCGGCCGCCGGGATCGACGGGGTCACGCTGCGCAGCACGAAGGGATTCATGAGCCGCACGCGCTCGAGCCTTTGCCCGATAAGGCTCGCCTCGAGGTGCTCGATGTACACGACTATGTCAGGCAGCTCCGGCATTTCTTCTTTCGTCGATGGGACGAGATCGTGACCGCCGGCAGCTTTACATAACTTTACTCGCCGGACAAATCCCGCTTACCCGCGGCTGCGAGACTCCTCTCCCAGGGGAGACGTTCCCCATAACCCAGGAAAGGACGAATCATGGAAAACCAGGACCGGAATACCGGGAAACGCCGTCGCTTCTTCAAGCGCGCGGCGATCGCCACGCTGATCGGCGGCATCGCCGCCGGCGTGGGGATCAAAGCTTTCGCGCACGGCGGCTGGCACCGCGGCGGTTTCGCGGCCGGCGCGCTCGACCCCGCCGCGGTGGACGAGCACCTCGAGCGCATGCTCAGGCACCTGTACGTCGAGATCGACGCTACCGACGAGCAGAAGCAGAGGCTCGCTCCGATCGTGAAGCAGGCGGCTAAGGATCTGCTGCCGCTGCGAGAGAAAATGCGGGCCGCGCGCAAGCAGGCGATCGAGCTGCTCACGGGCGACACGATCGACCGCGGTGCGATCGAGGCGCTGCGCGCCGAGCAGCTTCAGCTCGCCGAGCAGGCGTCCCGGCGAATCGCGCAATCCCTCGCCGACGCGGCCGAAGTGCTCACTCCCGGCCAGCGCAGGGAGCTCGCGGCGCGCGTCGAGAAACACCGCCACGGATGGCGGCATAGCTGAGCTCGGTGAGCGTCAGCTTGCGGCGCAATTCGGCGACGCTTACAGTGCGTATCGTGCGGGAACCCGACGGTGGTTTTAGGCAGGCATGGCCGAACGCATTCTCCTGATCGAAGACGATCCCCGGTTCGCCGAGATGGTGTCGGAGTACCTCGGCGAGGCGGGGTTTCGCGTTTCGATCGCCGGCGCCGGCCGCGCGGGGCTCGAGCGGCTCGCGCGCGAGCCCTTCGACGCGGTGGTGCTCGACCTGATGCTGCCCGACATGGACGGGCTCGATGTGTGCCGCGAGCTGCGCGCGAAGCATGAAACACCCGTGCTGATGCTGACCGCCCGGGGCGACGCCGCCGACCGCATCGTCGGGCTGGAAATCGGCGCCGACGACTATCTGCCGAAGCCTTTCCAGCCGCGCGAGCTGCTGGCGCGCCTGCGCGCGATCCTGCGGCGCGGCAAGGGCAGGAACACCGTTTCGAAGCCACTGCGCTTCGGGCGCCTGGAGATCGATCGCGACGCGCGCGCCGTGCATGTGGACGGCGAGGCGCGCTCGCTCACCGCTTACCAGTTCGCGCTGCTTCTCGCGCTCGCCGAGAACTCCGGCCGGGTGCTGTCGCGCGAGTCCTTGATGGACCTTGTGAAGGGCGAGCCTCTGGAGGCTTTTGACCGCTCGATCGACGTGCACGTGTCGCGCATCCGCGCGGCAATCGAGGACGACCCGAAGAAGCCGCGGCGCATCGTCACCGTGCGCGGCGCCGGCTATGTCTTCGCCAGGGCGCAGGACTGATCGAGGGCGGGATGCGCAAGCTCTACGTTCGCATCTATTTCGCCGTGCTCGCGAGTCTCGCCGTGTTTGCTCTCGCCGCGGGCTTGCTCTGGCAAGCGTTCGGCGGGGTCGGCCCATGGAGCCAGGCCTACGAAGTGGAGGCGACGCTTGCGCAAAATGCGTTGCCGCCCGCCGACGCACCAAAGACCGAGCAGCAGGCGGCGCTCGAGAAGCTCGCCGCCAACCTGCGCGCCGACATCGCGCTCTTCGCCCCGGACCGCTCTCTTCTCGCCGCGGTGGGCGAGCCGTTGCCCGCGCCCGAGGCAGGCCGTGAGCGCGGCGGTTGGATACGTCGCTGGGGCGGCCCGGCCTGGGCGGTGCGCCTGCCCGACGGCAGGTGGATCGAGGCGCGCGCGCCGCACGGTCACCGGCATACGCCTTACGGGTTGTTCCTCGCGCTGGCGCTGCTTGCGCTCGCGGTCGGTGTCGGCGCCTATCCGGTGGCGCGCCGGCTGACTTCGCGCCTGGAGCGCCTGCAGGCGGGCGTCGAATCGCTCGGCGCCGGCGAGCTTTCCGCGCGCGTCAGGGTCGAGGGCAGCGACGAGGTGGCGCGGCTCGCCAAGAGCTTCAACCGGGCCGCCGGCCGCATCGAGGAGCTGGTCGGCGCGCACAGGACGCTTCTCGCCAACGCTTCGCACGAGCTGCGCACGCCGCTCGCCCGCATCTGCATGGCGGTGGAACTGATGAAGGAGAGCGCCGACCCAGTGCGCAAAGCCGGGCTCGAGCAGGACATCGCGGAGCTCAACGCGCTGATCGACGAGATCCTGCTCGCCAGCCGCCTTGACGCCGTGAAAGAACTGGATACCGACGAAGAGGTGGACCTGCTCGCGCTCGCCGCAGAAGAATGCGCGCGTTACGAAAACACGGAGCTCGACGGCGAGCCGGTTGCGGTGCGCGGCGATCCGCGGCTATTGCGCCGGATGATCCGCAATCTTCTCGAAAATGCAAAACGCCACGGCGCTCCGCCGATCCGAGTACGCCTCTCCCGCGCCGGAGGCAGCGCGGAACTGGCCGTCTGCGACCACGGCCCGGGCGTTCCCGAGGCCGAGCGCGAGCGCGTGTTCGACCCGTTTTACCGTCACACGGGAACCAAAGAGATCGCGGGCGCGGGGCTGGGGCTTGCGCTGGTGCGGCAGATTGCGCGGCGGCACGGGGGCGAGGCACGCTGCGCGCTGCAGAGCGGGCAGGGCAGTTGCTTCATCGTGGTCGTGCCGGAGCGTTAGAGGCAGAGGGAACATAATCAATTCGGGGAGTGACGTCAAATGAATCAAAGCCAAAATGCCGGGAAACTCTATCATTGCCCCATGCATCCGGAAGTTCGTCAGCCGAACTCCGGAAAGTGCCCGAAGTGCGGCATGGATTTGCTGCCGGAAGGTACCAGGTTCGGCATGCTTCGACACATGATCAGGAGCCCTCTGATGGTTATCATCATGGTGACGGTTATGGTCGCGATCATGGCGGCGATTATGATGATGCGCTAGCAGGATGTCTCGAACACTTCGAAGTGGGGATGGTCGGCAAGATCGTCGTCAACAAGTAGTCGCTGAGCCTCAATAGGGGGAATCCGGATGCGTACCAATACTATCGGTGCAACGTACCTGCTGGTCGGAGTGATCCTTGCAGCCTTCGTCGCAGTGCTGGTGGCGGTTGTACGGACGACGTCTGCGTCTGCCCAAATTGTTCAGGGTGCGGCCGCGGCTCTGATCCAACCCGTGGTTGCGCTCGTTGTCCTCACCGCCATTGTGTGTCTCACAATGGTCGTGTACCGGAATGTTGCACTCATCCGCGGAACGGCTTCCGGGCGTTACTTCCGGACTTTCACCGCCGACACGCCGGCCGAATGGGTCGAACGTCCTGCCCGCACGTATATGAACCTCCTGGAGCTTCCGGTCCTGTTCTATGTCGTATGCCTGCTCATGCTGACCACAGGCAGATTCGACGCCGTCCAGGTTTCATTGGCATGGGTTTTCGTCATCACCCGCTATGTGCATGCCTTCATCTATATCGGCTTCAACTACGTACCGTTGCGCTTCGCCGCGTTCCTGACCGGTGTTTTCACGCTGGCTGTGATCTGGACGAGGTTTGCAGAGCAAAATCTGAATTGGCATCTCTCGTGAAAGCAACATCTTAGTCCAGGGACATGGGTAACACCGGGATTGCTGGCGGAGGCTCTGCCGACGCGGTAAAGTTCGCCCTTTCCGAAAAACGCCCATGGCCCAATACGTCTACACCCTGCGCCGGGTCGGCAAGATCGTGCCGCCGAAGCGCCACATCCTCAAGAACATCTCGCTCAATTTTTTCCCTGGCGCGAAGATCGGCGTACTCGGTCTGAACGGCGCGGGCAAGTCGAGCGTGCTGAAAATCTTGGCGGGCGTTGACAAGGACTTCGAAGGCGAAATCGTCTCCATGCCCAACATGAAGATCGGCTACCTGCCGCAGGAACCGCAGCTCGACGCCGGCAAGACCGTGCGCGAGTCGGTGGAGGAGGGCCTGGGCGACATGTTTGCGGCGAAAAAGCGCCTGGACGGGATTTATGCGGCCTATGGCGAGCCCGATGCCGATTTCGAAAAGCTCGCCGCCGAGCAGGCCGAGCTCGAGGCGATAGTCAATGCCACGCACTCCGACAGCACCGACCTGCAGATGGACGTCGCCGCCGACGCGCTGCGCCTGCCGCCCTGGGACGCGAAAGTCGGCCCGCTTTCTGGCGGCGAGAAGCGCCGCGTGGCGCTGTGCCGCCTCTTGCTCTCCAAGCCCGACATCCTGTTGCTCGATGAGCCCACCAACCATCTCGACGCCGAAAGCGTCGAATGGCTGGAGCAATTCCTGCAGAAATTTCCCGGCACCGTGGTGGCGGTGACGCATGACCGCTATTTTCTCGACAACGCGGCGCAGTGGATCCTCGAGCTCGACCGCGGCCACGGAATTCCGTGGCAAGGGAACTACTCCTCGTGGCTCGAGCAGAAGGAGCAGCGCCTGCGAGTCGAATCGAAGCAGGAGGCCGCGCGCATCAAGGCGATGCAGCAGGAGTTGGAGTGGGTGCGGCAGAACCCGAAGGGCCGGCAGGTGAAGAGCAAGGCGCGCCTTGCGCGTTTCGAGGAGATTTCTTCCTACGAATACCAGAAGCGCAACGAGACGCAGGAGATCTTCATCCCGGTCGCTGAGCGCCTGGGCGATTCCGTGATCGAGTTCAAGGGCGTGAGCAAGGGCTACGGCGACCGCCTGCTGATCGACGACCTGTCCTTCAAGGTCCCCCCCGGCGCGATCGTCGGCATCATCGGGCCCAACGGCGCGGGCAAATCCACGCTCATCCGCATGATCACCGGCAAGGAAAAGCCCGGCAAGGGCAAGATCACGATCGGCCCGACCGTGAAGATGGCCTTCGTCGACCAGTCGCGCGACGCGCTCGAAGGCGACAAGACGGTATGGGAAACCATCTCCGGCGGCGCCGACATCCTCACCGTGGGCAAGTTCGAGATGCCCTCGCGCGCCTACGTCGGCCGCTTCAATTTCAAGGGCACCGACCAGCAGAAAAAAGTCGGCGCGCTCTCAGGCGGCGAGCGCGGGCGGCTGCACCTTGCCAAGACCCTGGTCGCCGGCGCCAACGTGCTGCTGCTCGACGAGCCCTCGAACGATCTCGACGTGGAGACGCTGCGCGCGCTCGAGGACGCGCTGCTCGAATTCGCCGGCAGCGTGCTCGTCATCTCGCACGACCGCTGGTTTCTGGACCGCATCGCCACGCACATTCTCGCCTTCGAAGGCGAATCGAAGGTGACGTTCTTCAACGGCAACTACCACGAGTACGAGTCCGACAAGGTCAAGCGTCTCGGCGAGGAGGCGGCCAGGCCGAAGCGCATACGCTACAAGCCGCTGATGGCGTGATGCGGCGCGCATTGTCGCATCTGATAACATGGGCTTTCACGAAATCTCCCCCGATAACCGTTTTTCTGGCCGCGATTGATTTCAACGCGCTGTTCCCGCACTGAAAGGAGAGTGCCGCATGCTCAGGATCGCATCGATTTCCGCCGTTTTCCTTTTTCCGCTGATGGCCGGTTGCGCCGGAACGACGAACATGTCGGTACCCAGGGCTGAGCTCGCGCCCACGGGCGTGTTGCGCGTCGCGCTCTTCACCGGGAATCCCGTCATCGCGACCCGGAACAAGGCGACGGGCGAGCTCGGGGGAACGACGTACATTCTCGCAAAGGCGCTGGCGGAACGGGCCGGAGTGGGCTTTGCGCCGATCGAGTACACCGCGGTGGCGAAGCTCATGGAAGACGCGAAGACCGGCGCCTGGGACATCGCGGTCGTCGCTTTCGATCCCGCGCGGCGCAACGTCATCGATTTCGCGCCCCCGCACATGATTGTCGATCTCACCTACTTGGTGCCGCCCGGCTCATCGATCCGCAGCGTGGCCGAGGCTGACCAGCCCGGCGTTCGCATCGCCGCGGCCCGCGGGGCCGCAACGACGCTTTTCCTCCAGCGTACGCTCAAGCAGGCCGAGCTGACGCCGGCGGAGAACGAGCCGGCGGCCTTCGATCTGATCAAGCAGGGCAAGGCGCAGGCGTACGCCCAGAACCGCACCATGCTGCTGGGGCTGGCCAAGGGCCTGCCGGGCGCGCGCGTGCTCGAGGACCGCTTTTCGGCCGCCGAGATGACCCTCGTATTGCCCAAAGGACGCCCGGCCGCGCTCGCCTACGTCAACGTCTTCGTCGAGCAGTCGAAGAGCTCGGGCGTCGTCCTGCGCGCCATCGAGGCTTCCGGCCTGCGCGGCGTAAGCGTGGCTCCGGGAATGTGATCGCCTCGATCATCGTTATTGCGGTATGAAGCGCCGTAGGCGGCATCAATCGCAGTAAGGAATTCCTTCGGGGCTGTGTTTGGGGTCTTTCCGGCGCGTCAATTCCGCGCGGCGCATCGGCCCATGCTACTAGGGGTTCTCTCAAAAATATGCCGTATCGTCGTCTCCCCTCATCCCCGGCCCTTCTCCCGAAGGGAGAAGGGTGATTCTCCCTCTCCCTCCGGGAGAGGGAAGGGGTGAGGGAGAATTTTGAGATAAGTTCTAGTTTAGAGTTTGGAAAACCCCGGGGACGTTTCCGTGCCGCTTCGCATCGCCATACCCGACATGATTTCGCCTTCGTATTTTCCGGCGATCGCCGCGGTCGAGCTTGGTTTTTTCAGGAAGGAAGGCCTGGCCGCGGCGATCGAGCTTGTGTTCCCGGTCACCCGGACCTTCGAGAACCTGCGCGACGGCCACATCGACTTCGCGGCCGGTGCGGCGCACGCGCCGCTCTATGCATTCAGGAACTGGCAGGGCTGCAAGCTCCTGTGCGCGCTGTCGCAGAACATGTACTGGTTCCTCGTCCTGCGCAAGGACATCGGCGCGAAGCGCGGCGACCTGCGCGCGCTGAAAGGCCTGCGCATCGGCGCTGCGCCCGGTCCGGTGGACGGCCTGAAACGCATGCTGATCGAAGCCGGCATGGATCCCGAGCGCGATGTGATCCTCGGCCCGGTCCCCGGAAGCACCGTCGCGGGCGTCTCTTTCGGCCTCGCGGCCGCAAAGGCGCTCGAAGAAGGGAAAGTGGACGGCTTCTGGGCAAACGCCATGGGCGCGGAGCTCGCCGTGCGCGGCGGCATCGGCACCCTCGTGATCGACGCGCGCCGCGGCGACGGGCCGCCGGGGGCGCGTCACTATACCTTTCCCGCTCTGGTCGCCACGCAGAAGAAAATTGACGAACAACCCGGGCAGGCCGCGGCCGCCGTGCGCGCCATTGCCGGCGCGCAGCACGTGCTGAAAGCGGATCCGACCCTCGCGAGGGAGGCCGCGAGAAAGTATTTTCCCGCCGCCGAAAGGGAATTGATCGCCGAGCTGATCCGGCGCGATGCGCCGTTCTACGACCCCGCGATCACGACGCAGACCGCCGATGCGCTCAATGACTTTGCGCGCAACATCGGTCTTCTCCCGGGCGCGGCGAGCTACGAGCAGGTCGTGGCCACGCAAGTCATGAAATACTGGAAAATCTGACCCGCCGGTTCCGCAGCCGATACCGGCAGCCAAGGGGGGCGCGGCCGGGAGGCGTCGCCCTAGCGAACGGCCGCAAGCTGCCGCGCCCTCTCCATTTCGCTCGCAGCCTGCTTCGAGGTCTCGAGCTCCCGCTTGCGCGCCTCGCGGGCGAGGGCGGGCTCGATCAGCAGCGCCGCGTCCACGTGGAGGGCGAGCTTGGCCCGCGCATCGGGGTACGATTCCAACAGGCGGTCGAACGTCTCCACCGCGAGCTTGTAGCTGAAGTAGTCCTTCTCGACGCGGTCCTTCGCGCGGATCGCCTCGTTGATCCAGAACGCGGATCGCCGGTTCGCGGTGCGCATGTGCGCCAGCAGCGCCTGCATGCTGCCCGAAAATTCGATGCGGTACCGGTGGCTGGCTGCCTGTTCGCGCAGGATCTGGCGCGCGGTCAACAGGTACCCGTCCGCGGCATCCGTCAGCGCGCGATTGGGCGATGAGCTGTTGCCGCGAAGCTCCATGAGATGCTTGTCCACTTCCAGCATGTGGTCATCGAGCTTGCGCACGACCTCCGGCCGGTCGGCCGATTGCGGGCCCGTCTCGATGTTCAGCGCGTCGCGAAGCCGCAGGCTCGTGTCCTTTACGAGATCCACTACGGTCCCCTTGAGATCGCGCTTTCTGTACGTGCTGTAGCCCCAGTACCCGAAGGCCGACGCTGCGAGCAGCGCGGCGAGCAGGAGGGCAATTTTCTTTCTTTCTGTCTCCGGGATCATATCGAAGTGCGCTCCCTTTCGTTCACCGGTTGGCCAGCGCGCCCTCGGTGCGTCCGGCGCTGGCTCGATGAGTGGAGAGATCGTCAAGTGTACGCTTCCAGCCGATCATGATCCCGGTCAAACGCCTGGATGGCCTCAGGCGGCATTTTTCCGCGCATTGCGCAGCGCGCGCCACAGCCTGTCCGGCGTCGCCGGCATGTCGAGGTCCGGTACTCCCGCAGGCCGCACGGCGTGGAGAATGGCGTTCATCATCGCGGGCAGCGCGCCCGATGTCCCCGATTCGCCCACACCCTTCGCGCCGAGCGCGTTCGACTTCGTCGGCACGGCATGCTCGTCGCAGCGGATCTCGCGCATCCAGTCCGCGCGCGGCATCGGGTAGTCCATGAAACTGCCGGTGAGCAACTGTCCGTTCTCGTCGTAGATCGCGTGCTCGCCGAGTGCCTGTCCGACGCCCTGCATCACGCCACCGTGTACCTGTCCTTCCACGCTCGTGTGGTCGACTGCGTTGCCGACGTCGTCCACGGTGGTGTAGGTGAGAATATCCACCACGCCGGTTTCCGGCTCGATCTCGACTTCGGCGATGTGGCAGCCGTTCGGGAACGTCGCGCCGGAGGTGGATTCCGCGATGCAGTCCATGGGATGCGGCGCGGGGTGCGGCGAGCCCGTGCCGGCCTGCGCGGCGATCTTCTGCGCCAGATCGAATAAGCCGATGCTCCTGCCGCCCGCGCGGAACGCGCCGCCGCGGTACTCCAGCGTCGATTCATCGGCGCCCAACGCCGCCGCCGCGTGCGGTCTTGCCGTCTCGATCAGTTTGGGCGCCAGGAGCTTGAAGGCGCTGCCCGCGCCGTAGAGCGAGCGCGAGCCGCCCGTGCCGTTGCCCACGACTTGCAGGTCCGGGTCGCCTTCGTGGATGCGGATGCGTTCGCCGGCGTAGGGGTCATCGAGGCCGAGACCCTGGGAGACGATGCGCGCGAACGCGGTCTCGTGTCCCTGGCCGGTGGATTGCGCCACGGTATACAAGTGCAGCACGCCACCTGAGTCGAAGCGGGCGAATACCTGGTCCTTGGCCGCGAGGCCGGGCGCGCTGCTCTCGAGGAAAGTCGCAATCCCGATCCCGCGCAGTCTGCCCTCGCGCGCCGAGCGCCCGCGCCGCGCGGGAAATCCGTTCCAGTCGGCGAGCGCGAGCGCCTTGTCCATCACGGCGGCGAACTCGCCGCAGTCGTAGGTCGTGCCATTCGCCGTTTTGTAGGGCATGGCCTCGGGCGGGATGAAATTCTTTCTGCGCAGCTCGACCGGATCGAAGCCGTGCTCGGCGGCGGCGTGATCGACGAGCCGCTCGATCGAGCAGGCGATGTCCGGGCGTCCCGCCCCGCGGTAGGCCGATACCGGCGTCGCATTCGAGTACGCGATTCGCGTGTGCGCGTACATCGCGGGAATGCGATAGACCCCGCCCATGGTGACGGTGATGTTGCGCGTGCCGATCTGCGCGCCGAAGGGCGTGGCGTAGGCGCCGAGGTCGGCGCTGTCCTCGAAGCGAAGCGCAATGAACTTGCCGTCGCGGTCCAGCGCGAGCTCGCCGGTGAGCGTCAGTCCGCGGCCGTGATTGTCCGAGAGGAACACCTCGGAGCGCATCGCCACCCATTTCACCGGGCGGCCGAGTGTCTGCGATGCGAGCATCACCGCGAGGTGCTCGGGGTAGGAGAAGCTGCGGATGCCGAAGCTGCCGCCGACGTCCTGCGTGACGACACGGATTTTTTCAGGCGGCAGCCCCGTGGCCGCGGCGAGAAGGCCGCGCATGCCGTTCAGGCCCTGGCTCGGCGAGTACGCGGTAAATACGCCGCTTGCGGCATCGTGGCTTGCGAGGAAAGCGCGCGGCTCGATCGGGTTGCCGACCAGACGCTGGCTTCTCAGTGTAAGGCGGCTGCGCAGCACTGCGCGCGAGAACGCGGCATCGACCGCCGCCGCATCGCCCGTTTCGTATTCGAACGCGAGATTACCGGGCGCTTCCTCATGCAGCTGCGGCGCGCCCGAGCGCGTCGCCGCCTCGAACCCGACCGCCGCCGGCAGCTCGCGGTACTCGATCGCGATCTCCTCGGACGCGTCCTGCGCCTGGGCGAGGCTGTCGGCGACGACCAGCGCCACCGGCTGGCCGACGTAATGCACCTTGCGCTGCGCGAGCGCCGGCCAGAAAGGCTTCTTCATTTTCTGGCCGCCGACGCCTTCGTACGCCACGCCGCCGGGAAGCGATTTCCATCCGCTCTGCGCGAATTCGGCGCCGGTGAGCACCAGGCGCACGCCGGGGCGCGCGGCCGCTGCCTTGGCGTCGACCGAAAGAATATCGGCATGCGCGCGGTCGGCGCGCAGCACGCAGGCGTAGAGCTGCCCGGGGAGATTCCAGTCGGCGGTGTAGCGGCCTTTGCCCGTCAGCAGGCGCTCGTCTTCGCGCCGGATCGTTCTTTCGGTCATGAATGGAATCGGATCAAGGGAAAACGCCTGGAAGCGAACGCAGCCTGATTATCGTTGAGCGAGCCGCCGCCACGCAAATTCCTTTCTCGGCGGGCCATGGCTCGGTTTGCCCGAGCGACTTCTGCGGCGGCGGCGGGCGCTATTCGCCCAACCGGTTAGTCGGCAGGGAGTTCCAGAGCGCGCGGGTTCTCGCGGGCCGATATGCCGCGGCCGCTCGATCGAAGTTTTCTCCGGCGGCACGCGGGGTCCGCACGGAGTCGAATTTGGCGTGATCGCGACTAGCCGGCGTGCTTGTCGCCGTGACCCAGCGCTTTGCCCGGCGCGCCGTGTTTCTCCGGACCGCGGTCCCGATGCTCTTCGCGGTTGCCGGGCGCGGGCGGCGCTTTTCCGCGCGTTTCCGGACTGCGGACCCGATGCTCTTCGCGGCTGCCGGACGCGGGCGGCGCTTTTCCGCGCGTCTCCGGACTGCGGACCCGATGTTCTTCCCGGGCGCCGGCCGCGGGCCGCGCTATTCCGCGCGAATCGCCGGGACCATCTTGCCGGCGCGCATTCGGCATCGCCGCGGGGTTGCCGCGTTTCTCAGGCGAGGGCGCGCCGGACCGCGGGACTTCGCGCCGCGGTTCCGCGAGCCGGGCGCTCGTGCGGCCGTATTGCTTCTGCAAGCCTGCATCGCGATAGGCAAGGCCCCTGCGGTGTGCCGGATCGTGCTGCCAGGCACCCGGTGCGCGGCTGACGCTCGCAATTCTCGCCGGCCGGTTCGCGGCAACCGCCCTGCTGTAGTAGTAATTGTTGACGTTGACCACGCGCACGTGGCGCTGCCGCCAGTCGACGGCGCCGAAGAAGAAGCCCGCAGAGATGCCGATGCCGACGCCCCAGTAGAAGCCCGATGAGATGCCCGGACGGGCGTAGTAGCCAGGCCAGGGCGCCCAGTAGACCGGCGGATACGCCTGCCACCACCACGGTCCGTACACGATCCTCGGATCGTAGTACGGCACGTACATGAGTTGCGGATCGGCCGGCTCGACGGCGATGGCCTGTCCTTGTTCAACGACGCGGACCCGGTCGTCGGTCCTGAGATTGCCCGCGGCCTGCGCCTTCTGCCGCAGATTCTGCACCGTCTCCATCACCTGCGGCTCCTGCGCGAGGAACGCGTCGCCCAGCCCCTGGGTCCACTCGAGGTTCTGGTCCAATTGCGCTAGGACCTGCGGAAACGCAACCAGCGATTTCACGCTCGGGTCCCAGTTCTGCTGTTCGGCCGCCCTCACCGCGGCGTCGCCTGTCAGCTCCGGCTGGGTCCTGGACCAGCGCGCGGCCTGGACCACCTCGAGCGGATAGGTCGATGCCATCAGGATCTGCGACAGCAGCGGGTCGGGATAGAGCGCGATCGGCGCAAGCATCTGGTCGAGCTGCTCCTGCGTGAACGCGGCCTTCGCCTGCGCGAGCGCGCCCGTCTGCGGAACGCCAAGCGACACGGAGAGCAGCAAGACGAGAATTCGCTTCACGGTTTGTCCGGCGAGGGTTTTCATGGGCACCTCCTGTTATCCGGCAGGCCGATTTCCATGGGCGCCGGTGGCCCCCTGTATCTGAAACGCCTCATCCGCCCCGACGTTTCACAGGAAAGTGCAACACTCTGTAACCGCGCGTACCCATGCGGCGGCCATCGTGCACCGGCGTCACCCGCGCCCGATGAACGGCATCTTCGTCGCCATGATGGTCATGAACTGCACGTTCGTCTCCAGCGGCAGGTTCGCCATGTGCAGCACCGCGGCGCCGACCTGATCGACGTCCATCAGCGGCTCGACCGCGATCTGGCCGTTCGCCTGCGGCACGCCGTTCGCCATGCGCGCGGCGAGGTCGGTGCGCGCGTTGCCGATGTCGATCTGGCCGCAAGCGATGTCGTACTTCCTGCCGTCGAGCGCGCTCGACTTGGTAAGCCCGGTGACCGCGTGCTTGGTCGAAGTGTAGGGCGCCGAATTCGGCCGCGGCGCGTGCGCCGAGATCGAGCCGTTGTTGATGATGCGCCCGCCGCGCGGGCTCTGGCTCTTCATGATCTTGAACGCTTCCTGGGTACACAGGAACATGCCGGTGAGGTTGGTGTCCACCACCGCCTGCCATTGTTCGAGCGTGAGATCTTCGAGCATGATGCTGCCCGGCGTGCCGATTCCAGCGTTGTTGAAGAGCACGTCCAGGCGCCCGAACTTCCCTTTCGTCGCCGCGAACAGCGCCTGCACCGATTTCTGATCGGTCACGTCGGTTTGCACGGCTAGCGTGCGCTCGATCGCGCCGGAATCCTTCGCCGTCTGCTCGAGCCGGTCCTTGCGGCGGCCGGCGAGCGCTACGCGGTAGCCGTCTTTCAGAAGCGCAAGGGCGACCGAACGTCCGATGCCGGTGCCGGCGCCCGTGACGACGGCAACTCTGTTGTGAGAGCTCATGTTTCGGGTCCTTGAGTTGTACGCTTCAGGATATCATTTGCGCCATCATAACCATTCCGCGGAAGGCGAACGGGCATGGCCAGTGCCGCCGGCACGATCCGACTGGGCGAGCTGCGCGTGCAGCGCATGGGCTTCGGCGCGATGCGGGTCTGCGGGCCCGACGTCTGGGGCCCGCCCAGGGACCGCGCCGGGGCGCATCGCCTGCTTCGCCGGGTGGTCGAGCTCGGCGTGAATTTTATCGACACGGCGGACAGCTACGGCCCGGAAGTGGACGAGACGCTGATCGCCGAGGCACTGCATCCGTACCCGGCGGGGCTGGTCATCGGCACGAAAGGGGGCCTGCTGCGGCCGACCCGCCACGCCTGGGACGAGGACGGCCGGCCCGAGCATCTGCGCCGCGCGCTCGAAGGCAGCCTCAGGCGCCTGAAGCTGGAGCGCATCGACCTCTACCAGCTTCATGCGCCTGATCCGAAAGTGCCCTTCGCCGATTCGGTGGGCGCGCTCGCGGGGTTGCAGCGCGAGGGCAAGATCCGCCACATCGGTGTGTCCAACGTCTCGGTGAAGCAGCTGGAGGAGGCGCGCCGCATCGCGGCCATTGTTTCGGTGCAGAACGAATACAACCTCGGGAACCGCTCATCGGAGGACGTGCTCGCCGCGTGCGCGCGGCTCGGCATCGCCTTCCTTCCCTGGTATCCGCTCGGCGCCGGCAGCTGCCTGCGCCCGGGCAAAGTGCAGAAAGTCGCGAAGAATCACGGCGCAAGCCCCGCGCAGGTCACGCTCGCCTGGCTGCTTGCGCATTCGCCCGCGATGCTGCCGATTCCCGGCACCGGCTCGATCGCGCACCTGGAAGAGAACGTGAACGCCGCGGGCCTGGCGCTCTCCGCCGAAGAGCTCGCGGCGCTCGGCTGAAGGGGCGTTCGCGTCAAAGCGCCGCCTTTCCCGGAGGACATCCCGGGAAACCAAGGGCCGGCGCGCATGGTCTAATGCTGGCTTTCGGGACACGGCGCCATGCACCTGCTGCAAGTAATCCTGTTCCTTCTGCTTTGCGCGGTTGCGCTGGGCTGGATCGCGCGGCACTTCAATTTTCCCTATCCGATCGCGCTCGTGATCGGCGGCGCGGCGCTCGGCTTCGTGCCCAGGCTGCCGCAATTTCCTTTCGACCCGGAATTCATCCTGATCCTGGTCCTGCCGCCCATCCTCTATCAGGCGGCGCTGCTCACGTCCTGGCACGATTTCAAGACGAACATTCGCCCCATCGGCCTGTTTGCCACCGGCCTCGTGATCGCGACCACGCTCGCGGTCGGCGCTGCGCTCAAGCTCCTGATACCGGACATTCCCTGGGCCGCCGCCTTCGTGCTCGGGGCCATCGTCTCGCCGCCCGACGCGGTGGCGGCGACGGCGATTCTGTCGCGGCTCCACATTCCCCGGCGCGTGGTCACGGTGCTCGAGGGCGAGAGCCTGGTCAACGATGCCTCCGGCCTGGTGCTCTACAAATTCGCCGTGGCGGCGGTGCTAACCGGGACCTTTTCGCTTTTCGACGCGAGCGTGCAGTTCGCCGTCGTGTCGCTCGGCGGCGTCGTGGTCGGCGTTCTGCTGGGACTGTTGTTCGTCTTCATTCACCGCCGTCTCGGCGATGCCTTTATCGAAGTGCTGACCTCGCTCTCGGTGCCGTATATCGCCTATATCCTTGCCGAATCCCTGCAGGTGTCGGGGGTGCTCGCCGTGGTCGCGGCGGGACTGCTCCGCGGGCGCTATTCCCCCGAAATTGTTTCGGCCGAGATGCGCATCATGGCGCGCTCGATGTGGAATTTTCTCGT
>JBGPYQ010000095.1:0-11498 GCA_041493345.1 Gammaproteobacteria bacterium | reverse complement strand
GGTCGAGTGCAGCTTGACTTGCGGTGCTTTATCCATCCTGGTTCCTCTCGAGCACCACGGGATTCGCGGGCGGCAGGTTGGCTCCCTGTGCGCTCTGCGCCAGTGCCGGTGCGGCCGAAAGACCGGCGAAAGCCGCGAAGCAAAGCGCGTGGACGCAAGCATCGGGAGGGAGGAGAATCACGCGGGCTTGGCCGCGCCGGCCTTCGTCCTGTCGAGCACCGTCATCGCCGAGGCGACCACGCTCGCCACGTCGGCGAGGTTGCTCGGTATGATCATGGTGTTGTTGGTCTTCGCAAGGTTGCCCAGGGCACCGATGTAGAGCTCGGCCACCTTGAGGTTGGCGGCCTGCAGCCCGCCTTCCTTGCCGATCGCCTCGGCCACGACGTTCACCGCCGCCGCGGTCGCCTCTGCGACGACGCGCAGCGCCGTCGCCTCGCCCTGCGCCTTGTTGATCGCCGATTGCTTCTGGCCCTCGGATGTAAGAATCGCCGCCTGCTTCTCGCCCTCGGCGAGGTTGATCTCCTGCTGTTTCTCGCCCTCGGACTTGGCGATGAGCGCGCGCTTCTCGCGCTCGGCGGTGATCTGCGCCTGCATCGCGCGCAGGATGGTCTCGGGCGGAGTGAGGTTCTTCACCTCGTAGCGCAGCACCTTCACGCCCCAGGAGCGGCCCGCCTCGTCGAGCACGTTGACGATCTGGCGGTTGATCACGTCGCGGCTCTGCAGCGACTGGTCGAGCTCCATCTTGCCGACTTCGCTTCGCAGCGTGGTCTGCGCGAGCTGAACGATCGCGGTGACGTAGTCGGAGGTGCCGTAGGAGGCGAGGCGCGGGTCGGTGACCTGGTAATAGATGAGGCCGTCCACCGCGAGCTGGGTGTTGTCCTTGGTGATGCACACCTGCTCGGCGACGTCCGCGGGCACTTCCTTGAGCGAATGCCGGTACGCGACACGGTCGAAAAAGGGAATGATGACGTTGAACCCGGGCTCGAGCACTTCGTGGAACTTGCCGAACCGTTCCACGACCCAGGCATTTTGCTGCGGCACCACGCGCACGCCTTCGATCACGAACACGGCCGCCAGGGCGATGATGGCGAAAGGGATCCAAAGCGCATGGATCGGCTCGTACCCGTAGATGAGGACCGTGGCGATGATGACGCCGATGATTTTGAAGAGCATGCTGCCTCCTATGGAGCGTGAGATTTCCTCCGCCGCCTGCGCGAGATCAGGCGGGTCGCGTCTTGGAAACTTTGAGGGTGTTGCCATCGATTGAGGTGACGTAGAGAATTTCTCCGGGCTCGCCGGCGGCTTCGCCCGCGACCTGCGCGTCCCAGAGGGCGTCGCGGTATTTCACGCGCGCCTGGCCGGCGCCTTTGTTGACCCAGGAATCGAAGCTCGCCGGCTGGCCGAAATCCAGCCCCTGCATGCGCTTTGGCGCCATGGCCTTTCTGTACTGATGCACCCAGACTATGCCGGCGACTGCAACGAGCGCCGCAACAAGCGCCTGCCAGACGTCCGTGCCTCCCGCGTAGCCGACGCCGGCGCCGGCGAAAGCGGCGATGCCGAGCACCAACAGGAAGAACGTCCCCGTCGCGAGCTCGACGATTACGAGGATGAAACCGGCGATCAGCCAGGCAAGGGAAACGTCCATGGGCGCTGCGAAGGTTCTTGTTGTAAGGGCGCCTATCCTACTCTAGCGCCGCCTCCGTCACCACGGCCCGGCTTTCTTGTACGGAGCTAGCTCTTGCAGGCCGGCAGCATCAACGCCTGCAGCACCTCGCCGCTCGAGCGGTCCTGCACGAAGGCGGCGACGCCGGAGTGCTTCAAGTCCGCATTCGGCAGGAGCGGCAGCGAGCGCTTCCCCGCGAGCGTCAAGCCGCGGTCGAAGCCGATCGGGCCCAGCCACTCGCGCACGACGAAATCATGCTCGAGCCGCTTGCCGCGGTTCTCGCCGGCGGCCACCTCGCTCGCGAGCTTGTTCTCGTAGGCCGCGAGGTATACCGCCGAATTCTTTTGCGCCGCGGCATCGAGCAACTCCGCGGCAAGCTCCACGTCCACCGCACCCGGCATCATCGAGCGAATCGACAACGCGATGTTCGCGCGCGCGGGCCTGGCGTTGATGCGCGCCACGGTATCGGCGAATTCGTCTGTGCTCCAGCGGCGGAAGTCCCGTCCCTGCACCATCACCTGGGGCGTGTATATGAACATCGGGCGTTTCATCATCGCGAGCTTGCGCTGCCGGACGGCGAATTCGCCTTTCGCGTAAGGGTCCTTCCAGCCGATGTAGTCCCAGTAATCCACGTGCAAAGCGAGCGGCACGACCCGGTCGGGCGCATAGCCGCGCGCGAAGAGCGAGGCCAGCCAGCGGTCGGCCGGCGGGCAGCTGTCGCAGCCCTCCGAGGTGTAGAGCTCGACCAGCGCGGCCGTGTTCACGCCGCTCTTCGCGGAACAGGAGAACTCCGCCGCCTGGGCGCCGCAGGGAAGAATCACCGGCAGCATGAAGCCGGCGAGAACGAGCGATGGCGTTTTCATGATTTCACCGATTGGGTCGGCGGCGGCGCTCCGGCCCTTACACCGCGGGATGATACGCCCGTGCCGATCTGCGGGATATTTGCCGCCTCAACGCCGTGGCCCTCATAATCGAGGCAGGCCCCCGCTTCGATGAGTTCACTCGCCCGCCGCGTTCTCGCCCCGTTCTACACGAGTTCGTTCACGTGGAACCTCGCGCTGGGCATGACCTATCTGCTGATCCCGCTGTACGCCCGCGAGCTGGGTTTTTCGGCGCTCACTATCGGCAGCCTGATCGCGCTCCCGGTGATCGTGCAGATGGCGTTCAACCTCCTCGGGGGTGCGTGGACCGACCGCCTGGGCGCCATGAACATCTCGCTGGGCGCCTTTGTATCCACCGCCGCGGCCGGCGCCGTGTTCGCGCTCTCGGGCAGCTTCGCGGGGCTGTTCGCCGGCCAGATCCTGATGATCATGGCGCGCGCCGTCTACTGGCCCTCGAGCTGGTCCCTCGCGAGCGAAATCCCCGGCGATCGCAGCAAGGTGATGGGATGGCTGAATGCCGTTACCAGCCTCGGGCAAATCGTCGGCACCGTCGCCGCCGGCATGATCATCGCCGCATGGGGGTTCGGCCCCGGCTTCTGGATCCTCGCGGCGCTGGGCGCGGTCTCGTTCGCGATCGGCCTCACATACCGATACGAGTCGCCCGGCCGCAAGACCGCGCCCGCTCCCATGCTCGTCACCTACCGCATGCTGCTGCGGCGGCGCGCCGTCTATTTCGGGATCATGTGCGCGTATATCGCCGCGCTGCCGTTCTCGCTGAGCCTGTCCTTCTACCCGATCCTTCTCGTCGAGCAGGGCCACGGCCCGCAGGCCGTGGGCTGGCTGGTGGGAATGCGCGCAATCGGCTCGATTGCCGGAGGCGCGGCGCTCGCCGGTTTCGTGCGCACCGCCGAGGACCGCTCGGTTCCTCTCGTCTCGGCCCTGCTGGTGGCCGCCTCGGTGGGGCTGGTCGCGGCGTTTTCCGATCCGCTCATCGTCGCGCTGTTCCTCCTCGGGGTCGGCCTCGGCTCGGGGGTGATGACGATCTATTTCCAGATTCTGGTGAGCTCGTTCAGCACGAGAGAATACCGGGGTTCGGCGATGGCGCTCGCCGGAATGGGTTGGGGCATTTCGCATTTCTCCACGCCCATCCTGATGGGCTGGCTCACGGACCTGTTCGGCATCCGCGCCGCCTTCTACACGCTGGGCGGCCTCGCGTTGCTGTGGAGCCTGGCGCTGGCGCCGATGCAGCGCTGGGCGCTCCGGTAGGGAAAACCGGGGTGAGCATTGCCCGCACGATGTCCGCTCGATAAAGCGCGCGGGAACGGCGCGGCTTCGGTAAACTGCGGGCTTCGACGCTGACGGAGTCCGGCCGTGATCAAGACGTGGATGGGAATAATTATTGCGCTCGGGATCATCCTGATCATGATCGAAATTCACGTGGCGAAAAAGAAAAAGGAAGGTTTCACGCCGATCGACAAGCAGCGCGTCATCGGCATCTTCTGGCTCACGGTGTTCTTCTGCCTTCTTGTGGGCGGGCTCATGTGGATGTCGCCGGATTGAGCGGATGAGCGTGCGCTTGGGGGTGCTGGACCAGTCGCCCGTCATCAGCGGACACAGCCCCTCCGAAGCCATCGCCGAAACCGTCTCGCTCGCCCGATTCGCCGAAGAGCTCGGCTACAGCCGCTACTGGCTCGCCGAGCACCACGCCATCGCGGCGCTGGCCGATCCCTGCCCCGAGATCCTGCTCTGCCGCGTCGCCGCCGCCACCTCGCGAATGCGCGTAGGAACGGGCGGCGTGCTCCTGCCCTACTACAGCCCGCTGAAGGTCGCGGAAGTGTTCCGCATGCTGGAAGCGATGTTCCCGGGGCGCATCGACCTCGGCATCGGCCGCGCGCCGGGCGGCGACCTTCGTACCGCGCATGCCCTGGGCGGCAGCGAGTATGCCGGCGCCGACCGCTTCCCGCAGCAGGTGCAGGATCTCGCCGGTTTTCTCGACCGCACGCTGCCGCCGTCGCACCCGTTCGCGGCGGTCAAGGCGCAGCCCGCGGGCGAGTCCTCCCCGGAAATCTGGCTGCTCGGGTCCTCCGACTACAGCGGCGCGCTCGCCTCGCACCTCGGCCTGCGTTTCGCGTTCGCGCATTTCATCAGCGCGCACGGCGGCGACGCGGTGATGCGCTCGTACCGCGAACAGTACCGTCCGTCGGCGCGCGAGCCGCAGCCCCGGTCGCTGGCGTGCGTGTTCGTGATCTGCGCGAAAACACGCGCGCAGGCGGAGCGCCTCGCCGCCAGCGTGGATTTGCGGCGGCTGCACATGGCGAAGGGAATCGACGCGCCGGTGCCGACGCTGGCCGAGGCCGAGAGCTACCGCTACTCCGGCGAGGAGCGCGCCTATATCGAGCAGCAACGCGCGCGCCTGGTGCACGGCGAGCCGGGCGAGGTGCGCGAACGATTGCTCGAGCTGAAAGAAAAATTCTCGGCCGACGAGCTGATGGTGATCACCATCACCGGAGACTACGAGAGCAGGCGAACCTCGTACCGCCTCGTCGCCGAGGCGTTCGATCTGAAGAACGCGTCCTGACCCGGAATGCCTGGCCGGCGCGCTGTGCCCCTTTTTTTCCGCGCGGCTGAAATAAAAAAAACCCGGCGCGCAGCCGGGCTTTTTTTGTCGGAGCGCGTCGGCACTCGACCCTAGGTCAGATCAGCCCGGTTGAGTTTGAAAGACAGCATGCAAGCCAAGCAAAGTGTCCGGGAAATCGGGGGAAGCCCATACAGGGTGGCCAAAGAATTCTTACGGGTTACTTAAACGTGTAGGCAACGCCGACGCCAATAGCATTTACGGTTGTGTCTAGACCGCCAGAAAAGCCAGCCAGCGGGAAGTTTTTCTTGTGGTACTGCATATAGTCAATCGATCCGGAGATATTCCTGGTGAAAGCGTACTGGACACCGGCACCATACGCTACACCGGAAGCGGATTCGCTTCCACGGACCGCGCCAGCAAGCTCGATTTTCGTTTGGGCAAAGCCGAGTAAAGCGTAAAAATTCATCGGACCGGCACTAATATTGGGCTTAGCAAACACCCCAATCACGCTGGTCTCAACTGTGTTAGCACGCCCCGCCGTGGTGCTGTACGTTTCGCTTTGTGGCAATACAAGGTGCACCTCCGCATCCAACCATTCCAGGAACTGGGCACCGCCCTTCAGGCGGAGAGTTGTCGCATCCGCGCTTCCAGTGACAATGGGCGGGACGCCGGTTTTATCATCGATTTTTGTCGTCAACCTGAGTACGTCCACACCGGCGTAAAATACAGGTGGGGCCGCGTGTGCTACACCGATCGTCGCCGCGAGCGCGAGGATAGGCGCGACCATTAGTGCTCGAAAAGAATTTTGCATAACTTCTCCTTGTCAGGTTTATCGATATTTACCGCTAATCCGTCGCCACCATACCCTTCGCGCAAATAAGAGTCAAACTCGGTCCTCACTGTTGCGCCCGGCGTTTCGGAACAAGAGTCAAACTCCATCCTTCCCATCGTGCGCTGCGCTGCCAAGCTAGCGCCTGACGCCGGGCGTCTCGATCGGCAGGCCCTGCGCGCGCCAAGCGAGAAACAATTCCAGGTCGAGGTACTCCGGAGCGCCGTAGGGCAGCATCTGCGCGCGTATCCCGGAAAGGCAGGCGCGAATTCGCCGCTGCAGCGAACCGGTGGTCTGCCATTCGAGGCGATACACCGGATAGGCATTGGGGTGGCCCTGGCTGATGGTTTCCGCCAGCAGCCTCTTTCCCCAGTTGGCGTCGTGGCATTGAGCGCACGAGAGGTTCATCTGCCCGCGCCGCTGGTAGTACAGCGTGCGCCCCGCGTCGAAATGCGCGCGCGCCGGGCCCTCGACGCTCACCCCGACAGGAACGCCGAATGACTGGCGCGTGACAAAGGCGGCGAGGGACAGCAGCTCCGCGGACTCGTAACGCAAAGGCTCCGCGCTCTGATGCTCGACGCGGCACTGGTTGATGCGCCCTTCGAGATTGAGGAGCTTTCCGCTCGCGGCATCGGTTCGCGGGTAGCGGGCGGCGACCCCGCGCATGCTGATGCCCGCATCCTGGTGGCAGCGCGCGCAGGCCTTCGCGCTTTTCCCGGCCGGCTCGCGCCAAAGCCCCTCGCCGCGCTCCACCCACAGCATCGCGGGATTGGCGAGCTCGTCGCCTTGCAGCGCGCGCAGGTCCTGGCTCAGGAACGCGGAGCCGGATTTGAGCTGATCGAGCGCAATGCCGCGCTCCTGCGCCGGCGCGCCGAGCGCGGCGAGAGCGAGCGACGCAAGCGCCGCGGCGCTCGCGCGCTTCATGCGCTCACGACGATGGACTGCCGCTCCAGGCCCTGCTTGCCCTCGTCGTCGATCCAGGCGAACTCGAACACCCCGTTCGCCTCGGCCACGGTGTAGAACTGCAGATACGGATTGGCCCCGATGCCCGAGGACAGGTCGGCGCGGAACACCTCGACGCCGTTATAACGGCAGGAAAAGACGTTGATGACGTTGCGCTTGATCACGTGTCCGACTTCGTCGTGCCTGTAGCCGGTCTCCATCGCGTGCTGGATGAGGATGCGGACTTCGATCACCTCGCCGCGCTTCGCCGCTCGCGGCATCTGCACTCGCGCGGTCATGGTCGGGCTCTCGCTTTCACGGCCTAGCTTTCGTCAAGGCACGCGGACAGGGTCACGACCACCGCCGCCGAGCCGGCCCAGAAAGATCCGTCGGAGAGCTCGGCAATCGCCACCACGTGTTGCGAGCCCGCGAGGCGCACCCGCGACACCACCTCGGCACGGCCTGCGCGCGGGCCGAGGTAGAAGCTCGCCATGTTGCGCACCGGGTTCCTCTCCGAGAACAGGTGGATCGCCCTGACATATTCTTTGGCGGTCATCGGGCTGTCGACGCTGACCTTCATCGGCACCGAGTTGCCGTTTTCGGCGAGCTGCGGAAGCTCGAGCCGCACCCTGCCCTTGCGCACCGGCGCGCCCTTGGTCACGACCCACACCAGCGGATCCAGCTGGGCGAGCGGAGCGATCGGATTTTCGGCTGCGGCCTGCGCAAGCACGCTGCGGGGAAAAGCGGCCGGCAATGCGATCGATCCCGCGACGGCGGCGAGAAAGCGCCGCCGCCCCGGGGCCCGCGATGCGCCGCTCATGGCCGGGTCTCCCGCAGCGTTTCCAGATAAGCCACGATGTCCTCGACTTGCCGGGCAGTGAGAATCGGCTTGCCCCGATACGCGCTCGCCACTGCGTTGAGCCCTTCAACCCGGTAATACGCCGGCATCGGCGTTTCGGGATTGACCCGGGTCGAATCGACGACTCGCAGCCGCAGCTGCGCGCTCGAAAGCCTCGCTCCGATGCCGGCGAGGCTGGGCGCGATGTTGCCCATGTAGCGCTCACTTTCAGCCGGGCCCGGGCCGGGCACGGCATGGCAGAGGACGCATGCGCCTTCGTTGCGGTTGAGCACAATGCTTCGACCGCGGGATGGATCGCCCGGTTCGCGCGTCAGCGGCGCGCGGATTTCGTCGCCGTCCACGCGGTAGCTGACTGGCGTCTGCGCCGAAACGCCCGCGGCCGACGCCGCCGAAAGAAAGATCAAAATGCGCGCGTTCAAGCCATTGTGAGGCCGTGATTCTTCAGCGGCAGCGAGCGGATGCGCTTGCCGGTGGCCGCGAAGATGGCGTTGCAGACGGCCGGCGCGATCGACGCCTGGCCCGGCTCGCCGACGCCGCCCCAGAATCCACCCGAGGGTGCGATCACGATCTCGACCTTGGGCATTTCGCGCAGGAGCATCATGCGGTAGTCGTGGAAGTTCGACTGCTCCACGCGCCCGTCCTTGATGGTGATTTCGCCCCAGAACATGGCGGTCAGCATGAACACGGCGCTCCCCTGCATCTGCGCCAGGATGTTGTCCGGATTCACCGCGTAGCCGGGATCGATGCCGAGCACCAGACGGTGAATCTTCACCTCGCCCTTGCCGTTCACCGAGAGTTCAGCCACTGCCGAGGTATAGCTGCCGTAGCCTTCGGTCTCGGCGATGCCGCGGAATACGCCGGCGGGCAGCGGCTTGCCCCAATCGGCCACTTTGGCGACCATTTCGAGAATGCCCAGGTCTTTCGGCGATTTCTGCAGCAGCGCGCGGCGGTACTCGAGCGGATCCTTGCCGGCGGCGCTCGCCAGCTCGTCCATGAAGCACTCCCGCACGTACGGATTCTGCGAATGGCCCACGGTGCGCCAGAAACCCACCGGCACGTTCGCGTTGCGCTGGGCGTACTCGATCCTCACGTTGGGAATCGCGTGCGGCAGGTCGTTGAGCGAGGCCACGGCCTGCGGATCGACGCCGTCCTTCAGCGGCAGGCGCGGGAGCGTCGCGATAATCGACGTCGACGAGACGCGCGAGTACCACGCCACCGGATTGCCCGAGGCGTCGAGCCCTGCTTTCATCCGGATCAGGCTGGCGGGACGGTAGAAGTCGTGCTGGGTGTCTTCTTCCCGCGTCCAGAGCATCTTCACCGGCGTGCCTTCCATCGCTTTCGCAATGGCCACGCCCTGGCGCACGAAATCCTGGGCGCCGCCGCGCCGGCCGAAGCCGCCGCCGAGCTGCACGCGGTGCACTTCGACGTTTTCCAGCGGCACGCCCGCCGTCGCCGCCGCGGTGGCGAGCGAAGCCTCCGCGTTCTGGGTGGAGGTCCACACGTCGACGCGCCCGTCCTTGATGAGCGCGGTGCAGACCATCGGCTCCAGCGTCGAGTGGGCGAGATAAGGCGTGAAGTACTCGGCCTCGATCACCTTCGCGGCCGAAGCGAAACCCTGATCGACGTCGCCGTCGCGCCGCGCGACGGCAATGTCCGTCTGGGCGTTCAGTCCGCCGCGGTAGAACTCCATGAGGCTCGCGCTGGAGACATTGCCGTTGGCGCCCACGTCCCATTCGATCGACACGTCCTTCAGCGCTTCCTTTGCGCGCCACCAGTTATCGGCGACCACCGCGACGAAGCTCTCCATGGGCAGCACTTTGATGATGCCGCGCCGGCCCTGCACTTTCGCCGCGTCGAAGGATTTCACTTTGCCGCCGAACACCGGGCACTGCGCGATCGCGGCATAGACCATTCCGGGCAACTGCGTGTCGATGCCGTAGCGCTGCGTGCCCATCACCGTGTCGGGAATGTCGAAGCGCCTCATCGATTTGCCGATGAGCTTCCAGTTCTTGGGGTCCTTCAGTTGCACTTCCTTCGGCGGCTCGAGCCTCGCCGCGTCGTTCGCCACCGTGCCGAAGCTCGTTTTCTTTCCGCTCGGGGTATGAGTGATCACGCCATTGGCCGCGACGCACTCGGCGGCAGCTACGCTCCACTTCTGCGCCGCGGCGGCAATCAGCATCTCGCGCGCCGTGGCCCCGCCCTTTCGCAGGTATTCCTGCGAATTGCGGATGGTCCTGCTGCCCACCGCCGCCATATCGCCCCACGGGCGCTTGCGCCGGACGCTTTCGTTGGCGGAGGCGTATTCGATGCGCACATTTTTCCAGTCGCATTCGAGCTCTTCAGCCACCAGCATGGGCGCAGAGGTCATGCTGCCCTGGCCCATCTCGGAGCGCGCATAGCGGATGATCACCGTGTCGTCCGGACGCACCACCACCCAGGCGTTGATCTCGGCGAGCGCCGATCCGGAACCGGGATTTTGCGCGAGCGCATCGGGAACATGCAGGCCGAGCGTGAGCCCGCCGCCGATCGCGGCAGACTGCTTGAGGAATTTTCTGCGGGAGGGAGCAAATGTCCTGGTCATGGCCGCCCCTTCACGCTCTCGCCGACTTCAGGGATTTCGCCGCGGCGTGGACCGCGGTGCGGATGCGTGCGTACGTGCCGCAGCGGCAGATGTTGGTCATGGCCTCGTCGATATCGCGATCGGTCGGATTCGGATTCTTGTTGAGCAGCGCCACAGCCACCAGCATCTGGCCGCCCTGGCAATAACCGCACTGCGGCACCTGGTGATCAATCCAGGCTTTCTGCACCGGGTGCAAGCGCCCGCGCCGCGAGAGACTTTCGACGGTCGCGATCCGCTTGCCGGCCGCGGCGGAGACGGGGAACGAGCAGGAGCGAACCGGCACTCCGTTCACGTGCACGGTGCACGCGCCGCATTGCGCGATGCCGCAGCCGAATTTGGGGCCCTTCACGTCGAGCACGTCGCGAAGCACCCACAACAAGGGCATTTCGGGTTCGACATCGACCTTTTGGGATTTGCCGTTGACGGTGAGCTGAATCATCGAACTCCTCCTTGGAAGACCTTCGCGGATCCCTCGCTCATTCGGCGGGTGATCCGATATATGGCGGGCGTATTCTGCGCTCCGAATCATCCGTCCGCAACCAACGCATGCAGCGCATGTCAGTCCAGGAAGAGGTCGGGCAGGAATCGCCTCGTGCCCGGCACCACGGCGTACCGGTCCAGATCGGTGATCCCTTCCGCAGCGAGCACTTCCTCGTCGATGTAAAAATTGCCCGTGTGCTTCCGGCTGTCGCGGTCGAGGATGACATGAGCGCAGTCTGCCAGGATCTCGGGCGTGCGGCAGAGCCCGGGTTTCACGACATCGCCCAGCATCGCGATCGCCGCGGTGGCGATCACCGTGCGCGGCCACAGCGCGTTGACGGCGATACCGTCGGGGCGAAGCTCCCCCGCCATGCCCAGCACGCACAGGCTCATGCCGTATTTCGCCATGGTGTAGGCGACGTGGTTCCGGAACCACTTTGCGCTCATGTTCAGCGGCGGCGACAGCATCAGGATGTGCGGGTTGGGCGCTTTCTTCAGGTACGGAATGCAGGCCTGCGAGCAGCAGTAGGTGCCGCGAACATTGACGCTGAACATCAGGTCAAAGCGCTTCATCGGCGTCTCCAGCGTGCCGGTCAAGCTGATCGCGCTCGCGTTGTTGACGAGAATGTCGATGCCGCCGAAATTT
>JBGPYQ010000053.1:0-16809 GCA_041493345.1 Gammaproteobacteria bacterium | reverse complement strand
GTAGCCAGCCTCATTCAGCAATTGCTCAAGCAGACTGACATTGGACTCCTGATCGTCAACAATCAGGATGCTGGCGTTGAGAATGTCGGGTGTACTGACCATCATGTTTTTTCCCCTTTATTTGCGCGGGCCGCTGTCGTCGATGCGGCCGTTTTCGCAAATTTCAGCGCCACGTCCAGCGTATCCATGAACTCGTTGACCTTGATAGGTTTGGTGAGATAACGGAAGAACCCTGCCGCCAGACCTTTCTCGATATCGCGGGGTATTGCATTGGCACTGAGCGCAACCACCGGGATGTGCGCTGTTGCCGGGTCTGCGAGCAGGATTTTCAGCGCTTGGATACCGCTGATGCCAGGCAGATTGATGTCCATCAGGATGACATCCGGCCGGGAGGCGCGCGCCATCTCGACGCCGCGGTTGCCGTCCCTCGCACTCAGCAAGCGGATATCGGGCCGGCGCGCGATTAAGTCCTCGACCAGCATCAGATTGGCCGGGTTGTCCTCGACATAGAGCAGGGTGCGCAACTGAGCGTCGGCTTGAACTTGCGCCTGGGCAACAGCCGCGGGTTCGGCTGCGGCGGCGGCAGGTTGTGGTTCAGCCGTCAGGTTGAGTTCGATCCAGAACACACTGCCCACACCGACCGTGCTTTCCACGCCTATGACGCCCCCCATCAATTCGACCAGCCGCTTGCTCACCATCAGGCCGATGCCTGTGCCTTCCTCGATGCCGGCCTCTTTTCCGAGCCGATTGAACGGCTGGAAAAGCTGCGTCAGCTTATCCGGAGTCAAGCCTTCGCCGGTGTCCTTGACACTGATGCGAATGCGTTCCGCGGTGCTCGCGGTGCAGTCCACGACGACCGCCCCGCCCACCGTGTTGTATTTGACCGCGTTGAAAAGAAGGTTGATCAGAACCTGCTTCATCCGGGTCCGATCCGCGTTGACAAAGAAATGGGTATCGAGCTGGGAAAAGGTCATGCGGATGCCGCGCTTTTGCGCCTGCGGTTCTATCATGGCCTGGCATTCGTGCATGACTTCGGCCAGCGATATCGGTTCCAGCGACAGCGACAGCTTCCCGGACTCGATCAGCGCGAGATCGAGGATTTCGTTGATCAGCTCCAGCAGGTACCACCCCGCCTGGAGAATCTGATCGACGCTTCGCTTCTGGGAGGTCGTTGGCGGCGGCGAACCGGATTCTATGAGTTGGGCAAAACCGAGGATCGCACTGAGCGGCGTGCGCAGCTCATGGCTCATGCTGGAAAGGAAATCCGATTTCGCGAGGTTGGCTTTTTCCACAACGGCCATGGCGTTGTTCAGTTCCAATTCGACCTGCTTGCGCACGGAATTGTCGGTGCCGATCAGCAGGTATCCGATGATATCGCCATAATCATCGCGCAGCGCCGTGATCGAGATGATGGCCGGAAAGCGGCTGCCATCCTTGCGGATATAGGTCAATTCATAGATGTCCTCGACCCCGCGCGACGCTTTGTAGGCCAGGGCCTCGAAGCCCGGCGTAATGGTGGTTGCGAGTTCGAGGCTCAGTGCCTGCGCGCGCGCCGCCACTTCCTGCGGATCATGAATGTCGCTCGGTCTTATCCTGTTCACGACTTCGGCGGCCAGATAGCCCAGCATGCGCTCGGCGCCGATATTGAATAATTGAATGATGCCTTTTTCGTCGGTGGCGATAATCGAGAAATTGGCACTGGTGAGGATCGCGGTCTGCAAGGCCCCCGTCTTAAGCAATGCTTCCTGGCGCCGCACTTCGATGATGCCATCCGCCTTGCCGGCATTGTCGGCAAGGGTGGGACCGTTTCCTGTTTTGGACATGGCCGATTTCCGTGAAAAGCGTGCAACGATCCGGAGAGGGAACTGCGCTTGTCGGGCCGGCAACAGAAGATTGCGGCCTCCACAGTCGGATAAAAACCGCACCTCTCCCGAGGCAAGTGTGGATCATCACGGTCTTTCCGACGGACGTCTGTGTGCTGGGGCACACAAGCCGATCAATGGTACCCGGATTTGCCCGGCTCGGGGGCCTGCCGGATCAAGTAACATGCCCTGATGAGATCCAAACCTGCCGTTCCACCGGCGTCGCCTCCGGATGCCCGGGACACGCCATTCGAATCCGAACGCGACCAGATCAGCCAGAATATCGAGGCCGTTCTGGAGTTCTACACGCGGGAACATCCGGCGAGGTCGGCTTGGAGATTGTTCTAACACAACAGAAAACCCCGACCCGATTCCCATCAATCCTTAACGGTCGTTCCAGAGTGATCGGATTGGAAGAGTTTTCCCCGGTATTCCGAAGCGCGATCCCGTGAGACTGTTCTTCGCGCTCTGGCCTGACGAGGGCGTGCGCGCGCAGCTGGCCCGCTGGACGCGGGAGCTCCACGCCGTGTGCGGCGGCCGCACGATGCGCGCGGGGAACCTGCATATGACTCTCGCGTTTCTCGGCAAGGTCGAGGAGGCGCGCGTCGCGGAAGTCGAGCGCGCCGCCGATGGAGTGGTTCCGCGCGCCGTTTCGCTCGTCCTCGATCAGCCGGGGTACTGGAAACACAACCGCATCGCCTGGGCCGGGGCGTCGTCGGCGCCGGAAGAGCTGGAAGCGCTTGTGGCCGGATTGCGGGGCGCGCTCGCGAATTCCGGTATCGGCTTCGATGCAAAGGCGTTCGTTTCGCACGTGACGCTGTTGCGCGATGCGCGCGCGCCCCGCGCGATGCCCGCGCTGGATCCGATCGAATGGAGGTGCGACGGATTTGCGCTGGTGCGCTCGGTGGCGCTCTCCAGGGGCAGCGAGTACCGGGTCTTGAAGGCCTGGCCGGCCTAGCGAGGGCAATCCGCCTGTTGCCTGGACGGGCATTTCACCGAGCCGTAGGAGCAGAATACGCAGCAGTCGCCTGGCTTCGGCTTGAGCAGTTCGCCGCAGGACGTGCACTCGTAGAAGTACTGGCAGGCATCGGCGGGCATGGTTTCGCGCTTCGCGAAGCCACAGCGCGGGCAGGTGAGGGTGGACGCGAGATCCACGTTCACGCGCCCGGCCCTGCGGCAAGCGGCAGTCGAATCCTGGCGATCAGGCCGCCGCCCTCGCGCGCCAGCAGCTCGAAGCTGCCGCCGTGCGCGCGCACCACGCGCTCGACGATGGCCAGGCCCAGGCCGGCGCCGCCCTTGTCGCTGCGCGCTTCCTCCAGCCGCGTGAACGGTTGCTTCAAGCGCTCGGCTTCTTCCGGCGGAATCCCGGGCCCGCGATCGAGCACTTCGAGCACCGCCGCGCCTGCTTCGGCGCGCGTTGCGACGCGCGCTTCCTTCTCGCCGTAGCGCAGCGCATTGTCGATGAGGTTCATCGCCACTCGCCGCATCGCCAGGGTCCGCAGCGGGACCTCGGGCACGCTCCGCAGATCGGTCTCGATGGTTTTTCCGTGCCGGCGAAAATGTTCGACCGCTTCTGCGGCCACGCCCGCAAGATCGGCCGGCTGGGGCGCCTCGCCCGCGTCGGTGCGGGCGAAGTCGAGAAACTGGTTGATGATGCGGTCCATCTCCTCGATGTCCGCGGTCATCCCGTCCTTGAGCTGGGCATCGCTGCCGCTCATCTCGATCCCGAGCCGCAATCTCGACAGCGGAGTGCGCAGGTCGTGCGAAACGCCTGCCAGGATGAGCGCGCGGTCGGCATCGAGCCGGGCGAGGTCTTTCGACATCTGGTTGAAGGCGCGCGACAGCGTGCGGATTTCGTCGGGACCCGTCTCCGCGATCGGGTCGGGAATTTTTCCCTTGCCGATCATGCTCGCGGCGGAAGCGAGCGCCTTGAGCGGCCGGTTGAGCCGGAACACGATTAAATAGGCCGCGAGGAGCGAGAACACGAGGGCGAGCGCGCCCCAGCCGAGCCAGCGCTGCGCGATGCGCCGTTCCAGGCGCTCGCGCGGCACGCGCACCCAGTACTCGTCGTCGTCGATATGGAAACTGACCCAGAATCCGGCCTGGCCCTCGCGCTCGACCGCGAAGCGGGTGTCCTGGCCGAGCTGGCGGCGCACGGCCTCGCTCACGAGGCGCAGCAGCGGCCGGTCCGACGGCGGCACGATGCGCTCGCCCGGCTCGGAGGGATAGACCTGGATGCCCTCCTGCAGCGACAGCTCCGACAGCAGCTCGCGGCGTTTCTCGGGCTGGGAAGTGATCAGCGCGGCGCGCGTGAGGTTGACGACGCTGATGAGATTCTGCGAGATCTGGCGCGCGCGCGGCTCGAGCTCAAAGGCGCGGAAAATCTCGAACCACGCCCAGGTGGTGGCGAGCACCAGCACGGCGAGCAGAATGAACGTGCGCCACAGCAGCGAGCGCGGCCAAAGTCTAATTGCGGCCACTACAAACGGGCCGGCAAACTAGGGGAGCACGAGGGGATGGTTCCCCTCGTGTCGTCAGAGGCGCTCATCGCAGCGATCGGTGAAATCGTTCCCTATTCACCGGCTTTGCCGTCGGGCACGAAGACGTAGCCGAAACCCCAGACAGTCTGGATGTAAGTGGGTTGCGCCGGGTCCTTCTCGACGAGCTTTCTCAGGCGCGAGACCTGGACGTCGATGGAGCGGTCGAACACCTCGTACTCGCGCCCGCGCGCGAGCTCCATCAGCTTGTCGCGGGACAGAGGAGTCCTCGGATGCGTCACCAGCACTTTGAGCAGCGCAAATTCCCCGGTGGTCAGCGAGATCGACTGCCCGTCGCGATCGAGGGTGCGGGTGGCGAGATTGACCGACATGCCGCCGAAGCTCACCCGTTCGAGCTCCGTCGATGGTGCTCCCGGGGGCGGCGGCGCGGCGCGCCGGCGCAATACCGCGTTGATGCGCGCGACGAGCTCCCGCGGATTGAACGGCTTGGGCAGGTAGTCGTCCGCGCCCATCTCGAGGCCGACGATGCGCTCGATGTCCTCGCCTTTCGCCGTCAGCATGATGATCGGGATGGAATTCTTTCCGCCGCGCAGGCGCCGGCAGATGGAAAGCCCGTCTTCGCCGGGGAGCATGAGGTCCAGCACGAGCAGGTCGAAGCGCTCGCGCCCGAGCAGCTTGTCCATGCCCGCGGCCTCCGATACGGTATGCACGGAGAAGCCCTGCTCCGCGAGATAGCGCTGCAGCAGGTCGCGCAGGCGCAGGTCGTCGTCGATCACCAGGATCTTTTTCTTGGTCTCGGTCATGGGCCGGTATCCTAACCCGGGCAAGCAGGACTCTGCAGCGCAAGCGTAACAACGCATTGCCCCGCAGGGCGGGGAAACAACTTGTTACAAACAACAAGACCGAAGTCGCAAATGGCTTACATGCTCGGCTTAGTCTGGGCACTGCGCCGAATCAGGAAACCGGCGGGGCGGGAAAATGACCGGGTCCGCCGGTAATCATGGTTGTAGAATGACCCCAAAGCGGATCCGCCGGACGGGAGGAGCGATCCTCGGCGCCGAATTGCATTGCGGTCAGCGAGCAAGGTCCTTCAAGGAGCAGAGCGTGAAGAGCGTGGCCGCATCGGCGGGCATTTTTCTGATTTTTCTGATCTCGCTTCCGGCGATGGCTCAGAAAGAGCAGGGCGCCCGGCGCGTCGGCGGCACGCCGCGGCCCATGCCGGCGCAAATGGCGCCGGCGCGCGAGCCCGGCGGGCAGAACCTCGGCCCGCGGCGCGGCGGCCGCATGACTCCGGAGGAGCGGCAAAAGTTGCGGCGCGATGTCCAGGATCACGGCCGCGACGTCTATCGCGAACGCTCCGGCCCAAGCCGGCCTTGATTCCTTCATTCCCGCAGTCGCTGCGCGCGCCCGCGCCCTAGAGTCCGCTCAGGCCGTCGTAGAGCAGCTTGACGCCGGTAAGGAGCAGGAGCGCATAGATTCTCTGCGGTGAGAGCTTTCCCGTTTTACAATGCGTCGGCGATCGCTTTGCCGACGTCGGTCGTGGAAGCGGTTCCTCCAATATCCCGCGTGCGCGGGCCTTCCGTGAGCACGCGCTCGATCGCGCGCACGATGCCGTCCGCCGCATCTTTGTGGCCGAGGTGCTCCAGCATCATCGCTCCCGACCAGATCTGGCCGATCGGATTGGCGATGTTCTTGCCGGAGATATCCGGCGCGGAGCCGTGCACCGGCTCGAACACGGACGGATATTTTCGTTCCGGGTTGATGTTGCCCGAGGGCGCGATGCCGATCGTGCCGGTGCAGGCGGGACCGAGGTCCGAGAGGATGTCGCCGAAGAGATTCGATCCGACCACCACGTCGAACCAGTCGGGGTGCTGGACGAAATGCGCGGTGAGGATGTCGATGTGGAATTGATCGACGCGGATGTCCGGGTACTGCGCCGCCATCGTCTTGAAGCGCTCGTCCCAGTAGGGCATGGTGATCGAGATGCCATTCGATTTGGTGGCCGAGGTGAGGTGTTTTTTCGGACGGGTGCGCGCCAGCTCGAAGGCGTATTTCAGGATCCGGTCCACGCCGTGGCGCGTGAAGGTGCTCTGCTGGACCACCGTTTCGCGCTCGGTGCCGCCGAATATTCGCCCGCCGATCGAGGAGTACTCGCCCTCGGTGTTCTCGCGCACCACCCAGAAGTCGATGTCGCCCTGCTTGCGGCCCGCGAGCGGCGACTGGATGCCCGGCATGAGCCGCACCGGACGCAGGTTCACGTAGAGGTCGAAGTCACGCCGCATCGGAATCAGCAGCTCCCACAGCGACACGTGGTCCGGCACGCCCGGAAAACCGCAAGCGCCGAAAAACACGGCGTCGTGATGCCGGATGGATGCCAGTCCGTCCTCGGGCATCATGCGCCCGTGCTTGAGGCGGTATTCGCAGCTCCAGGGAAATTCATCCCACTTGAATTCGATGCCGAACTTGCGGCCGGCGGCTTCGAGCACGCGCACGCCCTCGGGCACGACCTCTTTTCCGATGCCGTCGCCGGGGATGACTGCGATTTTGTAGCGTTTCGTCAAGTTCCTATTCTTTGCACGTTGTTGTCCCCGCGAAAACGGGCGAAGGCGAGTTTCGAGGAACGGGCCAAGCGGGGACCCAGTGACTTTTTCACAACGACGCTGGATCCCCGCTTGCGCGGGGACCCAGTGACTTTTTCACAACGACGCTGGATCCCCGCCTGCGCGGGGACCCAGTGACTTTTTCACAACGACGCTGGATCCCCGCCTGCGCGGGGATGACGGCGCGGTGCCTGCGGCTCGCGCCGTCACTTCACCAGGCCCATGCGTTTCGCGATTTCGATATATTCGCGCGATCGCTCGGCCATGAAGGCCGGAATCTTGTCGACCGTAATATCGACCGGCTCGTAGCCGCCGTCGACCATCTGCTTGCGCACGTCCGGTTCCTTGTTGAGCACATCGATCATGTCGGACACCTGCTTGCGCACGGCGGGTGGCGTGGACTTGGGCACGGCCACGCCGCGGTAGGCGCCGTCCACCCAGTTGAGTCCCAGCTCCCTGAATGTGGGCACGTCGGGGAGCTGCGGGTGGCGTTTTTCGGTTGCAATCGCCAGTGCGCGCAATTTGCCTTTCTGCTGGATCGCAAACGTGTTGTAGGACATCGCTCCGGTAACGTGCTGGCCCATCACGGCAGGGGTCAGGTCGCCGGTGCCCTTGAACGGCACGTAAGTCGTCTTGACGCCGGCGAGCACGTTGAATTTCTCGTGCGCGAGGTGGTTCGCCGAATTGGTGCCCGAGCCGGCCAGAGTAATAATGCCCGGCTTTTCCTTCGCCGCCTTGACAAGGTCCTGGAAAGTCTTGTATGGACTGTCGGCGGCGACGACGATGGCGTCCGGCGTGTAGTGAAACCAGTACACGGGAACGATATCCTCGGTCTTGTACTGCACCAGGCCTTCCATGGGCTGCAGCACGATGTGCGGGAGGTTGACGCCCATGATGGTATAGCCGTCGGCGGGCATGCTGTTCAGTTGCGACCAGGCGATGCCTCCGCCCGCGCCGAGCTTGTACTCGATGATCATCTCCTGCGCGTATTTCTTGCGGAACACCAGCTGCTGGAAGCGCGCGGCGATATCGGACTCGCCGCCCGCGCTGAACGCGAGGTAGTAGTGCACCGGCTTGTCGGGGTAGGCGAGCGCCGCGCTCGCTGCGAGAATCGCGAGCACGGCGGCGGACAGGCGGGCAAAAAAGTGTCTGGTCATGGCTGCTCCTCGGGATTGATCTAGAAAGCGACGTTGCCGCCGCCCTTGAGCTTTAGCATCTGCCGCGCTTCGTCGGGCGTCGCGATTTGCAACCCGAGTTCCTCGAGTATGCGGCGTATCTTGGCGACCTGTTCGGCGTTGGTTTTGGCGAGCGTGCCGCGTCCGAGCCACAGGCTGTCCTCCAGGCCCACGCGGACGTTGCCGCCCATCACCGCAGACTGCGCGGCGACGAACATCTGGTTGCGCCCGGCGCCGAGCACCGACCAGAGGTAGGCGTCGCCAAACAGGCGGTCCGCGGTGCGCTTCATGTGCATCACATCCTCCGGATGCGGGCCGATGCCGCCGCGAATGCCGAACACCGACTGGATGAATAGCGGCGGCTTGACGAGCTTGCGGTCGAGAAAATGCGCCGCTGTATACAAATGGCCGATGTCGTAGCACTCGATCTCGAAGCGCGTGTCGTTGCCGCTGCACGACTGCAGGATGTGGGCGATGTCCTTGAAGGTGTTCTTGAAGATGCGCTCGTCGCTGCCGGCGAGATAAGGTTTTTCCCAATCGTATTTCCAGTCCTTGTAGCGCCCGAGCATCTCGTACAGGCCGAAATTCATCGAGCCCATGTTGAGCGAGGCCACTTCGGGCTTGAGCTGCAGCGCCGGCTGGAGCCTCTCCTCGATCGTCATGGTCGGCGCACCGCCGGTGGTGAGGTTGATCACCGCATCGCAAGCCGCCTTGATTTTCGGCAGAAAGCGCATGAACATCTTCGGGTCCTGCGTCGGCCGGCCGTCGGCGGGCTCGCGCGCGTGCAGGTGAATGATCGCGGCTCCGGCCTGCGCCGCCCCGATCGCCGCTGCGGCGATCTCTTCGGGCGTCACCGGCAGATGCGGCGACATGGTCGGCGTGTGGATGGAGCCCGTGACGGCGCAGGTGATGATGACTTTGCCTTGTGCAGCGGCCATTTCGATTCCTTCTACGTACCTGAAAGGCGCGCGATGAGCGGCGCCGCGTGCGATGGTACGACTAATATTTTTGCAGCGTCCGCTCGATCGCGCGCAAGCAAAGCCGCACGCGAAGCGTGTCGGTCCTTGCTATTTCTTGTCCTCGACGCGACCGACACGCTTGACCGCCTCGGCGAGCACCTGCGCGTCCTTGTCCCAGAATTTCTGGAACTCGGGCGCGTCGAGGTAATTGACGGGCGTCTCGATTTTTGCCATCGTATTCTTGAAGTCCGCATCCTCGACCGCCTGGCGCGCGGCATTCCTCAGCGTCTGCAGCACCGGCGCGGGGGTGCCGGCCGAGGCGAACAGACCGGACCAGATGTAGAACTCGGCGTTGTATCCAAGCTCCTTGAAGGTCGGCACATCGGGCAAGGACGCGAGACGCTTGTCGCCCCAGCTCGCGAGCGCGCGCAGCTTGCCGCCCTTGATCTGGCCGATTACCGCGGAAGGCCCCGAAGCGAGGGCTTCGACCTGGCCGCCGAGCAGCGCGGACACGGCCGGACCGCCGCCGGAATAGGGAATGTGAAAGAGCCGGATGCCGGCCGCGCTGGCGAAAATCTCCATTGCCATGTGCAGCGTGCCGTAGATGCCGGAGGAGCTGTAGTTGATCTTGTCGGGCCGCTTCTTCGCGTCTTCGACGAAGTCCTTTACCGTTTTCCAGGGAGCATCGCTACGGACCACCAGCACGGTGGGATCGGCGGAGATGAGCGCGATCGGAGAGAACTGATTCATCTCGTAGGGCGGCTTGCGTTCGAACAGCCGCTCGGCAGGAGGAATGATCGAGATCGAGGACAGCGCCATAAGCACGGTGTAGCCGTCAGGCTTCGAATTCGCCGCCGCCGTCATGCCCACCGCGCCGCCGGCTCCGGCTTTGTTCTCGACGATGATCCGTTGCTTCAGGAACTTCTCCATGGCGAACGCCGTGGGCCGGCCCGTGAGATCGGCGACGCCGCCGGGCGGAAAAGGCACGATCATGGTGATGGGACGGGACGGGTAGGTGTCCTGTGCGAGCGCCGGCGCCGCCAGAAGCAGCGGCGCGAGCAATAGCAGCAACCGACGCATGTTTCCTCCTGGATTAGTGTCTGTTCTGATGGCGCAATCATCGTTGGTGAAGGGTCTTGCGTCAAGCGCCGCGGCGAGCGGCGCGATCGGCTAGAATTTGCCGGCCCTGCCTGCTCTTTCATGAATCTGCTCGCCATAGAAACTTCCACGGATTTCTGCTCCATAGCGGCGAGCCGCGGCGGGCTTGTTGTTTTCCGGCATGAGCCGGCCGGAAAGCGCCAGGCGGAAATGATCCTCGACATGATTGATGCGGTGCTCGCCGAAGCGCGGCTCGCGATCGAGGACTTGAGCGGCATCGCCTACGGCGCGGGGCCGGGGTCGTTTACCGGGTTACGCGTCGCCTGCGGCGTGACGCAGGGCCTTGCGCTTGCGCGCGGCGTCGGCGTCATTGGCATCGGCACACTGCTCGCCTTGGCGGAAGAAGCGGCCGAAGAACCCTCGAGCGACCGCATTGTCGCCTGCCTCGATGCGCACATGGGCGAGGTGTATCATGCGGCGTATCGAAAATCGGGCGCAGCGTGGGAAGAAGTCCTTGCCCCAGGCGTGTTCAAGCCGGAATCCGTGCCGGCGGTAACCGGCGAGGGCTGGACCGGCTGCGGCAGCGGTTTCGCGGCGCACGGCGAGCGCATGCTGGCGCGCCACGCGGGCTGTTTGCGCGCGGTCCGGCCGGGGATTGCGCCCACAGCGCGCGCCGTGCTGCGGCTCGCGCTGCCGCACTTCGTCGCGGGCGAGGCAATGGATCCGGCAACAGCCGTTCCGGTGTATCTGCGAGACAAAGTCGCGCTGAAAACGAGTGAACGCGCATGAGCGCCGTACTCAAACCCGTATTGCGGATCGCGCCGATGACCGAGCTCGATCTGAAAGCGGTGCTTGCCATCGAAAAGAAAATCTATCCCTATCCCTGGACGGCGGGAAATTTCCGCGACTCGCTCCGCGCCGGCTACCACTGCCGGGTATTCCTCTACGGAGAGGAACTGATCGGCTATGCGGTGTTCATGATTGCCGTGGGCGAGGCGCACCTGCTTAATCTGAGCGTCGCCGGGCATGCGCAGGGCCGCGGACACGGGCGAGAGCTGCTCAGCCACGTGGTCGGCGTCGCGCGAGAGCGCGGCGCGCGTGCGCTTTTTCTCGAAGTGCGTCCGTCGAACGAGGCCGGCCGGAGCCTGTACGCCGGATACGGGTTCGGCCAGGTGGGAGTGCGCCGCGGCTACTATCCGGCCGGCGGCCGGCGCGAGGACGCGCTCGTTTTCGCGCTCAATCTGTGAACTCGCGGCGCGAGCGCTATCTTGAGGAGATGGGGCTGGGGCCCGTATGGAGGCTGCGCGAAAGGCAGGATAGTGGATCAAGAGTTCAGGATTCAAGTGCGGCCGGTGAAAATCACTGGGAAATTCCGGCGGATGCCCCTCGGAGAGCCATTCAGCCAGGGCCCGCTGCGGAACCGCTACCGGGGCTTGTTGCGGGGGCGAATCTCGATCCGGCCGACGATCGCGCTGCGCTCATCCGGCGCATGGATTGGCCGGAGCTGAAGGCGGCGGTGACGGGCTGCCAGGCCTGCGCTCTGCACAAGACCCGCACCCAAACCGTGTTCGGCGTCGGCGACGAACAGGCCGACTGGCTGCTCGTGGGCGAGGCGCCAGGCTCCGAGGAAGACAAGCGCGGCGAACCCTTCGTCGGGCAGGCCGGGCGCCTGCTCGACAACATGCTCGCGGCGCTCGCGCTGAAGCGCGGCGAGAACGTCTATATCTGCAACGTTCTGAAATGCCGCCCGCCCGGCAATCGCAATCCCGAGTCCTTCGAAGTGGAGCAATGCACGCCGCACCTGCTGCGCCAGCTCGAGCTGATCAAGCCCAAGCTCATCGTCGCGATGGGGCGCTTCGCCGCGCAGACGCTGCTCGGAACCGAAGCCAGCATCGCCAGCCTGCGCGGCAGGCTGCACCTCTACCGGGGCGTGCCGCTCGTCGTCACCTACCACCCGGCGTATCTGCTGCGCAGTCTTCCCGACAAGGCCAAGGCCTGGGAAGACCTGTGCTTTGCGCGGCGCACGGTGGCGGGCTTGTAATCCCGCGTCCCGGCTCCCATATACGCTGGGAGTTTCTCAAGGAGGCATTCATGCGCAAATTTCAGGCGGCAGTGATCGTTCTTGCCACGTTGGCGCTTGCTGGCTGCGGCTACAACGACATTCAGCGCAACGACGAGCAGGTGAAGTCGGCGTGGTCGGAGGTGCTGAACCAGTACCAGCGGCGCGCCGATCTGGTGCCGAATCTCGTCAACACGGTGAAGGGCTTCGCCGCGCAGGAGCAGCAGGTGCTGACCCAGGTTACCGAGGCGCGCTCGCGCGTGGGCAGCATCCAGGCGACGCCCGAACTGCTCAATGACCCGGCGGCGTTCCGCCGGTTCCAGGAGGCACAGGCGGGCATGTCGAGCGCGCTGTCGCGGCTGCTCGTGGTGTCGGAAAATTACCCGCAGCTCAAGTCGGACGCGAATTTCCGGGATCTTCAGGCGCAGCTCGAGGGCACGGAGAACCGCATTACCGTGGCGCGCAACCGCTACATCAAGTCGGTGCAGGAATATAACGTGCTGATCCGCCAGTTTCCGGTGAACCTGACCGCGATGATGTTCAGCTACCAGGTCAAGCCGAACTTCAGCGTCGAGGACGAAAAGGCGATCTCGAAGCCGCCGACGGTCGATTTCAGCAAGCAGCCGGCGCCCGCCCCGGCGAAGCAGTAGTCCCTCATGTTCAGGCGCTGGCTCGGCCCGGTTGCGGCCGGCGTGATGTTTCTGCTGGCGGGTTTCGCGCTCGCCGCGGACGAGGTCGCGGTGCCGCCGCTCAAGGCGCGCGTCACCGACCTCACCGGCACGCTGAACGCGGCGCAAATTCAGACGCTCGAAGGCCGGTTGCGCGATTTCGAGCGCAGCAAAGGCAGCCAGATCGCCGTGCTGATCCTGCCTTCGACCCAGCCCGAAGCCATCGAGCAATACTCGATCCGCGTCGCCGAGGCCTGGAAAATCGGCCGTGCCAAGGCCGACGATGGAGTGATCCTGGTCGTCGCCAAGGACGACCGCAAGCTGCGAATTGAAGTGGGCTATGGCCTCGAAGGCGCAATCCCCGACGCGGCCGCCAAACGGATCGTGAGCGAGGTGATCACGCCGCGATTTCGGGCAAACGATTTTTACGGCGGCATCGCCGCCGGTACCGGCGCGCTCGAGAAGCTGATCGAGGGCGAATCGCTGCCGCCGCCCGAGCGGCAGGCCGGCGGAAACAATTCGTCTCCGGACTATCAATCGCTGCTGGTGATGTTGCTGGTGCTGGCGACGATCGGGGGTGGTGTTCTGTCGCGGCTGCTGGGTCACGCAGGGGGGGCCGCCGGGACCGGTGCGCTCGCGGGATTTGCCGCCTGGGCGATCGCAGGCACAGTCTTTGTCGGGGTCATCGCGGCTGTCGCGGTGTTCCTGTTCGTTTTATTGGCCGCAGCCGGCGGCCTCGGACGAGGCGGTTATTACGGCGGCTTGGGCGGAGGCGGGGGCTTCGGCGGAGGTGGCTTCAGCGGCGGCGGAGGCGGCTTCGGCGGCGGCGGCGCGTCCGGCAGTTGGTGAGAGCTATGAATTTCAAGCGGGTCATGCGGCACCTGTTCACCGATCACCGGGCGGTGAGGCGTGCGTTTCCGCCCGCAACGATGCGCGCCATCGAAAAAGCGATCGGCGAAGAGGAGCAGCGCCACGACGGCGAGCTGCGCTTCGCCGTCGAAGCCGCGCTGCCTCTGGCTGAATTGTTCTCGGGGATGAATTCCCGCGAGCGCGCCATCGAGTGCTTCGGCCGGCTGCGCGTCTGGGATACCGAGCACAACTGCGGAGTGCTGATCTACCTGCTGCTTGCCGACCGGCGCGTCGAGATCGTCGCCGACCGTGGAATCCACGGCAGGGCCGGGGCAACGGCATGGGAGGTGATTTCAGGCGAAATGCAGCAGGAGTTCGCGCGCGGCCAGTTCGAGCGCGGCGTCGTGATCGGCGTGAGGGCGATCGGCGACCTGCTCGCGGCGCATTTCCCCGCCGCCGGCGGCGACGACAGACCGAACGAGCTGCCGAACAAGCCGGTCGTGCTCTGATCGCCGTCAGCCCCGCGGCGGCAGCTCCGCCGCCACGATCGGCAGGTCGAACTTTTGCGCGCGGCGCAGGACCGTTACCGTGGTCCGCTTTCCGATCCGGTCTGCATTGAGCAGCCGTTGCAGATCGTCGATACCCGCGACGCTTTCCCCGTCGTAGCCGACGACGATATCGCCGGGCTCGATGCCGGCCTGCCTGGCCGCGCCGCCCGGCTCGACCGACTCCAGGCGCACGCCCGACTCCGCGCCGAGTTCGTGGAAGCGCACCGCGCGGCGGGAAAGCGGGACGGTGGCGCCGGCTACGCCGAGATAGCCGCGGCGCACGCGGCCGAACTGCAGTAACTGCTCCACCACCCATTTCGCCGTGTCGATGGCGGTGGCGAAACAGATACCCTGCGCGATCGGGATGATCGCCGTGTTGACGCCGATGACGTCCCCGCTCGAATTCACCAGCGGCCCGCCCGAGTTCCCGGGGTTGAGCGCGGCATCGGTCTGGATCACGTCGTCGATCAGGCGGCCGGTTATCGCGCGCAGGCTGCGGCCGAGCGCGCTCACCACGCCGGCCGTCACCGTGTGCTGAAAGCCGTAGGGATTGCCGATCGCGATTGCGAGCTGGCCGACGCGCAGCGCGCGGGAGCTGCCCAGAGACGCGGTTGGGAGCTGGTGCCCGGCGATGCGGATCACGGCGACGTCGGTATCGGGATCATCCCCGACAAGGTCGGCCTCGCAGTCCGCGCCGTCGGCGAAACTTACGTGGACCGAACGCGCGCCGTGCACCACATGGCTGTTGGTGAGGATGAAGCCGTCGGGCGTGAACACGAACCCCGAGCCGCTGCTGGCGAGCGGGGATCCGGATTCCCGGGAACGAACCGGGTGAATGACCTGGACATGGACCACCGCGGGGCCGACGCGCTCCGTAGCGGCGACCACCGCCGCGGAGTAGGCATCGAGCAGGGCCGCATCGCTGCGGGTGCGCCCGGCCGGCTCCGGCTGCGTGGCGCTCGCGTCCAAAACAAGAGGTGCGCCCATCGGTCAAACATGGAGGCAATCCGGGGGGAATTCAAGGCAACCCGCGCGTGACGCTGGTTTTCATTCCGATCAGGTGCAGCGAGTCGCCCCGGCTCTGGTTGTACCGGTGGCGAAGGATGACCGCGATCATGCTCAGGGCGACGAAGGCGCCGAAAATCACGATGATGATGTTGATGTGCAGGTCAGACTTGACCATCGCGGCGTAGAGCGCGAGCATCACCAGAATCGACACGTTTTCGTTGAAGTTCTGCACCGCGATAGAGTGTCCCGCCGAAAGCAGGACGTAGCCGCGATGCTGAAGCAGCGCGTTCATCGGCACCACGAAAAAGCCGGCCATCGCGCCGATGAATATCAGCAGGCCGTATACGAGCGGCATGCTGCTGACGAAAATCATGCAAACCACCACTGCGCCCATGACGACTCCGGCCGGGAGTGCGTCGAGCGAAGATCTGAGCGAAATGAAGCGCGCCGCCATAATCGCGCCGATGGCAACCCCGAGCGCGGTGATGCCCTGGAGAACGGCGCCCTGTTCCAGCGGCAGTCCGAGATGTGACTCAGCCCATTTCAGCACCATGAACTGCAGTGTCGCGCCCGCGCCCCAAAAGAGCGTCGTCACCGCGAGCGAAATCTGGCCGAGCTTGTCCTTCCATAGCACTGCAAAGCAGTTGCGGAAATCGCGCACCAGCTTCACCGGGTTGGTCTGTTGGTGCGCGTAGCGCGCGCCGGTATCGGGGATGTACAGGTTGAAAATCGCGGCGATGACGTAAATGCCCGCAATGACCAGGATCGCGGCTTCCGCCGGCGTTTCGATTCCGGTATCGATGTCCGGCAAGTCGATTGAGAGCAGCGCCGTGGCGATCCTGGGGCCGATCAACGCCCCCCCGAGCACCGTGCCGAGAATGATGGAGGCGACAGTGAGGCCCTCGATCCAGGCATTGGCGACGACCAGCTGCTCGGCGGGCAGCAGCTCGGTGAGAATGCCGTATTTCGCCGGCGAGTAGGCGGCGGCCCCGAATCCCACGACCGCATAGGCGGCCAGCACCAGCGCGTAATCGGGAACCCCGGGGATCGTGAACCAGCCGACCAGGAAAAGGATCATGCAGCCCGCGATCTTTATGGTGTTCGTGACGAACATGACGTGGCCCTTGGGGATGGCGTCGGCAAACGCCCCGACGAAAGGGGCGAGCACCACGTAGGACACGGTGAAGAAGAATTTCAGCAGGGGAATCATCCACGCCGGGCCGTCCAGATCCAGGAGCTGCGAAATCGCCGCGATCAGGAGCGCATTGTCGGCGAGCGACGAGAAGAACTGAGCAGCGAGAATAGTGTAAAAGCCGCGTGTCATCGTTTCAATTTATGCAGGGTATCCATATGCAGAGGCTCAATTTAATCGCCCGCTTTATACCATGAGTTATTCCCGGACGTGCGGAAAATCTGCGACCATACGACTATGCGCCCGATCCGAGCCCGTATCGATCTCAGCGCGCTGCGCCACAACTTCGGCGT
>JBGPYQ010000257.1:0-4122 GCA_041493345.1 Gammaproteobacteria bacterium | reverse complement strand
GAGTCAGCGGCCGTCCGGCATGCTTTGACGCTTTACCGCGATCACAACGTCGACTTCGTCGATGCGCTGGTCGCAGCCACGGCGCACGAGCACAAGTGGCGCGTATTCAGCTTCGACCGCGGCCTGGAGCGGCTGGCGAAGTGAGCGCGCATCCGCTCGAGACTTATCTCTCAGATTGCTATTCCGTTCGCGCCACCGGCGCGAATGCTCCCGAGACTTCCGGCATGTAGTTGGTCTTGAAATAGATGCCGACCATCGCCCATTCGCGATGGCAATCAGGAAGCGATTCAGGCACGCGTGGCGAGTTCCCGCTCGACAAACGCGGCCACTGCGGGGAACAGGTGACGCGCGAGGCAATCGAAGGGTTCCGCGGGCGTCGCGCGCAGCCAGGTGAGCTGGCGCTTGGCGAGCTGGCGCGTGGCGAAGATTCCGCGGTCGCGCAACTCGTCGCGCTTGATGTCGCCCTCGAGAAACTGCCAGGCTTGACGGTAGCCGACACAGCGCATCGAGGGCAGTCCGGGCCTTAGCGCGTAGCGCTTTCGCAGCGCGCGCAGCTCCTCCACCAGCCCTTCCTTCAGCATCGCGTCGAAGCGCGCCTCGATGCGCCGGTGCAGCGCTCCCCGATCGGAGGGCACGAGCGCGATCTGAATCGGGCGAAAAGGAAGCTCGGCCCGCCCGCGCCGCGCAAGCAGCTTCGACATCGGCCTGCCGGCTATCCTGAATATCTCCAGAGCGCGCTGGATGCGCTGGGCGTCGTTGGGCTTGAGCCGCGCCGCAGTGTCCGGGTCGACTCTGGCAAGCTCGGCGTGAAGCGCCGGCCAGCCGCGCGCCGCCGCTTCCGCGTCGATGCGCCCGCGCACGCCGGCGTCCGACTCGGGCAGTTCGGAGAGGCCTTCGCGCAACGCCTTGAAATACAACATGGTGCCGCCGACAAGCAAAGGGATGCGCTTGCGCGCCGCGACGTCATGCACAAGGCGCAGGGCGTCGTCGCGGAATCGGGCGGCCGAATACGCATCTGTCGGATCGATGATGTCGATCAGGTGGTGCGGTACTGCCCGGCGCTCCGAGAGCGAGGGCTTCGCCGTGCCGATGTCCATGCCGCGGTAAATCTGCGCCGAATCGACACTTACGATTTCGATTGAAAACTCTCGCGCGAGCGCGAGAGCAAGCCGGGACTTGCCGCTTGCGGTCGGGCCCATGAGCAGGACCGCCGGAGGCAGGGCCGTGCCGGGCATGGAGTTACCGGCCGCGCATGAAAAGCTTGTCGAGGTCGGGAAGGCTCATCTGGTACCAGGTCGGCCGCCCGTGGTTGCACTGGCCGGAACGCTCGGTCTCCTCCATTTCGCGCAACAGGGCGTTCATCTCCGGAACGCTCAGGGCACGGTGGGCGCGCACTGCGCCATGGCAAGCCATGGTCGAGAGAAGCTCGTTCTGGCGTTCCGTCAGCACCCGGCTCGCTCCATACTCGCGGATGTCCTTCAGCAAGGCGCGCGCGAGGTCGGCGGCATTGGCCGCGGAGAGCATGACGGGGACTGCGCGCACGGCAAGCGCGAACGGCGAAATCGGCGCCACGTCGAAACCGAGCAAGTTGAGCGTAGGGCCGTGCTCTTCGGCGGTGGCGACATCGACCCGGTCGGCGTGGAAGCTTACCGGTACGAGCAGTTTCTGCGTGCTCATGTCACGGGAGTCGATCGCCGCCTTGAGCTTCTCGTAGAGAATCCGCTCGTGCGCCGCATGCATGTCGACCAGGACGAGGCCTTGCTCGTTCTGCGCAAGGATGTAGATCCCGTGCAATTGCGCCAGCGCGTAGCCCAGCGGAGGAACCGGTTCGGATCCGGGCGCCGGCGTAACGACGGGCCCGGCGGCTCGCGCGGCGGCGAACATCGCCGTGTAGCCGGCAACGGGCTGGGCGAGCCCCAGCGCCGCCTGGCCGGCGCGCGGCTGCACCGCGTGTCCGGCCAGGGCGACCGGCGCGGCGATCGCCGGAGGAGTTTCAGCCACGGAGCCGGACAGGCTCTTGGCGACCGCGTGCAACACGAACTGGTGCACCGCGCGCGCATCGCGGAACCGGACCTCGATCTTGGACGGGTGTACGTTGACGTCGACGCCGCCTGGATCAATCTCGAGAAACAGCACGTAGGCCGGATGCCGCTCGCCGTGAAGGACGTCGCGATAGGCTTCGCGCAGCGCGTGCGAGAGCAGCTTGTCGCGCACGAAGCGTCTGTTAACGAATACGAATTGCGCATCGCGAGAAGCGCGGGTATAGGCGGGCGAGCCGGCGAAACCAAAAAGCCGCAGCGCGCCGTCAACCTGGACCGGACGCATCGATTGAGCGAACTCCGCGCCGAGTGCCGCTTCGACCCGTTGGGACGGGTCCGAAGGCGCGAATCGCGCCACGACCCTGCCGTTGTGCCGAAGCGTGAAGCCGACGTCGGGCCGCGACAAGGCTGCGCGCGTGAGCACTTCGTCGCAATGGCCGAATTCGGTGGCTTCGCTGCGCAGGAACTTGCGTCGTGCCGGCGTGTTGTAATACAAATCGTTGATCTCGGCCGTGGTCCCGGCCGGGTGTGCGGCAGGCTGTACCGCACCCATCTCGCCGCCCTCGGCGCCGATCGCAAAGGCGCGGGCCGCTCCGGCGGCCCGGCTGAGCATGGAGACGCGGGCGACCGAAGCGATGCTCGCCAGCGCCTCGCCGCGAAACCCGAGCGAGCGCACCTGTTCGAGATCTTCGAGCGACGCGATCTTGCTGGTTGCGTGGCGTGCCAGCGCGAGCGCGAGGTCGTCCCGTTCAATGCCGGAGCCGTTGTCGACCACGCGAATCTGCTTGATTCCGCCTTGGGTCAGCGCGACGCCGATATCGGTTGCGCCCGCGTCCAGGCTGTTTTCCAGCAGCTCTTTCAGCGCCGACGCCGGCCGTTCGACCACTTCGCCCGCAGCGATCTGGCTGATCAGCGTTTCGGGCAGCGGGCGGATCGATGGCATGGAAGGCGAAGTTTGGGTGTCGGGGATCGACGGGCGCTGTTGCGTCCGGATCGAATCCGCTCAGAATTCAATTATAAGTGACGCGTTAGAATGTGGCGGTGGAACTTCTGCTAACCGGCTGGGACCTGCTGGTCCATCTCGACAGCCATCTTGCCACGCTGCTGCAGCAACACGGTTCCTGGATTTACCCGCTGCTGTTTGCCATCATCTTCTGTGAAACCGGGCTGGTGGTGACGCCGTTTCTTCCCGGCGACTCGCTGTTGTTCGTCGCCGGTGCGCTCGGCGCCACGGGGGGTCTGGACGTGCATTTGCTGGCGTTGCTGCTGGTTTCCGCGGCGGTGCTCGGCAATACCGTCAACTACTCGATCGGGTATTTCCTCGGGCCGAAAGTATTTCAGTGGGAGCAATCGCGGTTCTTCAACCGCAAGGCGCTGGCCCGCGCCCACGCTTTCTACGAGAAGCACGGCGGCAAGACCATTATCATCACGCGCTTCGTCCCGATACTGCGGACCTTCGCGCCATTCGTGGCCGGCATCGCGCGCATGACCTACCTGCGTTTCACCGCCTACAACCTGGCGGGAGCGCTGGCATGGGTGCTGTTGCTGCTTTATGCCGGGTACTGGTTCGGCAACGTGCCCTTCGTCAGTCAGAACCTGACGCTGGTGATTCTCGGCATTGTCGCTTTGTCACTTGCGCCGCTCGCGGTCGAATACCTGCGCTACAAGCTGAACAAGGTGAAGGCCTGAACGCCCCCCGGTTCTTGCCGGCGGTCAGCGGGTGTTGGCGGCGAGGGTGGGGCGGGAAAGCGGCGGATTTTTCGCGACATAGCGCTTGATGCCGCGCAAGATCGCGTGGGCGATCTTTTCCTGATAGGCCTCGTCGGTCAGACGCCGCTCCTCGTCCGGATTGCTGATGAACGCCGTCTCGACGAGAATCGAGGGAATCTCCGGAGCCTTCAGGACGGCAAATCCCGCCTGCTCGACCTCGTCCCTGTGCAGGGGATTGACGCCGCCCAGCTCCCCCAGCACCGCGCGGCCCAGCTTCAGGCTGTCGCTGATCTGCGCCGTCAGGCTCAGATCGGCGAGCGTCATGCGGACGTAGCGGTCCTCGACCTTGAGGTTCACGCCGCCAATCAGGTCG
>JBGPYQ010000020.1:0-25681 GCA_041493345.1 Gammaproteobacteria bacterium | reverse complement strand
CTCGAGGTCGCGCATCTCGCCCACGAGGATCCCGTCCGGGTCCTCGCGCAGCGCGCTGCGCACGGCGTTGTTGAACGAGAGCGTGTGCGGCCCGACCTCGCGCTGGTTGATCAGGCACTTCCTTGATTCGTGCACGAACTCGATCGGGTCCTCGATCGTGAGGATATGCCCTTCCTCGTGATCGTTCTTGTGATTGACCATCGCGGCGAGCGTGGTGGACTTGCCCGATCCGGTCGGCCCGGTGACCAGCACCACCCCGCGCGACTGGTCGGCGAGCTCGGCGAAGATCTTGGGCGCCTTCAGGTCCTCCAGAGACAGGATCTTCGAGGGGATGGTCCGCAGCACCGCGGCGGCACCCCGCTGCTGCACGAAGGCGTTGACGCGAAAGCGCGCAAGGCCCGGAATCGCGAACGAGAAATCGCACTCGAGGTTTTCCTCGTACTGCTTTCTCTGCCCGTCGTTCATGATGTCGTAGACCATCGAATGCACGTCCTTGTGCTCCATCGCCGGCAGGTTGATGCGCTTGATGTCGCCGTGCACGCGGATCATGGGCGGAAGCCCCGCCGACAGGTGCAGGTCGGAGGCCTTGTTCTTGACTGCGAATGCGAGCAGTTCGGATATATCCACTATAATCCCTCTTGAATATGAGGCCCGGGGCGCACCGAGAGGACGGGCCTAAACAAATGAAACCGCGCCGGTTTTTGGACTCGCGGCACACTCTTCCAGCGCCGGATTATGTCCCCAATCAAAGCCAACTTGCAAGCCGTGCGGCAGCGCATCGAATCGGCCACCCGGGCCGCGGGCCGTCCGCCGCAGTCGGTGCGGCTGGTCGCGGTGAGCAAGACTTTTCCGACGGAGGCGGTGCGCGAAGCGGCCGACGGGGGACTGCGCGATTTCGGCGAGAACTATGTCCGCGAAGGCCTGGAGAAGATCCATGCCCTCGCCGGCCTTGGGCTCACCTGGCACTACATCTGGCCCGTTCAGAGCAACAAGACGCGGCAGATCGCCGATAGTGTCGACTGGGTGCATTCGCTCGAGCGCCAGAAAATCGCGGGCCGCCTCTCCGAGGCGCGCGCGCCCCGGCTGCCCGAGCTGCAGGTCTGCATCCAGGTCAACGTCTCCGGCGAGGCTTCGAAGAGCGGCGTCGCCCCCGACGAGGTCGCGCCGCTCGCGAAGCAAATCGCGGCATTGCCGCGTCTCAAGCTGCGCGGGCTGATGGCGATCCCCGAGCCCGCGTCCGACGCGGGCCTTCAGCGGCGGCGCTTTTCGCAGCTTCGGGAGCTGCGCGACCGTCTGAATCGCGAGGGTTTCGCCCTCGACACTTTGTCCATGGGCATGTCGGCCGACCTCGAGGCGGCGATCGCCGAGGGCGCAACCCTGGTGCGCGTGGGCACCGCCATATTCGGAGAGAGAACAGCGTGAAAGTCACATTCATTGGCGGCGGCAACATGGCGGACGCCCTGATCGGCGGGCTCCTGCGCAAGGGTTTCCCGCTGCAGGATCTGCGCGTGGTCGAGATCAGTTTCGAGGCGCGCAGGAAGCTCGAGGACAGATACGGCGTCACCTGCTTCGACAAGCCCAAGGACGCGCTGCGCGCGAACGACGTCGTCGTGTTCGCGGTCAAGCCCCAGCACCTGCGCGAGGCGGCGGCGAAATCGGGGATCGCGGAGAATTCCAATCTCGTCATCAGCATCGCCGCCGGCGTGCGGCTCGCGAACCTCTCGAAATGGCTGAAAGGCCACACGCGCCTGGTGCGGGCGATGCCCAATACGCCGGCGATGATCGGCGAAGGCATCACAGGGCTCTTTCCCTTCTCGAAGGATGTCACGCGCGAGCACCGCGAGCAGGCCGAGACCGTGCTCGGCGCGGTCGGGGCCACGGTCTGGATCACCGAGGAGTCGCAGATGGATACCGTCACCGCCATCTCGGGGAGCGGTCCGGCCTACGTGTTCTATTTCATCGAGGCGGTCGAGGATGCGGCCAGGGAACTGGGGCTGCCGGTGCAGATCGCGCACCAGCTGGTGCTCAACACATTCACCGGGGCGGCAAAGCTCGCGGCGACGAGCCCCGACCCGGTCGCGGTGCTGCGCGAGCGCGTGACCTCAAAGGGCGGCACCACCGAGCGCGCGCTGGCGAGCATGGCCAGGGACGAGGTCAAGGAGGCGATCATCCGCGCGATCCACGCCGCCAACGAAAGAGGCAAGGAGCTGGGTGAGGAGCTCGGCAAGGAAGACGAGGATTCCAGGCCCGATGCGCGCCCGGCGCGCAAGCCGGGAAAGAAAGAGAAGCGATGATCCGCGAGCGCGCGCCCGGCGCCGATGCTTAGCCAGATTGCAGGCCTGTTGATCGAGACGGCGTTCGGCCTTTTCGTCTATGTTCTGCTGCTGCGCTTCTACATGCAGCTGCTGCGCGCGCCGTTCCGCAATCCCGTGGGGCAATTCGTTGCCGCGCTCAGCGACTGGATCGTGCGCCCCGCGCGCCGCGCGATCCCCGGCCTGTTCGGGCTCGATCTCGCGAGCTTCCTTCTTGCCTGGATCGCCGAGGCGCTCATGCTCGTGCTGCTTTACTGGCTGCGCGGATTCTCCTTCGCCGGCGCCCCGGGAATCGCCGCCGGCATCTTGTTCACGCTGGCCGCGCTGGACCTTCTCCGGATATCGCTCTATCTCCTGATTGGCGTGGTGATCATCCAGGTCATCATCAGCTGGGTGAATCCCCACACTGCGCTCGCTCCGATTTTCGACGCCCTGACACGGCCGTTCTACGCCGTCTTCCGGCGCTTCATCCCTCCGATCGGCAGGGTCGATCTCTCGCCGCTGTTCGTGCTGCTGATCGCGCAGATCCTGCTGATTGCGCTCGCCGGCCTCTCGCGCATGGTGCAGGTGCCCATGTGAATGGCTGGTGCCGGCGCACGCCCGCAGGCTGGCTGCTTTCCATTCACGCGCAGCCCGGCGCGAAGAAAAACGCGGTCGCGGGAATCCATGGCGAGTCGCTCAGAATACGGATCGCCGCGCCCCCTGTCGAAGGTCGCGCGAACGCGGCGCTCGTCGCCTTTCTTGCCGAGGCGCTCGGGGTGCCGAAGAAGAGCGTGGCGGTGGTAAAGGGCGGGGCGTCGCGGCGAAAAACCGTGCTGATCAGCGTTCCCGACGCGGCGCCGGAGCGGCTGCTTCGAAGTGCTCAGGCCTCAGTTTCGTAGCTCAGTTTCGTAGACCACTTTCGTAGACGACCTTGCCGCCGAAGAGCGTGTAGCGCACCCGTCCGGGCAGCTCGTAGCCGATGAAGGGCGTGTTCTTGCCCTGGCTGCGCAGGGAATCCGCCGTGATCCTCACGTGCGCGTCCGGGTCGAAGACGCATACGTCCGCGCCCCTGCCGGGCGCCAGCTCGCCCGCCTCGATCCCCAGGATCGCCGCCGGTTTCGAGGTCACCGCGGCGAGCACATCGGCAAGCGTGACCTTCATTTCCTGGGCCCATTTCAGTGCAAGGGGCAGCAGCAGCTCCAGGCCCGTCGCGCCCGGCTCCGACTCGCCGAACGGCAGCTGCTTCGCGTCCTCGTCCACCGGCGCGTGATCCGAACAGATCGCGTCGATCGCGCCATCGGCAAGACCCGAGCGCAGCGCATCGCGGTCGCGCAGGGACCGGAACGGCGGAATGACGTGGCAATGGGAATCGAAATAGCCGAGGTCCATCTCGGAGAGGTGCACGTGATGCGCACTGACGTCGCAGGTGAGCGGCAAGCCTTCTTTTTTCGCGGCGCGCACCATGGCTACGCCCTCGGCCGTGGACAGCCGGCAAATATGCATGCGTGTACCGGTGGCGCGCACCAGATGAATTATGGTCGAGAGCGCGATGGTCTCAGCGAATGCCGGTATGCCGGGCAGGCCGAGGCGGGTGGCGACATCGCCGTCGTGCGCCACGCCGCCGCGCGCGAGATAGCCGTCCTGCGGCCGCAGCCACACGGAAAAGCCGAAGGTCGCGGCGTATTGCAGCGCGTGCCAGAGCATCTGCGTGTCGGGGATCGGCGTGTCGGCGTGCGAGAACGCGACGCAACCGGCGTCGCGCAACACCGCCATCTCGGTCAGTCGCTCGCCGGCGAGCTTCCATGTCAGCGCGCCGAGCGGATACACGTGCACGAGGTCCAGGCTCTTGGCGCGATACTTGAGCATCTCCACCAGACCGGGCTCGTCCAGCGGCGGGTCGGTATCAGGCGGGCAGGCGAGGCTCGTCACGCCGCCCGCCACAGCGGCCTGCATCTCGGATTCGAGCGTCGCCTTGTACTCGAAGCCGGGTTCCCGCAGCCGCGCCGAGAGGTCGATCAGCCCCGGGCAGACGACCAGGCCGGATGCGTCGATCACGCGCTCGGCGCGAAAGCCCGCAGGGGTTTTTCCGAGCGCGGCGATCTTTCCGGACGAGATGAATACGTCCTGCTTCGCGTCGACCCGGTTCCCGGGATCGATGAGCCTGCCGTTCTTGATATGGATGTTCATGCGCTACTCGTAGGACCGGCCGTCCTTGTGGGTGAAGACCCATTTCGCATCGACCAGGCGCGCCGCGAGGTCCACATCGGGATAGGCCGCGTTGTCATCGGGCGTGCGGTCGCCGACCTCGAGATATACGACGGGCCGGTCAGTTTCATTGACGAGCTGATGGCCGTCCGATCTGCCCGCGGGGAATCCGGCCGCCATGCCGGCCCGCAGCGTCTGCCGCCCGGCGTTGGTGACGAGTGTCACTTCGCCTTCGAGGATGTAGACGAATTCATCCTGTTTCGCGTGCCAGTGGCGCATCGAGGATTCGGCGCGCGGATCGAGAGTCGTCATATTCACGCCGAAGTTCTTCAGGCCGGCGGCGTCGCCCAGGCGCCTGCGGTGGCGGCCCGCCACGCGGCCGCGGTAGGGCTCGGGATAGCCCGTGGTCGTCTGTTCGGGGACTTTTGCGGGATCGAGTACGGGAGAGGCGAATTTTGTCATGGTCAATTCCCAGCAAGAATGCTCATGACCGCCATGCGCACGGCGATGCCGAAGGTGACCTGCGGAAGGATCACCGAGTGCGGGCCGTCTGCGACCGAGGAATCGATCTCGACGCCGCGGTTCATCGGTCCGGGGTGCATGACGATGGCGTCGGGCTTCGCAAGCGCGAGTTTCTGCGGCGTCAGGCCGTAGGACTTGAAGAATTCCTGCGCGGAAGGCAGTAGCGGCCCCTTCATGCGCTCGTTTTGCAGCCTCAGCATCATCACCACGTCGCAGCCGGCGAGGCCCTCGCGCATGTCGTGGCACACGCGCACCCCGAGCTGCTCGACGCCCGCGGGAAGCAGGGTTTTGGGGCCGACGACGCGCACGTCGGGCGTGCCCAGCGTGGTGAGCGCGTGAATGAACGAGCGCGCCACGCGCGAATGCAGCACGTCGCCGACGATCGCGACCGAAAGTTTCGTGAATTCCTTTTTGTAGTGACGGATGGTGTAGATGTCGAGCAGTCCTTGCGTCGGGTGCGCGTGCCGGCCGTCGCCGGCATTGATCACGTGCACGTGCGAGGCGACGTGGCGGGCGATGAGGTGCGCGGCGCCGCTCGAGCCGTGGCGCACGACGAACATGTCGGCATGCATCGCCGACAGGTTGTCCACGGTATCGAGCAGGGTCTCGCCCTTGGTGTGCGAGGACACGGCGATATTCAGGTTGATGACGTCGGCCGAGAGGCGCTTGGCCGCGATCTCGAACGTGGTGCGGGTGCGGGTGGAGGGTTCGAAGAAAAGATTGAACACGGACTTCCCGCGCAGGAGCGGCAATTTCTTCACTTCCCGCTCGGTGACGCCGATGAACGAGGCGGCCGTGTCGAGTATGCGCACGATGATTTCGCGCGGCAGCCCCTCGATGGTGAGCAGGTGCTGCAGCTGTCCGTCGTCGTTAAGCTGCGGGTTTCGCATCCGATGGCCGCGCATCTGACAGTCTGAGGGAGAATTTACCCTGTTCGTCGCGCGCCAGGCGCAGGAGTTTTCCCTGCGGCACCTGGAGAACAGCGCCTACGTACTGCGCCGCGATCGGCAACTGCCGTCCGCCGCGGTCCACCAGCGCCGCCAACTCGATGCGCCCGGGCCGGCCGTAGTCGAAAAGCTCATTCATTGCCGCGCGCACGGTGCGGCCGGTGTAGAGCACGTCGTCGACGACGATGATGTGACGGTCGTTGACGTCGAACGGGATCTGCGAGGGCTTCACCTGATGGTGCAGCCCGGCGGTGTTGAAATCGTCGCGGTAGAAAGAGATGTCGAGCACGCCCAGCGGCGTCGCGAGCGCAAGCTCACGGTGCAGTCGCTCGGCAAGCCAGGCGCCGCCTGAGCGGATGCCGACGATGCCGGTGGAATCGGTAACGCCGCCCTTCAGCTTGCGCGCAAGCTCGAGACACAGCGCTTCAGCGTCGGGCAGATTCATCAAGGTAGCTTTGGAGAATGATCTTCGCGGCAAGCGCGTGGGTCAGGTGCTTGTGTTTCCTGCCGCCGCGGCCGACCTCGCGCAGCGCCGATTCCGCGTCGGCGGAGGACCAGCGCTCGTCGGCGAGCTCGACCGGAAGGCGGTAGCGCGCGGCGAGCTGGCGCGCAAAGCGGCGCGCGCGCCGGGTCATATCGTGTTCGCCGTTGTCCATGGAAAGAGGCAGCCCGACGACGAGCTTCGTCGGCCGCCACTCGTGTACGAGCGCGTCGATCTCCGCGAGGCGTTTGTCGCTGTTCTCGCCGGCGATCATGCCGAGGGGACTGGCAAGCCGGGTTTCGGTGTCCCCGATCGCGACGCCGATGTAGCGCTCGCCGAAATCAAAAGCAAGAATGGTGTGGCCGGAGGGGGGCGACAGGGCCACGGCTGCCGGGCTCACGCGTGTCCTGCCTCCTCGGACAGCTTGGCGAAGTCGATGCCGAGCAGCTTCATGGCCGCGGGAAGGCGCTCTTCGGCGGGGGTGTCGAAAATAATGGCGTCCTTTGCCTCCACGGTGAGCCATGCGTTCTGTCTGATCTCGTTTTCGAGTTGCCCCGCCGCCCAGCCGGAGTAGCCGAGCGTGATCATCATCTTCGCGGGCCCGTTGCCCTGCCCGACCGCTTCGAGAATGTCCTTCGAGGTCGTGAGCCCCACCGTTTCGCGCACCGAGAGCGTCGACTGCCACTTGCCTACCGGCTGGTGCAGCACGAAACCGCGGTCGGTCTGCACCGGCCCGCCGAAGTAGATGGGCTCGCCGCCGATCGGGCGGGAAGCGAGCGGCAGGCTGAGGCGCTCGAATAATGTGCTCAGGGTCATCTCGATCGGGCGGTTGACTACCACGCCCAGCGCGCCCTGCTCGCTGTGCTCGCAGACGAACGTGAGGGTGCGCGCGAAATACGGATCGACCATGTTGGGCATGGCGATCAGGAAGTGATGGGTGAAATTGACCTGGGACATGGAGGAAGGCCTCTATTGTAACCCCCACCCGGGACCCGCACAATTTTCGCCGGTTTCAGGCGGCGGCTTTTCGCTCTTTGAGGTATCCGGCAATCTTTTCGAGCAGAACTTCTTCCTGGAAGGGCTTGCCCAGAAAGTGATTGACGCCGATTTTCATGGCGTAGTTCTGGTGTTTCTCGGCCGTGCGCGAGGTGATCATGATGATCGGCACGTTCGCCGTGCGCGCGTCGGCGCGCACGTTTCGCGTCAGATCAAAGCCGTCCATGCGCGGCATCTCGATGTCGACCAGCATGACGTCGGGAATGATCTCCTGGAGCTTTTCCATTGCTTCGACGCCATCTCTCGCGGTGACGACCAGATAGCCCTGGCGCTCGAGCAGGCGCCCGGTGACCTTGCGCACGGTGAGCGAGTCGTCCACCACCATGATCGTGGATTGCGCCGCCGCGGCCTGGGGCTTGGGCGCCTCGCGCGCGGCTTCCGGCCCGGCCCCGGCAGCCTCGCGCAGCGCGAGCTGCACCGGATTGAGGATCAGCACGATCTCGCCCGAGCCGAGCACGGTTGCGCCCGTGATGCCGACGACGCGCTGCAGTTGCGGACCGATCGCCTTGACCACGATTTCCTGGTTGCTGCCGACTATTTCATCCACATGCAGCGAGATGGCGTTGGTCCCGCTCTTCAGGAACAGCACCGGGGAGAAACGCTTCTGCTCGCCGACCGCGTCGGCCGCCCCGACCAGGTGCGGCAGATAGTGGAACGGATAGTGCCGTTCCTGCCACTCGGTCTGGCGCGACGAGTAGGCCGTGACCAGCTGCTCCTGCCTGAGCTGCAGCACCTGTTCGACCATCACGGCCGGGATCGCATAGGTATGGTTGCCCGCGCGCACCATCACCGCCTGCGTCACGGCCAGCGTGAGCGGCAGGAAAATGGTGAATCGCGCGCCCTGGCCTTTCTTGAAATTGAGCTCGACACGGCCGCCGAGCGCGGCGATTTCGCTGCGCACCACGTCCATGCCGACGCCGCGTCCGGCGACCTGGGTCACTTCGGTGGCGGTGGAGAGACCGGCGCGAAAAATGAAATCCGCGATCTCCGCCTCCGACAGCGCCGCCTCCGGCTCCATGAGGCCCTGCTCGATTGCCTTGGCGCGGATGCGCTCGATGTCCAGGCCACCGCCGTCATCAGAGAGCGAGAGCTGCACCTCATTGCCCTCCTGCACGAGCTCGAGGCGCAGTTCGCCGATCTCGGGCTTGCCGGCCGCCTTGCGCGTCGCGGGCATCTCGATGCCGTGGGATACCGCGTTGCGCAGCATGTGCTCGAAGGGTCCGGTGATGCGCTCGAGCACGGAACGGTCGAGCTCGACCTGTGTGCCTTTGATGTCGAGGTTGGCGCGCTTGCCGACTTCCTTCGCGGTCTGGCGCACGACGCGGTAGAGGCGCTCCGAGAGGCTTCCGAAGGGCACCATGCGCACCCGCATCAGCTCCTGCTGCAGATCGCGATTGAGCCGCGCCTGCGCAAGCAGCGCCTTCTCTGTATCGCCCACGGAATTGACCAGGTTCTGGTGGACGGTCTGAACGTCGCCGACGCTTTCCGCCATCAGCCGCGTCAGCTCCTGGAAGCGGGTGAATTTGTCGAACTCAAGCGGATCGAATTCCCGCTTCGTCACTTTCGCCAGCTCGAGGCGTGACTGCATCTGCGACTCGGCCTGGAACTCGATTTCGCGCAACTGGGCGCGCAGGCGCACGACGTTGTCGGTGAGTTCGTGCATCGCGACCTTCAATACACGCACCTCGCCCTCGATGCGGCTGCGCGCAATCGATACTTCGCCGGCCTCGTTGACCAGCCGGTCCACCACATCGGCCCGCACGCGCAGCAGCGCCTTGACCTGAGTCTCGTGCTCCCCGGCCGGCGCCGCCGGCGCCGCGGCAGGCTTGGCTGCGGCAGCTTGCGGCGCGGCAGATTTTTCTTCGGCAGAACCGGGCCTCTGCAATTGCTCGAACAGCACGCCCAAGCGGTCCCAGGAGGTCTCAAGTTCCTCGAACAGCACATCGGGCGGCTGCTTCAGGGCGAGCGCATTCTCGACGCGGGTTTCCATGTAATGGGTCAGCTCGCCCAACGCCATGGCACCGGCCATGCGCGCGCTGCCCTTCAGCGTATGCAGCACCCGCTGCAGGGCCGGGCCTAGCTGTGAATTGTCCTTGTGATCGCGCCAGTCGCGCAGCGCGGCGCCTACCGCCGGCACCAACTCGTGCCCTTCGTCGAGAAATATCTGCAGGAGTTCCGAATCGATGTCGTCATCGATACGCGGGGCGCGGCGATCGGACGGAACTTCCTCGGCTGCGGCGCCTTCCGGGGGCGGCGCGGACGGCTCCAATTCGGCCGCGGCCGGCCCGGCCGGATCCCCGGGTTCCGGTTCAATCGAAGTTTCCCGCCCCCAAACCGCCTGCGCGCGCGATGGTCCGCCCTTGTCTTCAGGCACCATGGTCCCCATGGCAGCCGCGGGCGCGGATCCGACGCCTCCGAGGCGACCGATCAGCTCGGGTGACTGCTCCGGCACGCGCATCTCGACTGCGCTGGCCGCCATCGCCTCGATCGTATCGATCGCCTCCCCGACCAATGCCTGCTCCGCGTCGGACAATTCGCTCGTCGCCAGCTTCTGCAGCGTCCGTTCGAGCGCGTAGCCAAGATCGCACAAGGCCTCGAGCTTGACCGTTCCGGCAATTCCAGCCAGCGTGTGCACCGCGCGCAGCAACGCATCGGAAACCACGCCGTGCTGGCGCAGCGTTTCGTGTTCCTCTCTGATCGTCGCGAGGTGCGCGCGCGCCTCGCCGCTGAAGATCGTGAACAATGCGGTCGAGACCCGGTGCGCGCCGAGCTGGACGAATTCGCCAGGCTCGGCCGATTCTGCGGGGGCAGGCGCGGCGCTCGGCGGCGCCTCGCTGCTGCGCGTCCTTTCGGCAAGCGCGACCAGCGCGTGCTCGTCGCCCGTCGCGCCGCCCGCCTTCAGGCGGGCAACACTGTCCAGAAAGTAGTCGAGCGCCACGGCGATCAGCTGCAGCAGCTCGGGCGTCGCGGCACGCTCTTCCTGCAGCCACACGTTCATGGTCTGCTCGACCGCCCAGGCGGCTTCGCCCAGGCGCATGAGGCCCACCATGCGGCCGCTGCCCTTGAGCGTGTGAAAGCCGCGGCGGATCGTGGTGAGCGCGTCCTTGTTGGCGTGCCGCTCCCGCACCGTGTCGAGGTTTTCGCGGATCGTCGCGAGCACTTCGTCGGCTTCCTCAAGATACACCGCGAGGAGCTCCGCGTCGATGGTCTTCGCGCTCGCGTCGATGAACTTCGCGGCTTCCGGCGAAAGCGATCTCGGCGCGGGAACGATTTTCAGCAGCGCCTCGGCAAGGTAGGGCGTCAGCGGCATGGTGCTCGCCTTGTCGAGGGCCTCCAGCGCCTGCTCGGCCGAGGCCTCGAGCTTCTGGTCCGCGACCAGCCCCGCGTCTTTCTGCAGTGCCGCGAGATTTTTCTGCAGCTCGGTCTTGATCGCCGCGTCGTCGGGCTTCTTTTTCCATTCCTCGTAGAGGCTCGCAGTCTCGCGCTGGTGCTCGGCGATCTGCGCCTCGACGGTTGCGACCGGCTGCGCGAGTTCCGTGCCCGATTCCTTCTTCATCACGGCAATCGGCTGCATCGCGGCATCGAAGTCGGCCTTTCCGTGCGCCAATGCCTCGATGTAGAACCCAAGGCCCGAGAGTGTCTGGGCGATGCGCTCGAAATCCTGCTGGTCAGGAGTGTAGGCTGCCTCGGCGAAGCGGCGGATATCGCGATGGGCGTCGCCGAGGGCATCGCGGGCGCGTTCCTCGCCCAGCATTTCGAGCGCCCCGAGCAACTGGCGCGTCGGTCTGTCGAGGGATTTGAGCCCGTCTCGCTTCGAAGGATCGCGGAAAAACGCGTCGAGCGCCTGCTCGATCACGCGCAGATTCGCCTGCATTTCCGCGACCATCTGGCTCATGAGCAGCCGTTCCTGTGCCTTGCGCGACATCTCGTCGAGCAGTGGGATTTCCGGCGCAGCGCGCAGAACTTTTCCGAGCATGCAGTCCTTCAGGCGCGAGCAGACAATTCGGGACTGCTGCGCGAATTCGCCGGAAAGCACGGTAAATCTCGCCAGCGCGTTCTCCAGCAGAAGCAGCGCCGTGGCGACTTCAATCGCTATCGCATCGCTCATCTTGTTGCGGTTGGTCGTGAGCCAGACGCCGATCACCGCAACCTCGCGCGAGATCGCCGCGATATCACTGTGGCCGAGCTGTGCCGCAGCATTCTTGAAAGCGGCCGCAGAGTCGCGGAATGCGAGCAGCGAAGGGGGATTGCCCGAGGCGAATTTGTTCCAGGCGTCCTTGACCTGGGTAAGGAGTTCGCGCGCCGGCTTCAGTGCCGGCGCATCGGCCGGCGCGGCCCTGGCGCCCTCTGCGGCGGGAATGGTCTGCGCGAGATGGTAGGCCTCCTGCGCGTCGCGCACCTGACCGGTACCGGGCGTGGCTCTCGCGACGTAGTAAAGCACTTCGCGCATCAGCCGTTCAGCTACGTTCTGCGAGCCCTCGACCAGCCGCTTCATCTGCCGCTCGATTCTGTTGCACAGCGACCTCAGGTCGAGGTCCTGCGGCAGCGCCTTGTGCGCGAGCGCGTCGAAGAAGGCCAGAGACACCCACCAGAAGGCACGCTGCGAGGCGAGGGTCTGGGTAGCCTCGATGGCCGCGACCGCACCGCGCATGTCCTCGGCCCCGCTCGGTTCGTTCTTCAGCCATTTGAGAAAACCGCGCTGGTAGCGAGCGCGCTGGTCGCGCAAAAACTCGTCGGCTTCGCCCGGCTTGAGCGCCACGGGGTTCTTGTCGCGCTTGGGCGGGCGGAAAGACAGGTCCGGAAAATAGAGGTCTGTGGGGTTGGCCTGGCCGCCCCGCGCCACGACCGCTTCAAAATAAAGGGGGTACAGGCGTAGCGGCTGGTTGGGATTGCCCGCCATCAACTGGTCGAGATAGGTGAGAATGCCCTGGAAGATGCGCTCGGCAAGGGCAAAGATTTCGGCCTTCCTCAGGCTCGCATCGTTCTCGATACCGGCAAGCAGGCCCTCGAGCTCCTCGGACAGGCGCGTGACGCCGTCCAGCCCTACGATCGAAAGCGCGCCGTGCACCTGGTGAAGGTGCGCCTGGCTGGATTTGATCTCGGCCGTGTCCGAGGGTTTCGCCGCAAACGCGCGCAGCGCCTCTTGGGCGTGCCGCATCGCGAGGTCGATTTCGCCCTTGACCCAGGACAGCGGCCCGACGTCAAATTCGGCCTTCGGGTTCATCAGCTGCGTTCCGCCCTTCGCTTCAAGCGATCTTGAATCCGGAGACCGAGCCTCTCAACTCCTTGGCGAGTTCGGCGAGCTGGCCGATCGATACCGCGGTGCGCTTGGTGCCCTCGGTCGTCTGCTGCGTAATGTTGAGGATGTCCTGCATGCTGGTTGCGACCGCGCCGGCGGCTTTGGCCTGCTGCTGGGTGGTGGTCATGATCGACTCGATCAGCTGCGCGAGGCGCTGCGACACCGCGCCGATCTCCGAAAGCGCCTGGCCCGCGGCGTCAGACAGCTTCGCGCCCTCGACCACGCCCTGGGTGCTTTTCTCCATGGCGGACACGGCGTCCTGCGTATCGGTCTGAATCGTCTTCACGATCGCCCCGATCTGCTTGGTTGCCTCGCCCGATCTCTCCGCCAAGCGCTGCACTTCTTCCGCGACCACCGTGAAGCCGCGGCCGGCCTCGCCCGCCGAAGCCGCCTGAATCGCCGCATTCAGCGCGAGCACGTTGGTCTGCTCGGTAATGTCCGAAATCAGCTCGACGATTTCGCCGATCTCCTGCGAGGATTCGCCCAGGCGCTTGATGCGCTTGGAGGTCTCCTGAATCTGCTCGCGGATTTCATTCATGCCGGAGATGGAGTTCTGCACCGCCTGCGTGCCCTTTTGCGCGGCGGTGACTGATTGCCGCGCCACGTTCGCTGACTGCGAGGCGCTCGTCGACATCTCGCTCATGGTCTTCGCCATGCTGAGCACCGAGGCGCTGGTTTGGCGAATTTCCTGCGATTGCTTTTCGGCGGCGGCAAGCAGTTGCGTGGAGGTCTTTTGCGCGGTCTCGGTGGCGTTCGTGACCTGCGCGGCGGTGGTATTGATGCGGCCGACAAGACCTTTCAGCTCATCAACGGTGAAGTTGACCGAGTCGGCGATGGCCCCGGTGATGTCCTCGGAGACCGTTGCCTTCACCGTGAGGTCGCCTTCGGCGAGGTTCCCCATCTCGTTCATGAGACGCAGAATCGCGTCCTGGTTCCCCTTGTTGGTGCGCTCGATCTCGGCTCGTTGGCGCTCCGCTTCCGCGGCGCGCCGGCGGGTATCGTCAAGGTACACTTTGACAAGCAGTGCGATGACGCCCAGGGCAAGCAAAACCAGCACAGCGAGCTGGATGAAGTTGGTCGCGCGGCCCGTGAGCTCCTGCTCGTAAGCGTCGCCGAGCCTCTGCGCCGATGACAGCAGCGCCTCGGAATCGTCCACCACCTTCCGGCCGGCTTGTTTGGCGTTCACCAGCGCTTGCAGATTGCCGAGGATTGAGGCCACCGCAGTCTGGAATTCCTGGTAGGACTTGTCCAATTCAGCGAGCTTTGCCTGCGTCTCCGGGTCCTTGGAGGCGGTCACGCGCAGCACGTCGCTGCCTTTCGCCATTCCCTGCAGAAGCTCGCGGAAACTCGTGGTGTCCTTGCCCATCAGGAACGCGACTTCCGGATCGATGACGTCGGCGCCGAGCATGGCGTTGGCATTTTTCGCCAACCGCTGCGTCAGCATGACCAGCTGCCCCGAAAGCGAGACCTCGCGCGCGGGCGCCTGGGATTGCAATTTCAGGGCCTGGATCTGCTCGGCAAGGTCCAGCAAAACGGGATTGTTGTTATTGATCGAGCGCACCGCCGTGCCAAGGCCGATGAGGTTCTTGCTCTGCGTCAGCACGAGCTGCGTGCTGCGATCGTTCTTTTCCCATTCCTTGGTCAGCAAATCCAGCGCGGGCCTGACCGCGTCGGAGCTCGACGGCAAGGAAACGTCGCCCACCTGACCGCCCTGCGTGAGCAGCTTGAGCGCGGCGACAAACTGGTCGCGCGATTCCTGCAGCTGCCTGAAAGCCTCGGGGCTGCCGATGAGGCCGGTCTGCGCGGCCTTTGCAATACGCTGGGTCAGCATGCGCATCTGCGCCGAGGTAGAGATATAGATCGTTCCGTTTGTGGCATCCCGATTGTCTTTGAACACGATGATCGCGGCGGCGATAAACAGGATTCCGAAGAGTCCGCCGAGAATCGTGTACTGTTGGCCTACACGCAGCCTGCCGAAGCCGAATAAGGAACGCTTCGGGCCCTCCGATATCGTCGCCGGGCCGGGCGCCCCGGCGGGCGCGGCCCTGCCCTGCACTGCCTTGGGCACCGCTCTAGCGGCCTGCGGCGGCGGCGTTAAACTCTTCTTGCTTTGCACACCCATCGGCAGCTTGATTGCCATAAAACCTCCGGATTTCTACTTGCGTTAGCCGCGACGCGCGGCGCTAGGCGCTCACATGCAGAAAATCATCGTGCGCAGCCAGCGCGCCGATGTTCAACTCATGCCAGACGCGGCCCTCTCCGTCCCGGTAGCCGGCACCGACCCAGGGCCGGTCGGGTGCTTCGCCCGAAGCATCCAATTTCTGCACGTTTCTCAGGCCGAACATGCGGCTGATCAAAAGGCCGCTGTGCGAGTCGAACCGATCGGCTATCAGGAGCAGCCGGGAGTCGGGGGTGCGCACCGTCGGTTCCCCTCCCATGAAGGCCGAGAAGTCCACGACGCTCGCGAGCACGCCACGGATGTTCGCAAGACCGAGATACCAAGGCTTGGTGAGCGGAACGCTCGAGATCTCGGGCAGCGACAGCATTTCGCCCGCGTCTTCGAGTTTGAGCAGCCAGTTGCGCGCGCCGGCCTGCATGCCCAGCCGCGAGGTCGGCTCGGCTTCGGTCTGCGCTTCGCGCAGCCGCTTCACGAGGCCCTGTTGAAAATCGCGCAGACTGATTGGGTTCGCCATGGCGTCGCCGTTCCGTCTATCCGATCGCCACGACCTTGGCGATGAGATCCTTGGCGTCGATCGGCTTCATGAGGTAATCTTTCGCGCCCTGGCGCATACCCCAGATGCGGTCGGTTTCCTGATTCTTGCTGGTGACCACGATCACGGGAATATGCTTGGTTGCCTCGTCGCGCGTAATAATGCGCGTCGCCTGGAAGCCGTTGGTGCCGGGCATGACCACGTCCATCAAAATGAGGTCGGGCTTTTCCGTTTTCGACTTCGTGATCGCCTCGTCACCGCTCGCCGCAGTGACGCACTGGTAGCCCTGCTTGGACAAAATTTCCAGGAAGAACTGGCGGTCGGTGGGCGAATCGTCCACGATAAGGATTTTCTTCACAGGCATGGCAAGCCTCCTCAGGTTCGAACGGGCGTGTGGGCGCCCACGGTTTTCAGCAAGCTGTCCTTGGTGAACGGCTTGGTCAGATATTCGTCGGAGCCGACCATGCGGCCGCGGGCGCGATCGAACAGACCGTCCTTCGAAGACAGCATGACCACCGGCGTCATGGAGAAGCGCGCATTCTTCTTAATCAGCGCGCAGGTCTGGTACCCGTCCAGGCGCGGCATCATGATGTCCACGAAAATGATGTCGGGCTGGTGATCGGTAATCTTGGACAATGCATCGAAGCCGTCCTCGGCGAGAATCACATTGCATCCCGCTTGAACGAGAAATATCTCGGCGCTTCGGCGAATGGTGTTCGAATCGTCGATCACCATCACCTTGATGCCAGCAGGATTTGCGGTTTTGCTCACTCTCCTCGCCCCCCGCGCTCTTTTGTGTGTTCCGCTTCGAAACTCATTGTCGGACTCCTCAGGCAGCGACGTGGCGACGCCTAGCGCGACAATCCGCACACTATACAACCAAATCCTGTCAAAACAAAGCCTTGTGTAGTTTATCTAAGAATTGCCATAAGAATAACGTGGCCGGGATAAGCCGGGTGCGCGTCCGCGGCCCGAGCCGCGGGATTCGGCGTGCCATGATCTAAATCTCAACCATCTCGAAATCCTCCTTTCGGGCGCCGCATTCCGGACAGGTCCAGTTCATCGGGACGTCCTCCCAGCGCGTCCCGGGCGGGATCCCCTCCTCAGGCAATCCGGCCGCCTCATCGTAGAGAAATCCGCATATCAGGCACATCCAGGTTTTGAATTCTTTCTTTTCCGTCATTGGGTTGGGGTTGGGTTACAATAGGGCGTCGCATCTTAACCCGACTGGCGTGTCACCCGCCAGCAGTGCCGGCCACTCACAGCCCATGTCCCCGTCGGCCCTACGGCCCATCGTGCTCGCTTTCGCCGCAACGGACCCCACCGGGGGCGCCGGAGTCCAGGCCGACCTGCTGACTTTGTCGTCCATGGGATGCCATGCCCTTACCGTCGTGACCGCCATTACCGTCCAAGACACGGCGGGCGTCGAGGACCTGCTGGCGATCGATGCCGACTGGGTGGCGGACCAGGCGCGGCTGGTACTCGAAGACATGCCGGTGGCCGCCTTCAAGATCGGTCTCGTCGGCAGCATCGAGAACATTGCGGCGATCGCAGAGGTGGTCTCCGATTATCCCGACGTGCCGCTTATTTTCGATCCGGTGCTTGCCTCCGGCAGGGGCGAGGAGCTCGCCACCGAGAACATGATTTCGGCGATGCGCGAGCTGCTTCTGCCGCAGACGACCATTCTCACGCCGAACAGCCGCGAGGCGAGGCGGCTGGCGCAGGCGGACGGCGATGATGATGAAGAGCTCGCGCTTGCGGGCTGTGCCGAAAAGCTGATCGCTCTGGGCTGCGAGTACGTGCTCATTACCGGCACACACGAAAACACGCCGCAAGTGGTCAACACGCTCTACGGTCCGGAAGGAACGGTACGCGCCGATACCTGGGAGCGGTTGCCAGTCAGCTATCACGGCTCGGGGTGTACGCTTGCCGCAGCGATCGCGGCGACGCTCGCCAGGGGCCTGGAGCTTCCTGAAGCGGTGCGCGAAGCGCAGGAGTACACATGGCAGACGCTCAATGCCGGCTTCCGCCCGGGAATGGGGCAGTACATTCCGGACCGGTTTTTCTGGGCGCGGGAAATGGATGAGTCGGGCGCAGCCTGAAACGGTCCTCATCGCGCCCGGGAAAATCGCGGGACTCTACGCGATAACGCCCGAGGAGCCCGACACTGAAGTTCTCGCGCGCAAGGTGCGCGCGGCACTCGCGGGCGGCGCCCGCCTTCTGCAGTATCGCAACAAGTCCGCCGACCCCAGGCTCAGGCACGAGCAGGCGACGCGCCTGCTCGCCCTTTGCCGCGCCGCTTGCGTGCCGTTCATCATCAACGACGACCTCGCTCTCGCGCTCGCAATCGATGCGGAGGGCCTGCACCTCGGGCGCGACGATGGCGAACTCGCGACCGCTCGGGCGAAACTGGGCCCCGGCAAGCTGCTCGGGGCTTCCTGCTACGATCGCATGGACCTTGCGGTCTCCGCCCGAGACCAGGGCGCCGACTATGTCGCCTTTGGCGGCGCCTTTGCCTCCACCACGAAGCCGGGCGCGGTGCGTGCTCCGATTTCGCTCTATGGCGAGGCCAAGGCGCGTCTGGGCGCGCCCGTCGTCGCGATCGGCGGCCTTACTCCGGAAAACGCAGGCATGATCGTCAACGCCGGGGCTGACGCGGTCGCTGTGATCAGCGCCTTGTTCGGCGCGCCCGATGTCGAGGCAGCCGCCCGCAGATTTTGCGGTCTTTTTCATCAGAAGAAACCATGAGCAGAAACGAATCGCTGTTCGCCCGCGCGCAGAAAACCATCCCGGGCGGCGTCAATTCGCCGGTGCGCGCGTTTCGCGCGGTCGGCGGCACACCGCGCTTTATTGTGCGCGGCGAGGGCTGCCGCATACACGACGCCGACGGCCGCGAGTACATCGACTATGTCGGCTCCTGGGGACCGCTGATTCTGGGGCACGCCGATGCGGATGTGATTGCCGCGGTGCGCGAGGCTGCAGGCCGCGGTCTTTCTTTCGGCGCGCCGACCGAGCTCGAAACAGAGATGGCCGAGCTGCTTGCGCGGCTCGTTCCCGGCCTCGATCTTGTCCGGCTGGTCAGCTCAGGCACCGAGGCGACGATGTCGGCGCTGCGCCTGGCGCGCGGCTTCACCGGCCGCAGCCGCATTGTCAAGTTCGAGGGCTGCTACCACGGGCATGCCGACAGCCTTCTGGTGAAAGCCGGATCCGGCGCGCTCACCCTGGGTAATCCCAGTTCCGCGGGCGTGCCGGCCGAAATCGCCGCGCAGACGCTCGTCCTTGCCTACAACGACGTGCCCCGGCTTGACGCGGCTTTCCGCGATCTTGGCGATTCGATCGCCTGCGTCATCGTCGAGCCTGTCGCGGGCAACATGAACCTGGTCGCGCCGCGTGCGGAGTTCCTGCAGCGCGCGCGCGCGCTGTGCACACGGCACGGCGCGCTGCTTGTCTTCGACGAGGTGATGACCGGATTCCGGGTGGGGCTGCAAGGCGCGCAGGGGCTGTACGGCGTGCGCGCCGATCTCATCACGCTCGGCAAAGTGATAGGCGGCGGCATGCCGGTGGGAGCATTCGGTGGCCGTCGCGACGTCATGGAAAATATCGCGCCGCTCGGTCCGGTATATCAGGCCGGCACGCTTTCCGGAAACCCGCTTGCCATGGCGGCCGGACTGGCGACATTGAGGAAGGTCCAGGCGCGCGGCTTCTACGAGCATCTCGCCGCCACGGCGCGGGCGCTTTGCGACGGGCTTGCCGCTGCGGCGCAAAAACACGGAATCGCGTTCTGCGCGCAATCAGTCGGCGGCATGTTCGGTCTGTACTTCCGCGCTGCGCCACCGGCGAGCTACGCCGAGGTCATGCAGTGCGACAAGGACGCCTTCAACCGGTTTTTTCACGGCATGCTCGAGCGCGGCGTGTATTTCGCACCTTCGGCCTATGAAGCCGGCTTCGTGTCCGCCGCGCATTCGGATGCCGATATCGCCGCGACTGTCGCGGCGGCACAGGCCGTTTTCGAATCGATGGCCTGACGACCTCCGTTACTTCTTCAGCGCGTCGCGGATCTCGCGCAGAAGCTTCACTTCCTCGGGCGGCTCGGCGGGACGGACCGGTGTTGCGTCCTGCTCGCGCTTCAGTCTGTTGATCACCTTCACGAGCACGAAAATCGCAAATACGGCGATGAGAAAGGAAACGATCGTGTTGAGAAACAATCCCGGATTCAGCGTCACCGCTCCCGCCTTCGCCGCCGCGTCGACGGTCGCATAAGGGCCGGCCTGCCCGCCCCCCCTGAGCACCACAAAAAGGTTGGAAAAATCCACCCGGCCGAGCGCCAGCCCGATCGGCGGCATGATCATGTCCTTCACCAGCGAATCGACGATCTTTCCGAATGCCGCGCCGATGACCACGCCAACGGCGAGATCGACGACATTGCCGCGCATCGCGAATTCCCTGAACTCCTTCAGCATGGATCCCCTCCGCAATAGTTGAAGATTGGGTTTGCAGGCCGGCGTCGGCGCGGATGCTCCGCCTACAACAGGAACAACGTAGCCAAACCGAGAAAAATGAAAAACCCTCCGCTGTCGGTGATCGCGGTGATCAGCACCGACGACCCGAGCGCGGGGTCGCGCCCGAACTTCACCATGGTGAGCGGTATCAGCACACCGGCAGTCGAGGCAAGAAGCAGGTTGAGGGTCATCGCCGCAGTCATTACCAGGCCTAGCGATATTCTCTGGTACAGCCAGAAAGCGATCAGGCCCAGGGCGCTGCCCCAGATGAGGCCGTTCACGAGCGAGACGCCCAACTCCTTGGCGAACAACTGCTTCGCCTGCTCCTTGTGCACCTGGCCGAGCGCGATGCCGCGTACGATCATGGTGATGGTCTGGTTGCCCGAGTTGCCGCCTATGCCGGCCACGATCGGCATCAGCGCGGCGAGCGCGACCAGCTTCTCGATCGAACCCTCGAAGGCGCCGATCACGCGCGAGGCGAAAAAGGCGGTAACGAGGTTGATCGCGAGCCACGCCCAGCGGTTCTTCACGCTGGCCCAGACGGAAGAAAAGATGTCCTCTTCCTCGCGCAGGCCGGCCTGGGTGAGCAGCTCGCTCTCGCTCGTACTGCGGATGAAATCGACGACCTTGTCCACCGTGACCCGACCGACCAGCTTGCCGCTTGCGTCCACGACCGCGGCCGACACCAGATCGTAGCGCTCAAACGCCTTGGTGGCGTCCTTCGATTTGTCCTCGGGGTAGAGCGTTACGACGTCGCGGACCATGACCTCGCCGACCGTATGATCGAGCTCGGACACGATCAGCTTGGAAAACGGCACCACGCCCTTCAGGTGCTCGTCGCGGTCGACCACGAACAGCTGGTCGGTATGGTGGGGCAGCGCATCGAAACGCCGCAAATAGCGCGTCACCACCTCGATGGTGATGTCTTCGCGCACGCTGACAACGTCAAAATCCATGAGCGCGCCCACGGCATCGCCCGGATACGACATCGCTGCGCGCAGCTGCTCGCGTTCCTCGATCGGGAGCGCCTGGAAGACATCGTTGATGACATCGTCGGGCAGGTCGGGCGCGAGATCGGCGATTTCATCGGCTTCGAGCTGCTCGGCCGCCGCGACCAGCTCCTCGGAATCCATGCTGCGGATGAGAGTCTCGCGCACCGCGTCGGAGACCTCCAGGAGGATTTCGCCGTCGCGTTCCGCCTTGACCAGGTTCCAGACGGCAAGCCGCTCCTCGAGGGGCAGCGCATCGAGTACATAGGCGATATCGGCCGGATGCATGGCCTCGAGCTTGACGTGCAGCTCGGCAATGTTCCGGTAGTGCAAGAGGAGGTCCGCGCGGGGCTCGCTCCCGCCCTGGCGGCGGTCGGCGTCACTGTTGCCTCCCCTGTCCCGGTGGAGCAGTGCCTGGATTTCGCGCAGATCGGCCTGGAGGTCTTCCAGTTCTTTTTTCGGGCTCAGAGTCTCGATCATGCGCGCCGATTCATGGTTTCGCCATGGAGGATCACGCCCGCTTTGACGCCGCGAAATATCGCCAGATGCGCCGCGCGCGGCTGCGGCGATTGTAGCAGCGGGTTGTATCATGGAGGAAGAAAAATCTTGCCCCATGACACGAACCCGCGATGTTCTCGGTGATGATGTCCGCCCCGGCGAAATCCTGGCCTGGGCGATGTACGACTTCGCCAACTCGGGCTACACCACGGTGGTGATCACCGCGGTATTCAACGCCTACTTTGTCGCCGTCATCGCGGACAATGCGCCCTGGGCGACTTTTGCGTGGACTGCCGCATTGTCCGTCTCATACGCCTTGATCCTGCTGACGGCGCCGGTACTGGGAGCATACGCCGACCTGCGCGCGGCGAAGAAACGGCTGCTTCTGTACACCACGGCCGGCTGCGTAATCGGGACCGCCCTTCTGGCGCTGACCGGCCCCGGGACACTTGCGCTCGCAGTGGCACTGCTGGTCCTGTCCAACTTCTGCTTCGGCGCAGGGGAAAACCTCGTCGCCGCTTTCCTCCCCGAGCTCGCCAGGGGCGAGGCGCTCGGCCGCGTGTCGGGCTGGGGCTGGAGTCTTGGCTATCTTGGGGGTCTCATGACGCTGGGGCTCTGCCTGGCCTACGTCACCTGGGCCCAGGGCCAGGGCCAGTCTGCGGCGCAGTTCGTGCCGGCCACCCTGTTTATCACGGCGGCGACATTCGCGGCCGCAAGCCTGCCGACCTTCCTTTTCCTGCGCGAACGCGCCCGACCCAAGGCGCATAGGCCCGGAGAAAACATGGCGGTTTTGGCCCTTGCACGTCTGGCGCAGACGGTGCGCGATACGGCGCGCTACCGGGACCTCGCACGCTTTCTGCTGTGCATCGTCTTCTATCAGGCGGGTATCCAGACAGTGATAGCGCTCGCGGCGATCTATGCCGCGCAGGCGCTGGGATTTTCAACCAGGGACACGATCGTCCTGATCCTGGTTGTCAACCTGACTGCGGCGATCGGTGCGTTCGCTTTCGGAAATATCCAGGACCGGCTGGGGCACGTGCGCACCATTTCCCTCACGCTGCTCCTCTGGATTGCGACCACGCTGATCGCATGGGCGGCCACGGGACCCTCGCTGTTCTGGGTGGCCGCCAATCTCGCGGGCCTGTGTCTGGGGTCTTCGCAGTCGGCCGGGCGCGCACTCGTGGGCTATCTCAGTCCCGAGGACCGCCACGCCGAGTTCTTCGGTCTCTGGGGTGTGGCGGTGAAACTCTCCTCAATACTCGGGCCCATTACGTACGGCGCGGTGACCTGGATTTCGGGAGGGAACCATCGCCTCGCCATGCTAGCGACCGGCGGGTTCTTTGCCGTTGGCCTGTTCATATTGGCGGGCGTTGATGTGCCTCGCGGGCGCCGGGCAGCAAGCCGCGCCGGATGAACCTCCACTTGACCGGGTGACCGATCACGCCATGGCCATCAAGCGACTCATGCCTCTGATGCTGGCGTTTGCGCTCGCCGGTCCGATCGCATGGGCGGACGGACCGAAGATCACGCGCGCTGATCTGGAACCCATTTTCACGCGGATGCGCCAAGGCGGCTGGAATGTCGACGGGCCGTTGCTCTGGAGTTATTTCTTTGCAAGCAAGCAAGGTGCGGCCCTCGGCGAGGTCCGCCGCGAGCTCGAGACTCAGGGCTATGTTTTCGTCACGACTTCAAGCCATCGCAATGGCGTGACACTTCTGCAGATGGACAGGATCGAGACGCATACCGTCGCCTCGCTCGACCTCCGCAACCGGGAATTTTATGTTCTGGCCGCCCGCCACCCTGGGGTCGAGTACGATGGCATGGAGGCCGGTCGCCTGCGCCGGTAACGGCTACGCTGCGCGGATCAAGGGACTTGCGCGGCGCTCATGCGCTCGAGTATGGTCTCGGTGTATTTTGCCAGGTAAGGCGAACCGGGATTGCGGTCGTAGAAACGTGGACGTGGCAGCATTGCCGCCAGCTGAGCCGCCTGCTCCTGCGTGAGGCTCGCAGTATCCACTCCGAAGTAGTAGCGCGCGGCGGCTTGCGCCCCGAACACGCTTTCGCCCCATTCCGCAAAGTTCAGATACAGCTCAAAGATGCGGCGCTTGGCCATGACCGCCTCGAGCATGGCGGTGATAATGGCTTCCTCGCCCTTGCGCAGCGCGCTGCGCTCGTTGGACAAGAATAGGTTTTTCGCGAGCTGCTGCGTGATCGTCGAGCCTCCGGCGACGACTTTGCCGCGCACCTGGTTCTTCTCCATCGCCCGCTGAATGCCTTCCCAGTCAAATCCGTCATGCTCGATGAATTTTGCGTCCTCCGCGATAATGATGGCTCGCTTCAGGTGCATCGAGATCGTCCCGTAGTCGACCCATTGCTGCTCCAAACTTGAGCGCGGTTTCTTCTCGCGCAGCGCGACCAGCCGCATGTCCATGAAGCGGGTCGTCACCGGATTGTGGTCTACCCAGTACAGAATCTGAATGAAAAACCAGAACTGATAGAGGGCAAACGCGGCGAGCATCGCGCCCAAGCCGTAGCAAAGCAGCTTCCATAGCGGGAGGAGAGGTTTCATCGGGTCTGCCGGGCTGGCGCAAGGCCTTGTCAGCCGGCATTTCGCCTTGCTCAGTCGCTGAACACTTTGTCACCCGGCGCGAAATGCCAGGTGCGCGTGATCACGAGAATATCGGTGTCCTTGCGGATATCGGGCGGAAATCTGGCGTAGGGCGCGGCCAGCTGCACAATGCGCTCGGCAGCGGCGTCGAGAATCTTGTGGCCGGAGGAGCGCTCGAGATCGACCCCGACCAGGGTGCCGGCGGCGTTGATTGATACCGTCACGCGCAAACTGCCGTATACCCTGCCGCGCGCGCTTTCGGGGTAATTGAGGTTGCCGATGCGCTCGATTTTCTGGCGCCAGTCTTCGACGTACAGGGCATAGCGCACCTCGGTCGCACGCGCGCCGACGAACGCTTTTCGCGGACGCTTGTTGTACTCCTCGGTCTGGCGCGCTATTTGTGCTTCCATGCGCGCGATCGCGAGGGCGCTCTCGGCGAGTTCCGCCCCCGTCGCCTGCGGCTCCGGCTGCGGCCTGGGAGCACCCGGGGCGATCTCGTGCCGGGACTGCAGTTGGGTAAGTACTTGCTTTTGCCTGGCTTCGAGTTCCTGCACGCGCCGCGCAGCCTGTTTCCAGTCGGCACCACGTTCGCTCTGCACGAGCACCGGCAGGGGGGATTTGGCGGTGCGGTTCAGGTCGGTGTTGCCGCCGCCATCCAGATTTGCCTGAGCGTACACATCGGGCTGGACGGGAACCGAGCGTGTTTTTGAGTTGACCAGCACCACATTGAGCTGCGCCGGGGCGAGATTTTTCATGGCGTCAGGCAGCCTGAAGTGGATCGAGAGCACGATGGCGTGCAGCACGATCGAAGCCGAAAGCGCCATCGCCAATACGCGCGTTTCGGGATCCAGCCCGGTGAGCGGCCCCCGCCAAGCATACGGGTTGGAAATCGAACTTGGGAGCGTCAAGTCTTGATTCCCTAAAAGTGTTTTGAATCAGGTAATTCTAAGCTGTATCTGTAGTTTTGTCTCAAGTGTCCTTCTGGCGCCGGAACACGCATTTGAGTTCCGCCTCGACGAGGTCGACCCCGGTCACGGCGATTTCGACGCGCGCCCCGGACGCGAGTTCCGGCAGCGACGGCACTCGCGCATACAGCGGCAGGCCGTCGAACTTCACCAGATTCTCGCGCACCACTTCGGCCCCCGCAACCTCGATTCTCTCCTGCAGGAGCCACCTCAGGCACCAGTAGTGCTCCATGCGGCGCTGGAACCCGTCGTAGGCAGCGTAGGTCGCCTCGAAATCGGCGACCGCCGCGAGCATCACGTCGGCGTTGCGCGCGAACGGCGGCGGCTCTCCTTGCAGCAGCGCGAGGAGTTGCCACTGGTTGACCAGATCGACATAGCGCCGCAGCGGCGAGCTCGCCCAGGCGTAGTGGCTAAGGCCCAGGCCCTGGTGTTCCATGGCCGAAGTGATCATGCGCACCTTGCCGCCCGACTGCGCGCGGTATATCGCGGCTATGCCGTGATCGTCCAGCAGCTTTCCCCAGGTGCTGTTGGCGGCGATCATCATCTCGGCGACGAGCTTGTCGAGCGGCGTGCCGCGCCTGCGCTCGGTGATGGTGACGCGCGCGTT
>JBGPYQ010000021.1:0-25647 GCA_041493345.1 Gammaproteobacteria bacterium | reverse complement strand
GCACCACCGGTCCGGCCTACGCGGCATCGGCCGCGCAAGTGCTGGAGTTCGGCCCCGACGGCAAGTACATCCGCGAGATCGGCAAGAACCTGTACGCCTGGTCGTTCGGGCATACCGTGCGCATCGACCGCGACGACAACATCTGGGCCGTGGACAAGGGCTCCGACATGGTCGTCAAGTTCAGCCCGCAAGGCCGCGTGCTGATGGTGTTCGGGCGCAAGCAGGAAGCCTCGGACGAAGACACCGCGCCGTTGAAGCATCCCAATCCGCCGCTGCCTGCCGTGGACGGACGGTTCAGGCAGGTGACCGATGTGACCTGGGATCCGGCCGGCAACATCTTCATCAGCGACGGGTATATCAACTCGCGCATCGCCAAGATCGACAAGAACGGCAACTGGATCAAGTCCTGGGGCGAGCGCGGCGACCAGCCCGGGCAGTTCAACACTCCGCACAGCATCGCGGCCGATGCGCAAGGGAACATCTACGTGGCCGACCGCTTCAACCGGCGCATCCAGGTGTTCGACGGCGAGGGCAAGTTCCTGCGCGCGATCACGATCGATGTGCCGTTCGATCACGGCACCCGTCCGGTGATCGGCAACAAGCCCGACCCGAACGCGACCTCGGGTACGTTCTCGCCCGGCGCCCCCTGGACGGTTTGCATCACGCCCGGGCCGAGCCAGGTGCTGTACAGCTCCGACGCGTACCCGGGCCGCTTGTACAAGCTGAGCCTGGACGGGAAGGTATTGGGCGTGCTCGGCGAGTCCGGCAGGCAGCTCAAACAGTTCGGCTGGATTCACGAAATCGCCTGCCCGTCCGAGAACGTGGTCTTCGTCGCCGAGCTATTGAACTGGCGAATTCAGAAGCTGATTCTGAATCCGAAGTGATAGCGCAAGCTATCCCCGGCCCGCCTCGCCCTCATGTCGAGCCGAGCTTCATCTGCGCCATCGCCGCGCCGCCCAGGATCCCGAACGGATTCGCCAGCGTCTCGATGAACTCGAAGTGGTTGTAGCCCTCGCCGCGGATGAGCTCCACGGCCTTGCCCGCTTTCCTCAGTGCGTCGGCGAAGTCGCGCGATTGGCGCTGGAAGTCCGGGGTGTCGAGCGCGGCGTGGGCGATGATGAGCGGCGCGTTGATGCGCTCGAGGTGCCGCTGCGCGCTGAGCGCGTCCTCCATTTCGTCGGTGAACTTGACATAAGAGCTGCGCGCGGAAAGCCGCGGCGCCTTGAGGTCGTACATTCCTGAGACGAGCAGCGCGCCTTTCACCGTGTCGGCGGGCAGGCCGAAGTCCTTCTCCCAGTCGGTGATCATGACGCAGCCGCCGAGGTGAGCGCCCGAGGAGTGGCCGCAGAGATAGAGGCGGCTCGGGTCCCCGCCAAAGCTCGCCGCGTTCTTGTACGTCCAGGCCGTCGCGCGCCGCACCTGTTCCACCATCGGGAACAGGCTCCCGCCCGCGGCCTCCACCGCAATGAAATCCGGGACGACGTAGTGCGCGCCCAGCCGTGCAAACGTCTCCGCGGGAAAAGCGTAGTTTCTCGCGGCCCCGCCGCGCCAGGCGCCGCCGTGCAGAAACACCATGATGGGCGCGTTGGGACGGGCGGTGCGGACAATATCGAGCCTCTCCACCTCGGTCTGGCCGTAGGGGACGCGCCGCGGATCGCCGATGCGCTTGCGCACCAGTTCGCTGTTGCTTGCATAGCGCCCGGTCACCTGCGGCAGGTTGGGCGCCCAGGGCAATTGATCGTAGGCGGCGTCGAGCTCTGCCTGGTCGTAGTCGAGATACACCCGCGGACCTTTCGCGGCGGGCGCGGGCACCGGCGCGCAGCGCAATTGCTGCTGCGCGAGCACCGCGCCGGGCGCAAGGACTGCGGCGCCCGCGGCAGCGGCGGCGGCACCGAGCACGGCGCGGCGGGAGACGTTGTGATTTGCCATCGAACCGGAATCGGCCATTTTCTCCTCCTTATCGCCTATTGATTTTTACGTCCCATTCGCGCCAGCCCCCGAGGAGCGGAAAGTATAGGCCCAGTTGCGCCGGCCCGAGCGCGGCGGCGTAGCGCGCGAGCTGCGCGCGATAACGCTCCTGCTCCTGGTCGAGGAACGCTTCGATATCCGCGCCTTCGTGAGTGCTGGTTTTGTAGTCCACGATCCAGCGCTTGTCTTCCCGATCCATGAACGTCCGGTCGATGACGTAAACGCGGCGCCCGCCGTCGATCAGCGCGGTGAGGCGATGCTCGTTGCGCGATTCGCGCTGCGGCCCGAGCAGCCAGCGCCCGCGCTTGTCCTCCAGTGCTTGGCCGAGCGCGCTCGCCACGCGTGTTGTGGCCGCCTTGAGATCGTTTTCCTCCACACCGCGCGCGGCAAGCTCCCGGGCGATGCCCTCGCGCATTTTCTCGACGCGCTTGCGGTCCCAGCCGCGCAATTCGTCCTCGGCGATGCGCTGCAGCCAGCGATGCACGACGCTGCCGACGTGGCGCGCGGTTTCGCCCGCCCAGGAGAATTCGATTTCATCCGGCACGCGTGCAGTGTCTTGCGGCGGCACCCAGGTGGCGCCTGGCGGGGCTGGGGGCAGAGTCCAGTCCGAGGGCAGGCGGCGGAGGTCTTGATTGACGACCGCCCCCTCACCCCTGCCCTCTCCCCCCGACGGGGGCGAGGGAGTAAGAGGTGAAGTGCGGGCCGCCTCGACGAAATCGGCTTCGACCGCGGGCCAGAGCTTGGCGAGGAGCGAACCGGTGCTCGGATCTTTCACTTCGGTTTCGTCGCCGTTCGCGGCCAGTCTCGCGTCGCCGAGCAGGTGCAGGTGTTTTTTTGCGCGCGTTGCGGCGACGTAGAGCAGGCGGCCGTTTTCGTGGCCGGCCTTCTCCTTGTCGAGGCCGCGGATGTATTCGTAGCTGAGGTCCTTGTCGCTGCCGGCGGGATTGATCGGCGCAAGCAGCAGTTGGCCCCCCTCGCCGCCCCCGTCCATTCCCGGCCGCTCCATCCACACGAAGAGCTTGCGCTCGTCGCGGCCCGTGCCCGATCCCAGCCCCGGGACGATGACGGTGTCGAACTCAAGGCCCTTCGCCTTGTGGATGGTCAGGATTTGCGGATCGGTGGGCTGCGCGTGCAGGTCGGGCAGGGCGTAGAGACCGGCCAGGCCTTCCTCGAACGCGGCGGGATCGGCGATCTCGCCCGCCTCCTCCGATTCTTCGAGATAGTCGAGATAGATCTCGGCGTCCTCGAGGTCGGTGTCGGTCTCGACGCACGCCGGGCCGCCGAGCGCGAGCCACGCGCCTTCGACGCGATCGCGCAAGGAACCGCGCAGGCGGTTCGTGAATGCGTGGGCGAGCGCTTCGCGGGTGCCACGGCGCCCCGCGCCGTCTCCAGCGAGACGCGCGCGGCCGTCTGCGGAGAGGCGCGCGAGGCGCGCTTCGTCGTGCATCAACTCCCAGAGCGTGGCGGTTGCCGAAAGATTTTTGCCGATTTTTACAACCGAACCGCGCGGAGAACCGGTCTCGGAAAATAAATCCTGCTGAATTGCGGCGGCCCTCTTCCCCTCGCCCCCTGAAGGGGGCGAGGAGGTTTCTCCTTGATCGGTGCCGGCGAGCGCGTGCAGGTCAGCGAGCGTGAGGCCGCACCAGGGCGCGCGAAGGCAAGCGAGCCACGCGAGACGGTCGGCGGGGTGCGCGAGCGCGCGCGTGAGCGCGAGCAAGTCCTGCACCACCTGGCGGTGGGCTAGCGGCTCGATCTCGATCGCGCGAAAGCGCAATTTTTTCTCCTTCAGCTTCGGCACGATGTGCTCGAGGTGGCTGCGGTTGCGCACGAGGATCGCGACCGTGCCTTCGCCCTGCGCCTGCGCGGCGAGCACGGCGACCTGCGCGGCCTCGCCTTCGGCGTCGCCGTTCCAGAAGGCGTGCACGCGCACCGCGTCGGCCTCGGCCGGGTTCTGCGGCTCGAATCGCGTGTACGGCACGGCGCCGGAGGCAATGTCCTCCGCCCTGGGCATCACCTGCTCGAAAGCGCCGTTCACCCAATCCACGATGTCGGCCTGCGAGCGGAAGTTAACCGAGAGCGTGAGCGGCTCGAGCGCCACCGTACCGATCCCGCCGCGGCGCGCGCGCAGGAACAGTCCGACTTCCGCCTCGCGGAAGCGGTAGATGGACTGCATCGGATCGCCGACGAGGAAGAGCGTGCGAGCGTCGTCGGCTTGCCAACCTGCCGTGAGCTTTTCCAGCAGTTCGAACTGGGTGAAGGACGTGTCCTGGAATTCGTCCACGAGGATGTGATGGATGCGGTAGTCCAGGGACAGCAACAGGTCGGTCGGCGCGTCCGCGTCGCCGAGTGCCGCGCTCGCGCCCTGCGCGATCTCGACGAAATCGGCCTGGCCGTGCGCGGCGAAGACGACTTTCAGCTGCGCCACCGCGAGCGGCAGGACCTGCGTGATGGCGTCGAGGGCTTCCCACTGCGCGTCGGTGTAGCGCCGGGGCGGCAGTCCGGAGAGCGCGGCGAGCGCCCCTCGCAAGGGTTCGCTAGTCTTCGTATCGGCGGAAAGCGCCTGTGCGGTGGGGTTTTTCTTGCGCCATTCGCCTTTCTGCGTGAGGAGTTCGGCGGCGAGCTGCTGCCAGGTTTCGACGTCCGTCCCCCTCACCCTGCCCTCTCCCCCGAATTCGGGGGAGAGGGGGACTTTGATCTTTCCCCCTCTCCCGCTTGCGGGAGAGGGTTGGGGTGAGGGTACTGTTTTTGCTCCCTCTCCCGCTTGCGGGAGAGGACCGGGGTGAGGGAAGAGCGCGCGCACTCTTGCCACCGCTGCAGCCCGCTCCACCTGAAGCGCGGCCTCGAGCGCGTCGCGGCCGTGCGCGCCCCTCATTTTCCCTGCCACGTTGCGCAGCCAGTGGTCGCGCCGCGCGAGCATGCCTGCAATGAGATCGCCGGCGGTCTTCACGTTGTTGTCGAGGTGAACAAGGAGCTTCGCGACGAGATCCGCGGCTTTGCCTTTCTCTTCCAGCAGCGCGAGTGTCGCGCGCGCCGCTTCGGTGTAGAGAGGCATCGCGTCCTCCAGCGGCTCGGGCTGCGCGCCGAAGGCGGCGAGCACCGGCATCTGGCGCGTGAGCGAAGCGCAGAGCGCGTCGAAGGTCTGGATGCGAAGCCGCGCGGCGTTCTCCTCCAGCCTCCAGCCCTGCCCGCGGTCGCGCTCGATCACCGCGCGCGCATGCTCCCAGGTGAGGGCACGATGCGGCTCGGGCGGGCGATCCGCGCTTCGCGCCGAAGCCAGCGCTTCCAGCACGCGCTTGCGCATCTCGGCCGCGGCTTTCCTTGTAAACGTGATCGCGGCGATTTCTTCGGGCTGCGCGACGCGCGAGAGCAGAACGAGGTAGCGCTGGATGAGGAGTTCGGTCTTCCCCGAGCCCGCCGGCGCCTGCACGATGAACGAGCGCGCGGGGTCGAGCGCGCGGCGGCGCTCCTCGAGGTCGGCGATATCGAGGGAATTCATCATCCCCCCTCTCCTGCGGCCCCTGCGCCAGCGCGGGCGCGCCGTGAGGCTGAATTGAAGCCGGGGGCGGCGCGCGGCCGCCCCCGCCGCGCTAACGGATCGCGACGGGCGCGACCGTCGAGCCCGTGAATCCCTGCGCCTTCAGCGGCTGCATGACGAAGGCAAATTCGTACGCCTTCTTTGACGCGAGCTCGTCGAGCTTCAGGTTCTCGAGCAGGTGCAGGCCGTTCACCACCAGCGCGAGCTGGTGCACCGGCAGCGAGAGCTGGGGATCGGGGTTCGGCACCACTTCCACCGGCCAGTTGTCCGCGCCGATCAGCATCGGGTCCTGCTTCGCCAGCCACTCGACCGCCGCGACGCCGACGCCGGGACAGGTTTTCATGTAGCGCGCATTGTCCTTCGCCCAGAGCCTGCTCCAGCCGGTGTTGATGATCACCGCGTCGCCTGGCTGCAGCTTGACCTTCTGGCGATCGAGCGCGTCCTGCAGGTCCTTCACCGTGATCTCGTAGGTATCGGGCAGCGTCTCCACGCCCTTCAGTCCGGCAACGTCGATCAGCACGCCGCGGCTCATCAACATGCCCACTTTTTCCATTCCGAGCTTGGTGAATCCGCCGCGGGTCGAGATGTCGCCGGTCTTGAAGCAGTTGTAGTGGCTGTCCTCGTGCGACTGGTGCGCGAAGCCGTCGAATTGCGTGCCGACCTGACCGATCTCGGAAATCACCAGTTCCTCGTTGCTCCCGCGGCGGTTGGATGACTGGTTCATGAAGGTGCGCTTGGTGTGCACGTCGAAGCGGCGCGTGCCGGAGAACGGCATCTTGTCGTTCAGTACATGGCCAAGCTCGATGACCTCGCCCGTCCTGATGAGCTGCGTTGCGCGCAGCACGCTCGCCGGCTTCATGTGGTTGCCCGAGCCGCGCTCGTCGCCCGCGCCCCACTTCGATGGACAGCGCACGCTTTCCGGCGGCACTTTCCAGGTCTGCGCCAGTGCGGGGGCGCACGCCATAGCGATTGTTGTGGCAACGGTCATGCTCAATATCGTGATACGCATTTTGGTTTTCCTCCCTTGGGTGATGATGCCGTCCGGCCAGTCTAGACCCGCTCCGGAAGATAACGCAATGCTGCGCCGCAATTTCGCGCCATGGGAGGCGCAGGCGGATCATTTGCCCTCCTTGCCCGACGCTTCGAGCCGCTCGTAGATGCGGCACAACGGTTTCACCTCGCAGTAGCGGCAGGTTTCCAGGTTGCGCTTTTCCTTCGGGTCCACGCGCGCTTCGCCCGAGGCGAACTCGCGCCCGAGCGCCTCGAGCTCGCCCCGCCAGCCTTCGAGCAGCGCGTCCCATGAGCCGTACTGCTTCGCGGCCTTTGATCGCTGCCCGGCGAGGGTGCCCACTTCGGGTATCAGGCCCTCTTCACGCGCAATACCCCTGAACTCCATCTCGCCCGCCTTTACGCGCGCGAATGCGACGGCGGCGACATCGTCGCCCGCATTCCCGTTACGGGTCACCGCGTAGAGCGGGAGCTGCGGCTCCTCCGGGCGCGGGCCGAGCCAGCCGCCGACGCTCGCGCTTCCGGTCTTGTAATCGAGGATGGCGTGGGCACCACCTTGCAAACGGTCCATGCGGTCGAGCTTCGCGTTCACGGTGACTCCGCCGAAAGAAACCGCGCGCTTCTTTTCAATCTCGACGACCTCGAACGCCGGGCGCTGCCGCTCGATGTCCAGCCAGGCGCGGCCGAGCTGAACGAGGCGTTCCTTTTCCAGCCTGGCGAAACGGCCTTCGAGCGCGTCGGGCCGCGACCAGCGCAGCCGGCCGATCGCCACGTCGGCGGCGGTGGCGAGCAGCGCGTCGAGGTCGCGACCGGAAACGGCGTCCAAGCGCGCCTTCGACTTCAGCTCGGTCCAGACTTTCGCGAGCATCGCATGCAGCAGGGTGCCGCGGTCCCGCGAATCCAGTCCCGGCGGCGGAATTTCCAGGCCTTTTGCATCGAGACGGTGGACGGCAAAGGCGCGGAAAGGGCACGCCGCCTGGTCGCTGAATACGCCGGTGCCGCCCGAGCTCGGTACATTTTCAGGGATCGCAGGTGCCGCCGCACCGAGTGCGGGCCCCTTGGCATCGGCCATGCGCACCTCGCGCCGCGCGCGGCGGATCGCGTCGCGCAGGCTGTCGTAGTCAGGTAGCGCGAGCTCATCGAGCTGCGATTCCGGAATTTCACGGATGAGCGGGCTCGCCACAAGCTCGCGGTCTTCTTCGCGCAGCGGATGCGAGAGCACCACCTCCCCCGCCGCCTTGAGCCAGCCCTGCGTGATGCGCCGGTCGAGCTCGAGCGAAGACGCAGCGGAAGACTCGGGCACGGCCGCGGCGCGCTGCAGCGCGACCGGGATGAACGGGTTCGGGCGCGCGGGAATCGGCCAGGCCTCGTCGGTGAGTCCCATCACCCAGAGATGGTCGAATTCCATTCCCGCCGATTCGAGCACTCCCAGCACCTGGATCGGCACTTCGGGCGCCTCGGGCTGAAAGAGGGTGTCGGCGGCGATGCGCTGCAAACGCGCACACGCGTCCGCGAAGCGCATGCGGCCGGCGACGCGGTCGAGCGCGGCGAAGCCGGCGATCGCCTCGTGGAATTTCTTCAGCGTCTGGTATTCGGCGGAGTCGAGGTCGCGCTCGCCCGGATAGCCGACCGCATCGAGGAGCGCGGAGATCGCTTTTCCCCACTCCGCCGGGCGCTTCGCGGCGAAGAGATTTTCTTTTGAGAATTTCGCGACATCGGCGAGGCGGCGCGAAAGGATCGGGCACGCGGGCACGCCGTATCGGTTGTCCGAGGCGGTGAGCTTGGCGATGGCGCGGCGCAGACGCGCAAGGTCGGTCTTCGCCGCCGAGACCTCGCGCAGCCCGGCATCGAGCCGCGCGCGATTCGCCATCTCCAGCTCGGCGCCGGCGATGAACGGCGAGCGGATAAAGCGGCTCGCGCGCATGAATTCCATTTCTCCGCGCGCAATGTCGAGCACGAGAAAGGCCGCGGCGACGAGCGGATAAGAGGCGAGCGGCTTGCCGAGCGATATGTTGAACGGCAGCGTTTTTTTCTCGCCGCCCGGAAGGACACAAGCAGGCTCGATCACTTGCGCGAAAAAGCGCCGGACCGCGTTGTACGGCTTGCCATGGTTAGGGACAACGATGCCGATGCGCGCGCGCGGATGCGCCTCCAATCGCGCGCGCGACCAACTTGCTGCGATGCGGATCTCGTCCTTCGCCGATGTGAGCGCGACGCGGCGCGCGCCGGATGCGCGCTCCTCGGGCCCGCAGGCGAGCAGTTCTGCGCCCGCGGCGCCGAGCGCGGCGAAAAACTCCTGCTGCTGGAGCGTGACGATGTCAAATCCGTAGGCGACCAGCGTTTTCGGCTTGCGAACCGAGGCGTGCGCAAGGTGCGGCGCGATGACCTCGGGCAGGCGCGCGCGATCCGCGTGGCGGTCGCGCATCGTCATTCCCTCGTAGCGCCAGGCCCAGTCGGCAAAGGCCTTTGCGTCGTCGTTCGCGGGATAGCCTTTTAGGCGCGGCAGGAGCCCCCACGCGTGCGCGAGCTGCCAGGCCTCGCGAGCGAGCGCGGCGGCGGAAGGCGCCGAGAGCAGCGCCTTGCCCGCGTCGCTCGCTGTGATGACCTCTTCCCAGAGCGATTGTTCCTGGGCGGGAGAAAGCAGTATCGGAAGCCCGGACGCCAATTCCGAGAAGAACGCGTCCTCGTACAGCCGCTCGACGAACGCGGAGAACGGCAGGACATCGGCCGAGTCCCAGGAGGCGAGGCCGCGCGCGATCTGACAGGCGTCGAAGTCGCGCACGAGTGCGGCGGCGAGACGCTGGTTCGGGGTGACGACGGTGACGCGCGCGGCGTGGCCTTGCGCGAGGCGCTCGAAAAGCTGCCGTTTCGGCAAAGTGGGGAATCCGGCGGCCGTGTCCATGGCCGCCTACTTTAGCGCGGAACGCGCCGCCGTTTGCGACCGCGCGAAGATCGCCCGGGTCCTAGCTTTCGATTTGGGCATATACTAAAATCCGGATCGATTTCTTCTGAGGAGGAGGAACCCATGAACCCTGCTGCGCAATCCTGGATGCTTCTGGCCGGCCGCCTGCTGATGGCAGCCCTGTTCATTGTCGCGGGCGTACGCAAGGCGCTGGCATTCGGCGCTTCGGCCGCCTACATGACCAAGAACGGGATACCCATGTCCGATGCGCTTCTCGTCGTGGCGCTGATCATCGAGATCGGCGGCGGTCTGCTGCTCATTCTCGGATGGAAAACGCGAATCGTCGCAACCGCCCTTTTCGTCTTCGTGGTGGTCCTGACGCCGATCTTCCACGCCTATTGGACCTTCGAACCTGCCCAGATGGTCGCCCAGCTCAACAATTTCCTCAAGAATCTGGGACTCATGGGCGGCCTGCTGTACATGATGGTTCTCGGCGCGGGCGCCTTGAGTCTCGACGAGCGCAAGCCGGCCGCACCGCGTCCCGCGTGATCGGCACGGGCCATACCGCCCTGCGCGCCGCGTTCGGCGTCGCGCTCGCGCTGCTCGCAACGAGCGTCACGGCGCAGGAGGCCTGGCCCGCGCGCCCAGTCAAACTGGTAGTGCCCTCCTCGCCGGGCGGCGGCACCGATCTGTACGCGCGGCTGCTCGCTCAGGCGCTGGGCGACGCGCTGAAGCAGCAGTTCGTCGTCGAGAACCGGCCCGGGGCGAGCGGCAACATCGGCGCGGAGGCGGTGGCAAAGGCCGCGCCCGACGGCTACACCTTCCTCGTCTCGGCGAACCCCGCGCTCGCGATCAACCCGAGCCTCTACAAGAACCTTCCCTACAACGCCGAGCGCGACTTCACGCCGGTCGCACGGGGCGTCATCGGCCCGATGGTGATCTGCGTGCATCCCTCGGCGAACGTCAAGACGCTTGCCGATCTGGTGGCCCTCGGCAAGCGCGAGCCCGGACGAATTGCGTTCGGTTCGGCCGGAACGGGGAGCACTACGTATCTGGGCGTGCGCATGCTCGAGGAGGTCTCGGGTGCGCGCTTTCTGCATGTCGCCTACAAGGGCGTGGGACAGGCTTACCAGGACTTTCTCGGCGGGCAGCTGAAATTCATGTTTCCCGACATTGCCTCGGTGCTGCCGCACATCCGGTCGGGAAAATTGCAGGCGCTCGCGGTGACCGAGCGCACCAGCCTGCTTCCCGGCATACCCACGCTCGCCGAAGCCGGCATCTCCGGGGTCAACGTCGTGAGTTCCTTCAGCGTGGTCGCGCCGGCGGGCACGCCCGCGGGCATCGTGAATCGCCTGAGCTCCGAGATCGTCAAGGCGATGAAAGCGCCGGCGCTCGCGGAAAAGCTGAATTCCCAGGCGCTGGTGCCCGTGTTCGACACGCCGGACCTGTTCGCCGCCGACTTGAAAAAGGAACGCGACGGCTGGGCCGCGTTCATCGCGCGCAACGGCATCGTGCAGGAACAGTAGCCGCGCAGGGAATGCGCATGGCAGGACGCTGAAATCCTCCCCGCGCCGGCCGCTTGCCGGTCGGATAGAATGCGAGAGTCTTCCCCTAGCCCCCGCTGCCTTGGAAGCTTCAGACGCGGTCCTCCTCGCCCGGGCGCAGTTCGGCCTCAATATCGGGTTTCACATCCTGTTTCCGAGCATCACGATCGCGCTCGGCTGGATCCTCGTCTATTTTCGCGTTCGCTATGCCCGCAGCGGCGACCCCGGGTGGATGGCGACGTACCGGTTCTGGACCAAGGTCTTCGCGCTGTCGTTCGCGATGGGCGTCGTCTCTGGCATCACGATGTCGTTCCAGTTCGGCACCAACTGGCCCGGCTACATGAACTCTGTGGGCAATATCGCCGGCCCGCTGCTCGCCGCCGAAGTGCTGACCGCGTTCTTTCTCGAGGCGACTTTCCTCGGCGTGATGCTCTTCGGCATGAACCGGGTGCCAGGCTGGATGCACATGGCAGCAACGGTGCTCGTCGCGGTCGGGACCACGGTCTCGGCTTTCTGGATCCTCGCGCTCAACTCCTGGATGCAGACGCCGGCCGGGCACGTGATCTCGGACGGCGCGCTGATCGCCGGCAGCTGGTGGCAGGTGATCTTCAACCCCTCGTTCCCCTACCGCTTCACGCACATGATGATCGCCTCCGGGCTGACCGCTGCGTTCGTGATGGCGGGACTCTCGGCGTGGCGGCTGCTGCGCGCCCGCGGTGATGCCGCGGCGCAAAGAACGCTGCGTACCGGTATCGTCCTTGCCGCAGTGCTCGCGCCGCTGCAGATCGCGGTCGGCGACCTCCACGGGCTCAACACGCTCGAGCACCAGCCGGCGAAGATTGCGGCGATCGAGGCGACCTGGTATTCCGGGCGCGGCGTTCCGCTGGTGCTCTTTGCGCTGCCGAACGAGGCGACGCGAACGAACGATTTCCAGATCGCGATCCCGAAAGGCGCGAGCCTGGTCCTCAAGCACGACGCCGATGCGCAGTTGCGGGGGATCGACGCATTCGCTCCGGACTCCCCGCCGGTCGCGCCGGTATTCTGGGCCTTCAGGATCATGGTCGGGACAGGCGTATTGATGCTCGCTCTTGCGTGGCTGGGCGCATGGGCCGCGCGCGGTGTGCGCGAGCCGCCGCGCTGGATGCTGTGGACGTTCGCGGGATTTACCTTTTCCGGCTGGGTGGCAACGCTCGCCGGATGGATTGTCGCCGAAATGGGCCGGCAGCCCTGGCTTGTAACGGGCGTACTGCGCACCGCAGACGCGGCGGGCCGCGTGCCCGAGGCCATGCTCGGCGCGAGCCTAACCGGCTACGCGGTCACCTACGGCGCGATGCTGCTCGCCTATATGATCGTGCTTACCCATCTGGCCGGAAACGGCAACGACGGCGCGTCCGTTCCCGCGCCGGCCGCCGCGGGAGCGCAGGCATGAGCACGGCCCTGCCGGTCATCTTCGCCATCCTCATGGGCGCGGCGATCCTCGCCTACGTGGTCCTGGACGGCTACGACCTCGGGGTCGGCATGCTGATGCCCGCGGCCGATGCGCGCGAGCAGGACCTGATGGTGTCTTCGATCGGGCCGTTCTGGGATGCGAATGAAACCTGGCTTGTCCTCGGCGTCGGCATCCTGCTGGTCGCCTTTCCCGCCGCGCACGGCGTGATCCTCGGCGCACTCTATCTGCCGGTGGCGGGGATGCTGATCGGACTGATGATTCGCGGCGTCGCATTCGAGTTCCGGGTCAAGGCCGAAGGCTGGCACCGCGAGTTGTGGAACTGGCTTTTCTGGCTCGGCTCGTTCGTCGCTTCGTTCGCGCAAGGGATGATGCTCGGGCATTACGTCACCGGCTTCGAGCCGGGATTCGGCTACCTGCTGTTCTCGCTTCTGGTAGGCGCCGCGCTCTGCGGCGGCTATGTTCTGCTTGGGGCGACGTGGCTGATCCTGCGCACCGAGGGAGCGCTGCAGAAAAAGGCTCTCGCCTGGGCGCGCTGGGGACTGGCGTGGGTGGCGCTCGGCGTCGCGCTGGTGAGCATCGTCACCCCGGCAGTCAGTTCCACGGTGCAGGCGAAATGGTTCGACTTTCCGCGTACGCTCGCGCTGATGCTGCTGCCCGCCGCGAGCATCGCCAGCGGCCTGTGGGTGTGGCGCTCGACGGGAAAACTCGCCCGCGGCACCCTTGCACCCGAATGGGCACCATTCGCCGGCAGCGTGGCGATCTTCGCGCTCGCGTTCGCGGGCCTCGCCTACAGCCTGTTTCCGTACCTCATACTCGATCGGGTAACGATCTGGGAGGCGGCCGCCCACCCGGCGTCGCTGGAGGTCGTGCTCTGGGGCGCGCTGCTCGTACTGCCTTTCATCATCGGCTATACGGTGTTCGCGTACCGGGTGTTCCGCGGCAAAGTCCGCGCCGGGCAATACGAATAGTGCTGATTCAAAAACCCCTGACCCCTGTTTACTCCGCCGCCAGCCGATACCCGACCCCGGTCTCCGTACGCAACAGCCGCGGCTGCGCCGGATCTGCCTCCAGCTTCTGGCGAAGATTGGCCATGTGCACGCGCAGGTAGTGCGGCCGCTCGACGTATCCCGGACCCCACACCTCCTTGAGCAGGTGGCGTTGGGTGAGCACCTTGCCTGCGTGCTTCACCAGTTCGGCGAGCAGCCGGTATTCGGTCGGCGTCAGGTGCACTTCGGCGCCTGAGCGCGTCACGCGCCGCGCGGCGAGATCGAGCTTCAGGTCGCCCGCCTCGAATACGCTCGCCCCGCCTTGTTGGTCCACGCGCGACGCATGGCGTAGCGCGACGCGCAGCCGCGCGAGCAGCTCGCCGATGCCGAAAGGCTTGACGACGTAATCGTCGGCGCCGGCGTCGAGCGCCGCGACCTTGTCTTTTTCCTGCGCCCTCGCCGAGAGCACGATCACCGGCACGGGACTCCACTCGCGCAGCCGCCGGATCACCTCGACGCCCTCCATGTCCGGCAGGCCGAGGTCGAGGATCACCGCTTCCGGCCTGCGATTCGCCGCCATGACAAGCCCGTCCTTGCCGCTCCCGGCTTCCTCGACGGCGAAGCCTTCGGCGCCAAGAGACGTGCGCAGGAACCGCCGGATCTGCGGCTCGTCCTCGATCACCAGAACGACGGGGCGGCCGCTGCTCACCGCTCCGGCTCCATCACCGGCGGTTCCCCGCTCTGCGGCAGCGTGAAGCGGAACATGGCGCCCCCTGCGGGAATGTTTTCCGCCCAGATGCTGCCGCCGTGCGCGGCGATGATCGCGTCGCAGATCGCAAGCCCCAATCCGGCGCCGCCCGGCGAGGATTCCGGCGCGCCGCGATGGAATTTCTCGAACACCTTCTTCTCCTCGCCCGGGGGCAGGCCCGGGCCGTCGTCGGTGACGATGAATTCAATCTCGTCGCGCCGCGGCTCCACGGCGATCTCGATACGGCAGCCCGGCGGCGTGTACTTGGCCGCGTTTTCGACGAGGTTCATGAGCACCTGCTCGATCAGCACGGCATCGAAACGCGCAAGGATCGTCTGCTTCGGCAGGCGCGTCGTCACCTTGTGCCCGGCGAGGCGCTCGGACAGGCGAGAAAGCGCGCTGCCGACGACCTCGTCCACCGGATGCCAGTCGGCATTCACGCGCGTCGCTCCGGCCTGCAGCCGCGCGAGGTCGAGCACTTTCGTCACGACCTCGCTCATGCGCCGCGCCTCTTCCGAAACGGTCTGCGCCAGCTCGCGCCGCGCCGGCTCGGTCATCGAGGCGGGAGGATTGGCAAGGCTGGAGGACGCGCCGACGATGGTCGCAAGCGGCGTGCGCAACTCGTGCGAGATCGCGGCAAGCAGCGCGTTGCGCACCGCCTCGGTCTGTGCCGCGAGCTGGGCGTTGCGCGCTTCTTCCGCGAGCTTCGCGCGATCGATCGCCACGGCAATCTGTCCGACGAAAGTCTCGAGCAGGCGCCGTTGCTCGGGCACGAATATGCGGCGGGGATTGGCGGGCAGGAGCGCGAGCACGCCGATGGCCTTCGCCGGCACCGTCAACGGCACGAAATGGGTGTCCGAACCCGCCAGCGTATCCGTGCCCAGACCGGCGCTCTGCCTGTTGTCGTAGACCCACTGCGCGATGCCGAGCTCGGCGCCGCGAAGCGAGCCGGGGACGCTCTGGCCGCGCGGGTGGCGGATCCTGCCGGCCGTGTCCGGGAGCAGCACCGCGACCTGGCTCGCGAACACCCGCGACAGGTGCTCCACGGCGATGCGCACGATGCTCTCGGGCGCGTCGGTCGCGGCCAGCTCGCGGCTCATTTCGTAGAGCGCCGAGGTGCGTTCCTCGCGGTACCCGGCGATACGGGCTTGCAGCCGCACGCTCGCGGCGAGCGTGCTGATGGTCAGGCTCACCGCCAGCATCACCGCGAAGGTGAGCAGGTATTCCGTGTCGGACACCGCGAAACTGTGGTACGGCGGCACGAAGAAGAAATCGAACGCCGCCACCGAAAGGATCGCGGCGAGGGCGGAAGGGCCGCGGCCGAGAAACAGCGCCACCACCACGACGCCGGCCAGATACACCATCACGATATTGGTAAGCGCATAACTCGGTTGCATCGCCGTGCCGATCAGCGTGACGGCGGCCGGGACCGCGACGCCGGCGGCATAGCCGGGCCAGCGACGTTTCCTCGTGCGCTCGACCCCGAGCGCGTCGCGCGAGCGCGCGATCACGCCGGCGGCGAGCGTCGCCGGCTTGGCCTCCGCTCCGATCAGGTCCACATCGAGATCGTGCGCTCCGGCGACGATGCGGTCGGCGATCGAGCCGACCATCCATTGGTGCCAGCCCCTGCGCTTGGGCCGGCCGATCACGATCCGAGTGACGTTCTGCGCATGCGCGAAACCGAGTACCTCCGCGGCGATGTCGCCTCCGCCCACGACCACGCTCTTGCCGCCCAGCTCGTCGGCGAGCCGCAGGGCGCGCAGTATGCGGTCGCGATCGGACTCGGGCAGACGCAGCAGTTGCGGAGTCTCGACGTAAAGCGCGGTCCACTGCGCCTCCAGCTTGGCCGCGAGCCGGCGCGTGGCGCGCACCAAGTGCTCGCCGTCCTCGGCCGGCCCGATCGCGACCAGAAGCCGCTCGGCCACCGGCCAGGCATCGCGGATGCCTTTCTCGTCGCGGTAGTCGCGCATCTGCGCGTCGACGCGCTCCGCGGTGCGGCGCAGCGCGAGCTCGCGCAGTGCGATCAGGTTGCCCTTGCGGAAGAAATTTTCGGCCGCGTGCAGTGCCTGCTCCGGCAGATACACCTTGCCCTGGTGCAGCCGCACAAGCAGGTCGTCGGCCGGCAGGTCCACCAGCTCGACCTCGTCGGCGCGATCGAAGACGCTGTCAGGAAGCGTTTCCCAGACGCGCACGCCGGTGACCTGGCCGACGACATCGTTCAGGCTCTCGAGGTGCTGGACGTTGAGCGTGGTGAAAACGTCAATGCCCGCGCCCAGCAGCTCTTCGACGTCATAGCAGCGCTTGGGGTGGCGCGAGCCGGGCGCATTGGTGTGCGCAAGCTCATCCACGAGGATGAGCCGGGGCTTTCTCGCCAGCGCGGCATCGAGGTCGAATTCACCGAGCGTCGCACCCTTGTGCTCGATGGCGCGCAAAGGCAGCTTGTCGAGGCCTTCGGCGAGCGCAGCGGTGTCCGAACGGCCATGCGTCTCGACCACGCCGACAACCACATCGGTGCCGCGCGCTTTCTCTCCGCGCGCGGCCGCGAGCATGGCGTAAGTCTTGCCCACGCCCGCCGAGGCGCCGAAGAAAATCTTGAGCTTGCCGCGTCCGGACTGCGCCTCCTCACGCTGTACGCGCGCGAGGAGCGCATCGGGATCCGGGCGGATGTTAGGCACGTATCGTCAGGAAGCGTCCAGCGCGAGATTGAGTGCGAGCACGTTCACGCGTGGTTCGCCAAGCATACCAAACTGCCTGCCTTCGGTATGGCGCGCCACCCATTCGCGGACTTTGCCTTCCGCGAGGCCGCGCGCCCTGGCGACGCGTGCAACCTGATACTCGGCGGCGGCGGGCGAAATATGCGGGTCGAGGCCGCTGCCCGAAGCCGTCACCAGATCCACCGGAACCGGCTTGCCCAGATCGCCGCCGGCATCGCGCAACGCCTTTACGCGAGCCGCGACCGCCTCGGCGAGCGCCGGATTGGTCGGCCCCTGGTTCGAGCCGGAGGAAGAGCCGCCGTTGTAGGGCATCGGCGAAGTCGCCGAAGGCCGGCTCCAGAAATATTTCGGGCCGGCGAACGGCTGCCCGATCAGGCTCGAGCCGCGCACCTTGCCGCCTTCGACGATCAGGCTGCCGTTTGCCTGGTCGGGAAAAAACGCTTGCGCGAAGGCGGTCACGAGCAGCGGGTAGAGCGCGCCGGTGATCACTGTCATGACGATCAGCATCCGCAGGCTTTGCAAAGTGGTTTGCAGCATGATGGTTTCCTCAAGCGAGATGGAACATGACGAGCAGCAAGTCGATCGCCTTGATGCCGATGAACGGCACGACGATGCCGCCGACGCCGTAGACGAGGAAGTTGTTGCGCAGCACCGCCGCGGCGCCGATCGCGCGGTAGGCGACGCCTTTCAACGCGAGCGGGATCAGCGCGACGATAATGAGCGCGTTGAAGATCACCGCCGACAGGATCGCCGACTGCGGCGTAGCGAGCGCCATCACGTTGAACGCTCCGAGCTGCGGATAGGTACTCGCGAACGCCGCCGGAATGATGGCGAAATATTTGGCGACGTCGTTGGCGATCGAGAACGTCGTCAACGCGCCGCGGGTCATCAGCATCTGCTTGCCGGTCTCGACCACCTCGATCAGCTTGGTCGGGTTGGAGTCGAGGTCGACCATGTTGCCGGCCTCTTTCGCGGCCTGGGTGCCCGAGTTCATCGCCACCGCGACGTCGGCCTGGGCGAGCGCCGGCGCATCATTGGTACCGTCGCCGGTCATCGCCACCAGCCGCCCCTGCGCCTGGTACTCGCGGATGAGCTTGAGCTTCGCCTCCGGCGTCGCCTCGGCGAGAAAATCATCTACCCCCGCCTCGGCTGCGATCGCCGCCGCGGTGAGCTTGTTGTCGCCGGTGATCATCACCGTGCGGATGCCCATGCGGCGCAGCTGCGCGAATCGCTCCTTGATGCCTCCCTTGACGATGTCCTTCAGCTCGACCACGCCGAGCACGCGCGGGGTTCCGTTAACTGTGTCGGCAACGACGAGCGGCGTCGATCCGCGGCGCGCCACGTTATTCACCAGGATCTCGACTTCGGACGGGAAACGCCCGCCCAGCGCCTCGACGTGCTTGCGCATCGCGTCGGTGGCGCCCTTGCGCAGTTTGCGCTCGCCAACGTCGGCGCCGCTCATGCGCGTCTGCGCCGAGAACGGCACAAAAACCGCGCCGAGCGAGGCGATATCGCGTTCGCGCAGGTTGAACTTCTGCTTCGCAAGAATCACGATCGAACGGCCTTCCGGCGTCTCGTCAGCCAACGACGCCAACTGCGCCGCGTCGGCGAGTTCCTGCTCGCTGACGCCCGGCGCGTTCAGGAAATTCGTCGCCTGGCGGTTGCCGAGGGTGATGGTGCCGGTCTTGTCGAGCAGCAGCACGTCGACGTCGCCCGCCGCCTCGACCGCGCGGCCGGACATGGCAATGACGTTCTTCGAGATCATGCGGCCCATGCCGGCGACACCGATCGCCGACAGCAGCCCGCCGATGGTGGTCGGAATGAGGCACACCAGCAGCGCCACCAGTGTCGTGATCGACACCGGCGCACCCGCCTTCGAAGTCTCCACCGCATAGATCGAGAACGGCAGCAGCGTCGCGCAGGCAAGCAGGAACACCAGCGTCATCGCCACCAGCAGGATGGTGAGCGCAATTTCGTTCGGCGTCTTCTGCCGCTTGGCGCCTTCGACCATCGAGATCATGCGGTCGATGAACGATTCGCCCGGGTTGGCGGTGATGCGAACCACCAGCCAATCGGAGAGCACGCGCGTGCCGCCGGTCACGGAGGAAAAATCGCCTCCCGATTCGCGGATCACCGGCGCGGATTCGCCGGTGATGGCGGATTCGTCCACCGACGCCACGCCCTCGATCACTTCGCCGTCCCCCGGAATGAAATCGCCGGCCTCGACCAGCACCAGATCGCCCGCGCGCAGGACGGACCCCGCGACGATCACCCAGTTCTGGCTGCGTTTGGGCGCGCTCAGTTTTTTTGCCGTTACGTCGCGCTTGGCTGCGCGCAAGCTTGCCGCCTGCGCCCGGCTGCGGCCTTCCGCGATCGCTTCGGCGAAGTTGGCGAAGAGCACCGTGAACCAGAGCCACAGCGTCACCGCCAGGATGAATTCCGCCGGCGCCTCGCCCGCGCCGATGAGCGCGTGGACGAACAGGCCGGTGGTGAGAATGCTGCCGACATAGACGACAAGCATCACCGGATTCTTCCACTGATACTGCGGCGAAAGGCGCTTGAACGCATCAGCCAGCGCCGGCTTCACGAAAGCGGGATCGAACATCGAACGGGTCAGCGTAGTCATGGTCATTCCTTTCAGCCCGGCGCGATCATTTGCAGGTGCTCGATTACCGGTCCGAGCGCGAGCGCCGGCACGAAGGTGAGCGCGCCGACGATCAGCACCGTTCCGAGCAGCAGCACGACGAACAGCCAGCCGTGCGTCGGCAGGGTTCCGGGGCCGGTGGGCACCGTCTTCTTTGCGGCGAGCGAACCCGCGATCGCCAGCACCGGCACCAGCAGCCAGTAGCGCGCCAGCAGCATCGCGAACCCGAGCGCGGTGTTGTAGAACGGCGTGTTCGCGGACAGGCCGGCAAAGGCGCTGCCGTTGTTGTTGCCGGCCGAGGAAAACGCATACAGGATCTCGGAGAAGCCGTGCGCGCCGGGGTTCGCGATTCCCGCCTTGCCCGCCTCGACCAGCACCGCGACCGCGGTGCCGGCAAGCGCCACCAGCGGCGGCATGAGTATTGCCACCGCCGCCATCTTCACCTCGAACGCCTCGATCTTCTTGCCGAGATATTCGGGCGTGCGGCCGATCATCAGGCCGGCGACGAATACCGCCACCAGCGCGAACACCAGCATGCCGTAGAGGCCCGAGCCGACGCCGCCGAAGATCACCTCGCCGAGCTGCATCAGCCACATGGGCACGAGGCCGCCGAGCGGCGTGAACGAATCGTGCATCGCGTTGACCGAGCCGTTCGAGGCGGCGGTGGTGACGGTGGCCCAGATCGCCGAGTTGGCGATGCCGAAGCGCACCTCCTTGCCTTCCATGTTGCCCCCCGGCTGTGAAAGACTTGCGCTCTGATCAGCGTCCAATCGCGTCAGCAGCGGGTTGCCGGATTGCTCGGCGACGATCGCCACCGCGCCCAGCAGGGCGAGCGCAACGGACATTGCGGCGAGCAGCGTCCAGCCCTGGCGCGTATCGCCTACCATCCTGCCGAAGGTATGGCAAAGCGCCGCGGAAATGAGCAGGATCGACAGCATCTCGAGGAAATTGGCGAGCGGCGTCGCGTTCTCGTACGGATGCGCCGAATTGACGTTGAAGAAGCCGCCGCCGTTGGTGCCGAGCTGCTTGATCGCCACCTGCGAAGCCACGGGGCCGAGCGGGAGCGTCTGCTCGTTGGTGGTCTTCTTCTCCATCACCGGCTTGCCCTGCGTATCGAGCACCGGTTTGCCATCCGCATCGTTCTTTGCTTCTTCGTACGCGATCGTCTCGACGGTCACCGCCCTGGCGTAAGGCTTGAAGGTCTGCACCACGCCCTGGCTGACGAGCGCGAGCGCGAGGATCACCGACAGCGGCAACAATACATATAGCGTCGAGCGCGTCAGATCGACCCAGAAGCTGCCGATGGTTTGCGTCGAGCGGCGCGCAAAACCGCGGATCAGAGCGATGAGCACGGCCATGCCGGTGGCGGCGGAGACGAAGTTCTGTACCGCGAGGCCGGCCATCTGCGTCAGATAGCTCATCGTCGATTCGCCGCCGTAGCCCTGCCAGTTGGTATTGGTGGCGAAGCTCACCGCGGTATTGAACGCGGAGTCCGGCGACACCGCGCCGAGAGCCGCGGGGTTGAGCGGCAGCATCCCCTGGAAGCGTTGCAATGCGTACACCGCAGCGAATCCCAGCAGGTTGAAGACGAGCGCGGCGACCGCGTATTCGGTCCAGCGCATCTCGCGCTTGTCGTCCACGCCCGAAGCGCGGTAGGTCAGGCGCTCGACGGGCGCGAGGACGGGGTGCAGGAAGGTGCGCTTGCCTTCGAACACGTCCGCCATGTAACTGCCAAGCGGCTTGGCGGCGCCGACCAGGACAACCAGGTAGAGCAGGCTTTGCAGCACGAGGTTGTCGATCATGAGAAGTCCTCCGGCTTGAACAGCGCCCAGACGAGGTACACGGCGAGCGCAAGCGCGACCAGCCCGCCGACTACATAGAGAGCGTTCATGAGCGGATCTTCCGGTCAAAAGCGTATTTCACGTTGCACCTCGATCTAGAAAAGGTGACGGGGCGAGGAATGCCCGGCACCGGTGCCTGCGCGTTCCCGAGCTTCGGGCCCGGAGAAAGGTTCCGGACCGAAGTAGCCGGCCAACACCACTCCCACGATCACCGCGAGCAACAGGCAGATGCCTGCCCAGATCCAGGGATCGCGCTTCATGGCGTGCCCCGCAACCGCTCGAACGCATAGACGAGACCGATACTCGCGGCGAAGAACGCGACCGCAAGCGCAATGAAAAGGAAGTCGGACATTGGTGCCTCCTTACAGGAACCTTAGGCCCCGTACGATAGGCGCGTGCGCGTCAAACCGCCGCAAAGCTTGCGGCGCGCGACGTCAAGAAAGTGTCAAGATGGGCAAGCGCCGGCCAAGAAAGACCGTTCGAAGCATTACAAGCAGCTTGCACCTCACGTCGTTCAGACCGGACGGGCTCCTGACGCGGCAGCTCAAAGACCCGGTGGTACGAGAGAGTTATCTCGAGAGACTCGGCTGCGCCCGGCAGCGCCGGGCGCAGCCGAGTAGGTAGTAGGCGAAAAAAAGCCCGGTTTCCCGGGCTCTTCTACAGCGTTTCAGGCTACTCGATCGGCCTGATGTCGTTGGCCTGTTCGCCCTTGGGACCCGTGGTGATTTCGAAAGTCACCTTCTGGTTTTCCTTGAGGGACTTGAAGCCGCCGCCCTGGATTGCGGAGAAATGCGCGAACACATCCTTGCCACCCCCATCCGGGGTGATGAAGCCGAAGCCTTTTGCATCGTTGAACCACTTAACGGTACCGGTTGCCATGTCTGCTTGTCCTGATAAAAATTGATAAAGGGCTTGCGCCCGAATGCGGGAACTTCAAGAGTAGAGAAATGACGTCCTGATGAGTACCGCGAAGCGGTGATAACGGATCAGCGATTTCGCTGCTTTGGAGAGTCCTGCGGCCCTCCTTATACCCGTTCGCCCAGGTATGGTCAAGTCAAATCGGACATCGGCGGCGAGCAGTCGCTAACAGGCTGTTGAAAAACTCCCCGAACGTCGCTCATGATGCATGGTCATAGAGGGGACGTTTTCCAAGGGAGAACAAAAATGCGCGGAAGCGACGGGATGCAGGAAACGCTGTTCACGATGTCGAAACTGGATGACTTTGTACCCTCGGATCACCCGCTGCGGTCGATCCAGGTGCTGGTGGATGAAGCGCTTGTGCGTCTGAATGGTTTGTTCAACGAGATCTACGCCGATACCGGGCGGGCGAGCATTGCTCCGGAGAAGCTGGTGCGGGCGCTGCTGCTGCAGGTGTTCTACTCGGTGAGAAGCGAACGCCAGCTCGTCGAGCAGCTGCGCTACAACTTGCTGTTTCGGTGGTTCGTCGGACTGGCGATCGATGATGCCGTGTGGGATCACTCGGTGTTCTCGAAGAACCGTGACCGGCTGCTGGAGCACGCGGTGGTGGAGGCGTTCTTCACCGAGATCATGCAACTGGCCGATGCCAAGGGGTTGCTGTCCAAGGAGCACTTCTCGGTCGATGGCACGCTGATCCAGGCCTGGGCGAGCCACAAGAGCTTCCGGCCCAAGGATGGAAGCAACGACCAGACGCCCTCGGGACCGGGACGCAACGCGCAGGCTGACTGGAAGGGCAAAGCGCGCGCGAACGACACGCATGAGAGCAGTACCGATCCGGACGCGCGGCTGTTTCGCAAGAGCGATAACACGGCATCGATTCTTTGCTACCAAGGGCACGTGCTGATGGAGAATCGATCCGGGTTGGTGGTGGGGGCGGTGGTGACGCACGCCGATGGCAGAGGCGAGCGCGCGGCGGCGCTGGCGATGCTGGACAAGGTGCCGGGCAAACAGCCAAAGAGCGTCGGGGCGGACAGGGCCTATGACACGCAAGACTTCATCGACGCCTGCCGGGTGCGCAACGTTATCCCGCATGTGGCCTGCAACGACACGCGCCGTGGCGGCAGCGCGATTGATGGGCGAACGACGCGACACACTGCGTATGCGTTGAGCCAGACGATCAGAAAGCGCATCGAGGAGCACTTCGGCTGGGGCAAGACCGTGGGCCGCATCCGGCAGACCGTGTACCGGGGATTGCGACGGGTCGATCAGCACTTCAAGCTGACCATGACCGCGAGCAATATCATCAGAATCGCCCGAATGGCGTGCGCGGTACCGCAAGGAGCGGCGTAATGAGCAGAACTCTGAGGACAATCGAACAAATCGGCAACGATCCGACGATCCGCTCGACAGAAAATCAGTCGTCGAGCGCATTCTTCCTACTTGGAGAATCGTGTCAGTCATGATGTTCGAGCGAATTTCAACAGCCTGCTAACGCTCGAGAAGATGCTTCTTGGCCTTCACTTTCGTCCATTCCTCCGCATCCACCGGAGCGTCCTTGCGCTCGACAATAGGCTTCCAGATCTTGGCGAGGTCGGCGTTGAGAGGGATCCAGTCGCGCTGATCGGCCGGAACGTCATCCTCGGCGAAGATCGCCTCGACCGGACACTCTGGAACGCACAGCGTGCAGTCGATGCACTCCTCCGGGTCGATCACCAGCATGTTGGGGCCTTCGCGGAAGCAATCGACCGGGCACACGTCGACACAGTCGGTATACTTGCACTTGATGCAGCTCTCGGTGACGATGTAGGCCATCTGGAAGTGGACCCGGAGTGGGTCGAAATATTGTGGTAACGTTGCACTGATTGAGCGTGTATTTTAACACCTGCTGCTTGGGGATCCGCCGTTTTTTCCTGCAAAAATAACCCTTTAACGGACATGGACATGCGCTTTCCCTGCCCGGAGAATTCCGCTAGCATGTTCTTGAAGAACAAGGCGCAAGCCCCTATATAATCCCTACGCGGCTCTCGCTGCGAGAACTCGAGTTTCACAGAGGAAGAAATGAGCGAATTCATTCATCACGTCAGCGATGCCACATTCGAACCCGAAGTGCTGAAATCCGATGTCCCGGTGCTGGTGGACTACTGGGCGGAATGGTGCGGGCCCTGCAAGGCCATCGCCCCGGTGTTGGAAGAGGTCGCGAAGGATTACTCCGGCAAGTTGAAGGTGGCCAAGATCAACGTGGACGACAACCAGGAAGTGCCGAAAAAGTACGGCATCCGCGGCATACCGACGCTGATGCTGTTCAAGAACGGCAATGTGGAGGCGCAGAAGGTGGGGGCGGTGTCGAAGTCCCAGCTCATCGCATTTCTTGACAGTAACATCTAAACCCCCTATTCTGTCCGCAAAAGACCGGTGGCAGAGGGTGCCGCCGGTACTCTGGCGCCTGCAACAAGCTGTATCCAGGCGCAAATCCTCCCCGTTTCGGTTCCCAGTTTTCCCGTGCGAACGGTCTGAGGTCGTTCATCCCGCGCGAGCGTTTTATGCACCTATCCGAGCTGAAAACCCAACACGTCAGCCAGTTGCTGGAAATGGCCACGTCGAACGAAGTCGACGGCGCCAATCGCATGCGCAAGCAGGAGCTGATCTTTGCGCTCCTGAAAAACCGCGCCAAGAAAGGCGAATCCATCTTCGGCGACGGCACGCTGGAAGTGCTGCCGGATGGCTTCGGCTTCCTGCGCTCGCCGGACACCTCTTATCTCGCGAGCACCGACGACATCTACGTCAGCCCGTCGCAGATCCGGCGCTTCAACCTGCACACCGGCGACTCCATCGAAGGCGAAATCAGGACGCCGAAGGACGGCGAGCGCTACTTCGCGCTCGTCAAGGTGGACAAGGTCAACGCCGACGCGCCCGAAGCCTCGAAGCACAAGATCCTGTTCGAGAACCTCACGCCGCTTCACCCCGACGAGCAGCTGAAGCTCGAGCGCGACATTAAGGGCGAGGAGAACATCACCAGCCGTATCATCGACATCATCGCCCCCATCGGCAAGGGGCAACGCGGTCTCATCGTCTCTCCGCCCAAGGCCGGCAAGACGGTGCTGATGCAGCAGCTCGCGCACGCCATCATCGCCAACCACCCGGAGATCGTGCTGATCGTGCTGCTGATCGACGAGCGTCCCGAGGAAGTGACCGAGATGACGCGCACCGTCAAGGGCGAAGTCGTCGCCTCGACCTTCGACGAGCCCGCGTCGCGCCACGTGCAGGTCGCCGAGATGGTGATCGAAAAAGCGAAGCGCCTAGTCGAGCACAAGAAGGACGTGGTGATCCTGCTCGATTCGATCACGCGGCTTGCGCGCGCCTACACCACCGTGGTGCCGGCCTCAGGCAAG
>JBGPYQ010000014.1:0-28740 GCA_041493345.1 Gammaproteobacteria bacterium | reverse complement strand
GACATCGAGCACCAGCTCGGCTGGACCGCGCTGCCGCAGGTCGGGGCCGGGGCCAATCCGGCCGAGCAGCGCCGCTTCGAGTACCTTAAGCTGCTGCGCCAGGCGCCCGCGATCACCGAGGTGGCGTGGATCGACGCCTCCGGGCGCGAGCAGCTGCGCGTGTCGCGCCTCGCGATGGACGTCGTCGGGGCCGGAATCGACTACGCCGGGGAGGCCAGGTTCCTCGAAGCCAAGGGGGGCAAGACCTGGTACAGCCCGGTGTACTTCCGCAAGGAGACCGAGCCTTACATGACGATCTCGCGTTCCGCCGGGGGCGCCGGCGGCGGCGTCACCGTCGCCGAGGTCAATCTCAAGTTCGTATGGGAGGTCGTCTCGCGCATCCAGATCGGAAAGGCGGGGCTGGCCTACGTGGTGAATTCCGCGGGCACGCTGATCGCCCATCCGGACATCAGCCTGGTGCTGCAGAAAACCGACATGTCGCGGCTCGCGCAGGTCGCCGCGCTCACCCGAGGCGAGGGCGCGGATGCGCCGATCGCGCGGGATCTCCGGGGCGAGGAAGTCCTGACGGCGCATGCACGCATCCCGACGCTCAACTGGACGGTGTTCGTCGAGCTGCCGCTCGCCGAGGCCTTTGCGCCGCTCTACGCGTCCGTCCTGCGCATCGGCCTGCTGCTCCTCGCCGGGCTGGTGCTCTCGATGCTGGCGAGCGTGTATCTCGCGCGCCGCATGGTCGAGCCGATCCGCGCCATCCAGGCGGGCGCGGCGCGCATCGGCGCGGGACAGCTCGAGCAGCGCATTGAGGTGCACACCGGCGACGAGCTGGAGACGTTGAGCGAACAGTTCAACAAGATGGCCGGCGACCTGAAGGCGTTCTACGCCGACCTCGAGCGAAAGGTGGAAGAGAGAACGCACGAATTGCGCGAGGCCCTGGAACAGCAGACCGCGACCGCGGAGATTCTCCGCGTCATTTCAAGCTCGCCGACAGACATCCAGCCGGTGCTGGATGCAGTCGCCGCGAGCGCAGCGCGTTTATGCGAAGCTTCTGACGCGATTATTCAACTCAGGGAGGGCGATGCGCTGCGCTACGCGGCTCACCATGGAGGTATCTACATGATGCCGCATGGCGTAACGAGACCCATCACGCGCGATTGGGTGGCGGGCCTGGCCGTCCTTGAGGCTCGACAGCTCCACATACACGACGTACTGGCCGAAGAGGAACGATTCCCCGAGGGGAGTGAGCGTGCACGGGAAATCGGGGTTCGAACCATACTCTCGACTCCGTTGCTGCGCGAGGGAACATCAATCGGGACGATAACGATCCGCCGTACCGAAGTACGGCCGTTTACCGACAAGCAATCAGCCCTGGTGCAGACTTTCGCCGCCCAGGCGGTGATTGCAATCGAAAACGTGCGGCTGTTCAGGGAGATTCAGGACAAGGGCCGCGAGCTGGAGATCGCGAACCAGCACAAGTCCGAGTTTCTCGCGAACATGTCGCACGAGCTGCGCACGCCGCTCAACGCGATCATCGGCTTCTCCGAGGTGCTGCAGGAGCGCATGTTCGGCGAGATGAACGACAAGCAGACCGAATACATCAACGACATCCACGGCTCCGGCAAGCACCTGCTGTCGCTCATCAACGATATCCTCGATCTGTCCAAGGTCGAGGCCGGCCGCATGGAGCTCGATCTGGCGAGGTTCAACGTGCCGGGGGCGATCGGCAATGCGCTCACGCTGATTAAGGAGCGCGCCGTGCGGCACGGCATCGAGCTGACGGCCAGCATCGATCCTGCGGTGGACGAGATCAGCGCGGACGAACGCAAGTTCAAGCAGATCCTGCTCAACCTGCTGTCGAACGCCGTAAAATTTACCCCGGAGGGCGGCCGCGTCGTGGTGGCGGCGCGACCGGGCGAGGGCCTGATCGAAGTGAGCGTGACCGACACCGGCATCGGCATCGCCGCGGAAGACCACGAAGCGGTGTTCGAGGAATTCCGCCAGGTCGGCAAGGACTACACCAGGAAGGCCGAGGGCACGGGCCTCGGACTCGCGCTGACGCGCAAATTCGTCGAACTGCACGGCGGGAAAATCCGCGTGAAAAGCGAACCGGGCAAGGGCGCGACGTTCACGTTTACCCTGCCCCTAGAACCGGCGCGGTCCGTTGCCGCGGTGGCGCACTAGTGAGAAATACTTAACTGTATGACATACGTGACCGCATGACATACCTTCGTCGTCCCCGCGGAAGCGGGGACCCAGTGGCTGTCGTTGCCCGACGCTGGATTCCCGCTTCCGCGGGAATGACGGCCCTAGGCGGTCCATGTCAAGAGCTTTGGTAAAGATCAATAGGAGGGGACACCCGCGTGGCCAATGAGCTGATCCTGATCGTCGAAGACAACGAAAAAAACCGCAAGCTGGTGCGGGACGTCCTGCAGTTCAAGGGCTACCAGATCATCGAGACCGACACTGCCGAGGAAGGCATTCGCCTCGCGCGCGAGCGCCAGCCGGCCCTGATTCTGATGGACTTTCATCTGCCGGGAATGAACGGCATTGAGGCGCTGGGCCGGCTGCGCGGCGAGCCGGCGACGAGCCGCATTCCCGTGCTCGCGGTGACGGCCTCGGCGATGACCGAAGACAAGCAGAAAATCCTCGCTGCGGGTTTCGACGGATTGCAGACGAAGCCGATCCACGTAAAAGATTTCGTTCAGGCTGTCGCCGACACCATCGCGCGCTCCAGGGGCAAGGCGGCATGACGGCTGCGGCAAGAATCCTCGTGGTGGACGACACCCCGATGAATGTGAGGATGCTCGCCGATATTCTCGCGTTCAAGGGTTACGGCGTCGTCACTGCCTCCGGCGGGAAGGAGGCGCTCGCGAAACTGGAATCGGAGCGGCCCGACCTGGTCCTGCTCGACGTCATGATGCCCGACTTGAACGGCTACGAGGTGTGCCGCGCCATCCGCGCCAATCCCGCCACGGAAATGCTGCCGGTGGTCATGGTCACGGCGCTCGATCCGGCGAGCGAACGAGTGAAAGGCATCGAGGCCGGCGCCGACGACTTTCTGAGCAAGCCGATCAGCCAGCCGGAGCTTCTCGCTCGCGTCAAATCGCTGCTGCGGGTGAAGTCGCTGCAGGAGCGCGTACGCCACCAGGCCGAGGAGCTGAGCGCGTGGAACACCAAGCTCGAGGAGCGCGTGAGCGAGCAGGTGGCGCAGATCGAGCGCCTCTCCCGGCTCAAGCGCTTCGTCTCGCCCAAGATCGGCGAGCTGATCCTGGCCGGCGACGTGGAAGATCCCCTGAAGACCCACCGGCGCGAGATCACCGTGGTGTTCACCGACTTGCGCGGATTCACCGCGTTCAGCGATTCCGCCGAGCCCGAAGAAGTCATGAGCGTGCTGCGCGATTATCACGGCACGCTGGGCCGCGCGGTTGCGGCGCACGCGGGCACCATCGAGCACTTCGCGGGCGACGGGGTGATGATCCTGTTCAACGATCCGCTGCCGGTCGCCGAGCACGAGTTCGCCGCGGTGCGCATGGCCGTGGACATGCGCACCGAGGTGACGAAGCTCGCCGCGGACTGGAGCCGGCGCGGACACGAGCTCGGTTTCGGCGTCGGCGTCGCGAACGGATTCGCCACGCTGGGCGCGATCGGCTTCGAAGGCCGGCGCGACTACGGGGCGATTGGTCCGGTGTGCAATCTCGCGGCGCGCCTGTGCTCCGAGGCCAGGGCAGGCCAGATCCTGGTGTCGCAGCGCGTGCACGGCAGGATCGAGCAGCACGTCGTGGCGGAACCGGTGGGCGAGCTCGCGCTCAAGGGTTTCCACCGCAACGTGCAGGCTTTCAACGTCACCGGGCTGAAGACGGCCTGACGAAACGTCGGCTCCATCAGGGCAGAACGAACACCGAGGGCGTGGAGCGTATGTCGGTGGCGGACTTGTTCAGTCCGACGAGCTGGTGCAGCACCGCCAGCACCTCGAGCGTATGGTCCTTGCGCGGCGTGCGGTCCGGGCGGCAGTTCAAGCTCCCGGCGGGCGCTTCCCCGGCCGGGTCGAAGTTGCCAACGAAGTAGTCCCGGTCGCGGTAGGCGAGCGCAAAGCGCGCATTGCAGGGATCGCCGTCCAGACGCAGGAAAACATCGTCGCAGCCCGGCTCCGGACGATCGCCGCAGTAGCCGAAGGTCAAAGGCGTGTTGAGCTTTAGCCTGGATTGCGGATGGGCATCCAGGTGCGCCCTGATCTCGTCCTGGTAATGCAGCAGGTCGCCGAGGAACTGGAAGATCTCCCCGACCGAACGAATATAGAGCCGCAGCTCCAGCCTGGAGGGCTTCGCCGCCGGTGCGCCGGGGTCGATGCCGACAAAGCGGTTGTAGATCCCGCAGTAGCGCGACGCCTGCGCCGGCTCGGCGGATCCCCGGAAAAATACCGGCACGGGACTCGCCGCCCTTCGCCCCGCGTCCTCGGCCGCGACTTCCACCACCGACTGAAAGCAGCTTCTCTTTTCGCCCCCCGCCGGCGGACCGGCCTCGATGACCTCGTATTGCGGGGACGCGGGACTGCCCTGCTGCTGGTCGTCGTAGAAGCAGAACGCTACTTTCTGTTCGCTGGACAGCGAATACACGCTGTAGGTGGTCTGGTCCTTGTCGTAGACCACCTGCACCTTCGACGGATCGAGAGCGGCGAAGGCTTGCAGGTTGCGGCTGTCGCTCTCCCCGCCCGGACGCAGGCCTCTGGCGAGCACCCGCCGCTCCCGGTAGGAATTGGCGAAGAAGGTCTTCAGCGTGTTGAGCAGCTTCAGGTAACGCTCGAAATCCGACTGGGTATCGCACTTCAGGTCCTCGGGCCCGCCGAACTCGCGCTTCCTCGCGCGGATGACGTCTGCGGCGTCCCGCGGGGAGTTGGCGATCCTGATGGTGCTGACCGCCCCCCCGTCGGCGCGCGTCTCGACGATCTCCACCGCCGAGAAGAAGAGCAGCAGCGCGATTCTCCGGTCCATGCCGCGGTCCAGCCAGTATTTCACGACTTTCGGGTCGATCGGCGAGCTGATCCCGGTGATGAATTCCTTGGAGTTCAGCTGATTGATGTCAAAGGTCGGCGTCATCTGAACGATGCCGCCGAGGCTCGCGATGTTGCGCAGGGTCGTGCCCAGCAGGGGACCGGAAACCCGGCTGGCGCTCAGAGAGGTCGATTGCTGAATCGATTCGCGGATCACCGGGATGTCGGCGAAATGCAGCGGCGCCTTGTCGCGCGCGCGCAGCACGTTCATCACCAGCAGCTTGTTGGTCGTATCCTCGATGACGCCGCCGAAATCCAGGGCTTCCGACCTGATGACGGCGGATGTAAATCCGCATCCGGAAAGCAACACGGTGAATCCGATCACAAGAACGCGGTGCATGATGGAAACTCTCCCTTGAAACCAGCGTGAATCCGGATACCGGGCGGGCCGCTTCGACTAGGCGGCAGCCGGCCCGGCTTCCCCCCTTTGCACATCCTTCAGCAGACGCGACGCCACCAGCCGGATGAAGTAAAAGCCGAGCTTCGGATTCTGGTAGTACAGCTGAAAGATCATCTCTTCGGTCATTTCGTAGAGCTCGCCGTCGGTCGCGCAGCTCACCGTCTGCGTGCGCTGCCTGTCCGGGGAAAACAAGCCGATTTCACCGATCACCGCGCCGGCGCGGATGGGCTCGCCGATTTCCGCGAGCCGCAGCTCGCCGCGCGCGAGGTAGAGGATCCTGTCGGCGGCGTCGCCCTTGCGGAACAGGACTTCTCCCGAGCTGAACGCGCGGCGGCGCATGTGCGGCAGCAGCCACTGCGACACCGGCGTCTCCTGCGTGGCCCGCGCCATCTCGCGGGACAGCCGGCGGATTTCCCACAGGCGCGCCGCGTTGAGCGGGATCAGGACGAGGTTGAGGACGATCGAAGGCGGCTGCCACTCGATGAACCCGTAGGCGATGAAGCACACGCTGCCCGCCAGCGCCAGCGCCCGCAGCGGCAGCATTCCCTTCACGGCGAAGCTGGCGAAGGTGAACGCCACGCCCAGCATCCCCAGTACGGCCCCCGGAATTGTGCTCATGACCCTGTCATCCTCCCACGCGACCTTCGATGCTATCACCGCTGCCGTCCGGTGCTACGACTCTGGCGTGATGGAAATTTTACTCCGCTCGATCCGCCCGTCGCCCAGCATGAAGGCCGCGGTGGACCGCAGCTGCGCTCCGGCGCGGCAGATGAGGTCGGCCACGAATTCTCCGCAATGAATGAATTCCTCGGCGGTCTGCCCGTCAATCTCGGTCAGGTGGAGGTTGTCGATTCGGTGCGCGATGCTCAGGGTGTTCTGGATCATGGCTGCTTCTCCTTTGTCCTGTTGCGTTCCCGGTTTTTTGCCGGCCCATGCAAACGTTTATTTGCATGGACTCCAGCTTACTTTTGGGCAGTGGCAGGCGCTGTTAGGCGTTCCACTGGCATCTTGTGGAATATTCACATCGGAGAGGAAAGGAACGGAAACTCGGCGCAAAACCGGGGTCTGTCCCCGGTTTTACGGCCGGAACTTGGTCTCGGGCTTGACGCCTTTCTTGCGCTGCTTATCGCTGATTCTGCCGTTGTCGAGGTAGCGGCCTTCGACCGCGCGCTTTGCGGCCTCGTCCCAATGCGGCAGCCAGTCGCCGAGCGAATAGCCGAACCAGGGAGATTGCGGACGCAGCTTCGGCAAGCCCAGCTCCTCCCAGATTTTCATGGCGCGCTCCATGTATTCCTTTTTGGGGAGCGCGAGCGGCGGCAGGTCGCCCTTCATGGTGGCGTCCATGAGAAGCGTCGAGTCCTCTTCCTGGCCGTGCTCGCGCTTCGGGCCGTGGCCCTGGCCGCGGTGCGGCAGCGTGCGTACGTCCTCGGCCGGGTTCATGCGGTAAGCCATGGCCCACAGCAGCGCATCTGAATTGTCGGCGTCGATGTCTTCCGTGACGGCGATGGTGATCTTGCCCATGTCGGCCTTGAAATAGGCGGCGCCGTAGAGCGCGCGCCAGACTTCCGTGCGCGGCATGCCTTTCTCGACCGCGACCACGGTGACGCGCAGCAACCCCGTGAGCGGCTCGTGCAGCGAAACCTTCTTCACGCCGCGGATGCCGAGCGCCTCGCGCAGGTGCGAGAGAAACAGCGGCTCGTAGGCGACGCGCTTGATGACGCTCGACTCGGAAGGCGCGACCTGGCTGATGTAGGAGGGGATGACGGGGTTTTTCCGGTGCGTGATCGCGGTGACCCGCATCGGCATGTTGTACTCCTCGAGCGCGACGTGGCCGTGCGATTCGCCGAAGGGCGCCTCGGGCTCGCAGTACTCGGTGTCGATCAGGCCCTCGATGACGATCTCGCTTTCAGCGGGAACGAGAAGATCAACGGTCCTCGCTTTCACGACGTTGATCGGCGAACCGGCAAGGCCGCCGGCGACGGTGAACTCGTCCACGCCGACCGGCAGCTTCTGCGGCCCCATGAATGCGACGAAAGGCGGGCAGCCCAGCACGATGGCGCAGGGCATGGTCTTTCGCCCGAGTTTCTGGTGCTTGACGTAGTGCAGGTAGCCGCCGGCGCCGCCCACGCGCGTCGCCATGCGCACGACAAGACGGTCCGGAGCTTTGAGCGCGGCGCGATAGGTGCCCATGTTCTGAACCCCGGTCTCGGGGTCGCGGGTGACGACGTTGGTCGCGGTGAGCGTCGGCGCGGAATCGAACCCGGGGGTAGAGATCGGAATCGGCAGGCGGTCGAGACCGTTCCCTTCGCCTTGCAGCGCCTCGCCTTCGTGCACGACCTCGTGGCACGCCGCGTTCTCGACCACGCGCGGCGGGACGGGGTGGGCCATCGCGTAGTCCCATTTGGCCTGGATTTCATCGAGCGGCGCGCCCATGCCCACCGCGTAGATGGCGCGGTTGGCGGCGATCGCGCCGACCACCACCGGGATGTCGTACTTGCGCCCGCGGCCATCGGTGATGTTCGTAAACAGGAACGCCTTGCGCTCCGCCTCGTCCATGCCGCCGACGAACTGCCAGCGCACCAGCGGATGCAGCTCCGAATCCTTGTCGATCGGCCGGTCGATCGTGAGCAGCAGCCCGCGCTTCTTCAGCTCCTCGAGGTGCTCGTGAAGATCGGAGTAGCCGCGCTTCGCATTCGTCATGCGATCGGCCGCCGGAAGGTCATTGCTTCTCAATTTTCGCTCTCTCGACCACCGCTTTCCATTTTGCCATTTCGGAAACGAGATGCTCGCGCAAGGCCTCGGGCGTGCTCGCGCGCGGATCGACACCGAGGGCGAGCAGTCGCTGCCGCACTTCCGGCGCGGCGACCGCGGCGTGGATCTCCTTGTTGAGACGGTCGATGATCGCCTTCGGCGTCTTCGCCGGCGCGGCGATGGCGTTCCATGCCGTGGCCTCGTAGCCCGGCACGCCCGATTCGGCCACGGTCGGAATGTCCGGCAGCCCGGCGAAGCGGCGATCGAACGTCACGGCGAGCGCGCGCAGGTTTCCGCTCTTGATGTGAGGGATCACCGGGGCGAGGATCTCGAACATGGCCTGCAAATCGTTGCCCTTCACCGCGGTGATGATGCCGGGCGTGGCCTTGAACGGCACGGTCTGGAATTCCACCCCGGCCATCGACTTGAACAGCTCGGCCGCGCCGAACTGGGTGCTGCCGATGCTGGTCGTGCCGACGTTGATCTTGCCGGGATTCGCCTTGGCCGCGGCGATGAAATCTTTTACCGACTTGTACGGCGAGTCGGGATTCACCAGCAGCGCGATCCCGAAAAAACCGACCGTCGACACCGGAGCGAAATCCTTCACCGGGTCGTAAGGCAGCGACTTGAACAGCGAAACGCTCACCGCGTGACCCGAATTCAGCCACAGCAGCGTGTGGCCGTCAGGCTCGGCCTTCATGACGGCTTCCGAGGCGACGACCTGGCCTGCGCTCGGCCGGTTGTCGATGATGACCGGCTGGCCGAATTGCTGCGAGAGCTTTTGCGCAAGCACGCGGGCGGTGATGTCGGCGACGCCGCCCGCCGCGTAAGGCAGCAGGATCTTGATGGGTTGCGTCGGATAGCCCTGCGCGAGCGTGGCGGCGCTTATGCAGGAGAGCAGCGCACCGCATCCGAGCCAGGAGCTCAGTTTGCGTGTGAAATTGTTTCTTGGCATGGCAGTCTTCTCCCCGATCGCCCTTCGACAGGCTCAGGGCGAACGATTCCTATTAGAGCCGTTCGTGGTGAGCTTGTCGAACCATGAACGGCCAACGTCAATCTTGGATCGATCACTATCAGCGCGGACACCAGCAATCCGGCCGCACGCGGAATACGCCCTGCGCCGTGCCGCCGAGTATGCCTTGCTTCTGCGCCGCATTGAAGTGGGCGCCCTCTACGACTTTCTTCGGCTCCGGATCGCCGATCGGGAAGGGCGCATCCGATCCCAGCATGATGCGCCCGGGCGTTGCCTTCTTCGCGAGGTATTCCAGCGAGTCGATATCGAATACGCAGGAATCGAAGTACATTGCCTCGAACCCTTTTCGGGGATCGGCGTACTTGCCCTGCGAGATGTCGTGGTTGCGCGCAAGGCGCCCCAGCGCATAGGGCAGCGCCGCGCCGCCGTGCGAGAGCACGAACTTCATGCCGGGGAATTTCAGCAGGTGCCCCGAGAACAAGAGGCGCGACACCGCGATGGAAGTATCGGCGAGGCGCCCGATCGCGTTCACCAGATCGTAATCGGCAAGCCGCGGTTCCCCGCACAGGAACATCGGGTGCATGAACACCGCGGCGCGCAAGTCGGAGGCCGCTTTCCAGAACGGATCGAGCGACGGGTCGTCGAGGTTGCCGGCATTGCCTTTGGGCAGCGTGCCGATCATCACGCCCCCGAAACCCTTGTCGATCGTTTCCCCAAGCACTTCGGCGGCGAGCTTGCCGTCTTGCAGCGGCACGGTGGCGAGCGGCGTGAAGCGTTTTTCCTCGCGCAGTTGCTCCCGCAGACAGTCGTTGTAATAGCGGCTCCACGCGAGGCCTTCGCCTGCCGGCAGCTCGTAGCCGAAGCCGTCGAGCCAGCCGCCGACCAGCTGGTGGTCGATGCCGTTCTTGTCCATCCAGCCGCGCCGGTCGGCGAGATCGGAGAGCTTGGGCGAGATCGGCCGCGTCGGCTCGCCGCCGGGGAATTGCAGTCGGTTGCCTTTTTCGTCGCGCAGCAGTTTCACGCCCGGAAATCTTGCCGCACTCGCGTCGAAGCGCTCGTACAGAAGTTTCGGAATGAAATGCGCGTGAATGTCGATGACGAAGTTTTTCATCTGTTTCCTGTTTCGTCATTCCGGCCAAGCCCGCAACGCGGGCGCAAGCCGGAATCCAGGGACTTTTCGAGTCGCTGGATTCCCGCTTTCGCGGGAATGACGAAGTGAACAATTTGAGTTCATGCGGCGTTTTTTGCTGAACGATTCTTCCGTGCCGCATCGATCGCCTTCCAGATCGCCAGATGCGACATCGGCAGTGTGTCGAGCGATGCGCCGAGCGGGTCGAGCGCATCGTTGACGGCGTTGGCGATCGCAGCCGGTGCGCCCAGATAACCCGCTTCGCCCGAGCCTTTCTGCCCGAAGGTGGTGAGCGGGGAGGGCGTGCAGTGATCGACGATGGCGAGACCCGGCACTTCCATCGCGCTCGGGATCAGGTAGTCCATGAAGGTGCCGGCGGCGAGCTGGCCGTCCTCGGTGTAGGCGAACTTCTCATAGAGCGCCGCGCCGATGCCGTGCGCGATGCCCCCAAAAGTCATCCCGTGGACGATGTCCGGATTGATCATCACGCCGCAGTCGTGGCCGCAGACGTATTTGCGGATCGACGGCTTGGCCGTGTCCGGATCGATCTCGACCAGCACGACGTGCGCCTCGAACGCGTAGCAGGGATAGATCTGGATGCGGCCGTCCGCCGTCGGCAGTCCGCCGCCGGTGGGCACTTCCCACACGAAGTTCGCCTGCAGCCCCGGCTCGATTCCGGGCGGCATCCTGTGGACCTTGCGGTGCGCGATCTCGACCAGCTGGTCCCAGGTGAGCTTTTTCTCCGGCGCGCCTTTCAGGCTGACGTTGCCGTCGCGGTAGTCGAGATCGTCGGGCGAGCACTCGAAGTTGTGCGCGGCGATGGCGATGAGCGTTTCCCTGATTTTTTTTGCCGCGCCCGCCGCCGCGCCGCCCAGCATGATTGCCATGCGGCTGCCGACCGGGCTGTTGGAGGGAAGCGCGGTGAGCGAATCGGCGCGCACCACGCGGATCGTCTCTGGATTTCGTTCGAGAATTTCGCCGACCACCGTCGAAACGAGCGATTCGTGGCCCTGGCCCGAGCTGGAAGTGTTCATGACGCCGGTGATGCTGCCCGAGAGGTCAATACGCACGAGGCACGAGTCCATCCATGTCGTATTCTCGTTTTTCGGATTCATCAGCACTTCGAACGCGGAGTTCCCGCCGCTCGGCTCGAGGCAGGTTGAAATTCCTATTCCGGCGAGACGGCCGGCGCGGCGCGCATCGTCCCGCGCGCGCACGAGCGCCGGGTAATCGACCGCCGCGAGCGCCTTGTCGAGCACCGCGTGGTAGTCGCCCGAGTCGTAGGTCGAGCCGCTCGGGATGGTGTAGGGAAACTGTTCCTTGCGGATAAGGTTTTTCCTGCGCAATTCGATCCGGTCCATGCCGAGATGGCGCGCCACGCGATCGATCGCGCGCTCAATCGCGAAGTTTGTCGGCGCCTGGCCGAATCCGCGCACCGCTTCCTGCGGCGTCTTGTTCGTCATCAACGAAACGGGCTCGTACTCAATCGCCTGGATCCGGTACGGGCCGCAGATCGCCGATACGGGCTTGCCGAGCTGGAAGGGCGAGCGGCCGGCGTAGGCGCCGACGTCGTCCACCGCGCGGATCTTCATCGCGCGTATCGTGCCCTCGCCGTCGAACGCGACCTGCATGTCGAAGAAACGGTCCGGACCCTGCATGTCGCCGCCGCGCATGTTCTCGAGGCGATCCTCGATGAGGCGCACCGGTACGCCGAGGCGCTTCGCGAGATAGCCCACCAGCACCGTGTGCTTGATGCCACGCTTCACGCCGTAGCTGCCGCCGACGTCCACGTCGTAATGCACGCGCACCGCGTTTCCGGGGAGGCGCAGCGCACGCGCCGTCTGGTCGGGATACTTCGGCATCTGGATCGAGGCCCAGACGTCGAGGATCTGCGTGCCGGCGTCCCACTGCGCGGCGACGCCGAAAGTCTCGATCGGCACCGTGGCACTGCGGCCCCAGACGGCGCGAAAGGAGATCTTGTGCTCGGCCCTGGCGAAGGCCTCCTCCACCGGACCCCACACGAACTTGCGGTGGTAGAGCACGTTGGAGCCATGCGCGGGATGCACCAGCGGCGCGCCGGGCGCGAGCGCCGCCTCGGGATCGATCACGTGCGGCAGCGGCTCGTACTCGACTTCGACCCGTTCCGCGGCGTCCTCGGCGAGCGCACGCGAGTCGGCGACCACCGCCGCGACCCATTCGCCGGCATAGCGCACCACGTCCTTCGCCAGCGCCCAGCGCGTCACCTTGGGTGCATCGACTCCGATCGCGAGCGAATCGGTGTTGGCGCGGAACTCCTCGCCGGTAAGAACGTAAAGCACGCCGGGCATCGCGAGCGCGGCGTCGGTCCGGATCGAAACGATGCGCGCGGCGGCGTGCGGCGACGCGACGAGCGCAACGTGCTTCATGCCGGGAAGCGCGATGTCGGCGACATAGCGCCCGCGGCCGGTGACGAAGCGCGGATGCTCCTTCGCCCGGCGCTTCTGACCAATGTACTTGAACGGTTCGGTCATGTTCGATGTTTCTGATTGTCTTCCTGAGCGCAGCGAAGGATCTCCCATGGCACGGCGTACCGGCAGAGATCCCTCGCGGAGCCTGTCCTGAGCGAATGCGTAGGGCTCGGGATGACAGGAATGCACGGTGTCATGGACTCTTTGCGCCTTTCATGCGCTCCGCCGCAAGCTGCACCGCCTCGACGATCTGCTGGTAGCCGGTGCAGCGGCAAAGATTTCCGCCGATGGCGTCGCGGATCTGTGCTTCGGTCGGATCCGGAATTGAATTCAGCAAAGCCTGGGAGGCGATGAGCATCCCGGGCGTGCAGTAGCCGCACTGCAGGCCGTGCGTCTCGCAGAAGCTGTCCTGCAGCACGCTCATCAAACCGTCGGGCCGCGCGAGCCCCTCGACGGTCGTCACGCGGTGGCCATTCGCCTGCACGGCGAACATGAGGCAGGCCCTTACCGGCTCGCCGTCGAGCATGACCGAGCACGCGCCGCAGATGCCGTGCTCGCAGCCGACGTGCGTGCCGGTGAGGCGCAATTCCTCGCGCAGCCAATCGACGAGCGACAGGCGCCCCGGCACCTGCGCCATTCGCCGCGAGCCGTTCACCTCGACCGAAACCGGATGGAGCGTTTCGCTCATGAAGCTGCTTTCGCTTTCTCGTGCGCATTTTTGTACGCATCGCGCAGTGCGCGCGCCGCGAGCACGCGCGCGAGGTGCCGGCGATACTCGGCGCTCGCGTGAAGATCGCTGCCGGGCTCGGATTCCGCAGCCGCCGCATGGGCGACATCCTCGATGACGGTTTCCTCAAGCCGCGTCCCGGCGAGGCGCGCGGCGATCTTCGGAAATACGAGAGGCGTGCCTGCGACCCCGCCCAGGCCGAATGCCGCGCGTGTGCAGCGTCCGTCGCCATCGAGGGCGACCTGCGCGGCGGCGGCGACCATTGCAAAATCCCCGTGGCGCACGCTGATCTCGGTGAACGCCGATCCGGTGCGCCGCTCGGGCCACGCGGGCCAGTGGATCTCCTCCAGGCATTCGTCGGGCCGCGCGGCGCTCGCCATCGGGCCGGTGAAAAAAGCGCCGGCTTCCAGAGTCCGCGCGCCGGCGGCGCAGCGCAGCACCATGCGCGCGCCGAGCAACTGCGCGACGAGCGGCAGCTCGGCGGCGGGGTCCGCGTGCGACAGGCTGCCGCCCAATGTGCCGCGATTGCGCGTCTGCACGTGACCCACCCAGGCGAGCGCCTGGCGCAGAAGCGGCACGCGCGCGGCAAGCGGCTCGTCGCGCTCGACGACGCATTGCCGCGTGCACGCGCCGACGCGGGCAAAGTCTTTCCCGACGGCGATGAATTTCAAGGCGGCGATCTCGTTGATGTCGATGAGCCATGCGGGGCGAACAAGGCGCATCGCCATCATCGGCACGAGGCTCTGGCCGCCGGCGATGAGCTTCGCCGCTTCGCCATGACGCGCGAGCAGCCCGCAGGCCTCGGCGATCGACGCGGCGCGTGCGTACTCGAACGGAGCTGCCTTCAATGCATGGCCTCGAATCCAGGCGGTATGATACACAATGGCATATTCGCGCAAACCCCGGGAGGAAAACCGATGCGAAGGCTCTGGAAAATAGTTGCCGCGTTCGCGCTCTGCGCCATGCAAGTCGCGGCGTGGGCGCAGGCTTGGCCGGCGAAGCCGGTGCATGTCGTAGTGCCGTTCACGCCCGGAAGCGCCACGGACATCATGGCGCGCACCGTCGCCGACAAAGTGTCCATGCAGCTCGGCCAGACGTTCGTCGTCGAGAACCGGCCCGGCGCGGGCGGCACCATCGGCGGCGCGCTGGTGGCGAGGTCGGACCCGGACGGCTACATGCTGCTCGTTCATTCGTCGTCCTATACCGTCACGCCGTCCACTTACAAAGATCTCCCATACGACACGCTGCGGGATTTGACCGGTGTCGCCCCGCTCGGCCTCTTACCGAACGTGCTCGTGATCGCGCCGTCCAAAGGCATCCGCTCGGTGAAGGAGCTGGTCGCCGCGGCCAAGGCGAAGCCCGGCTCGATGAATGCCGCCTCCATCGGCATGGGCAGCGCGACGCACCTGAACGCCGAGCGCTTCCGCCTCGGCGCCGGCATCGAGGTCGTCAACGTTCCCTTCAAGGGGACGCCCGAGGCGCTCACCGAGGTGATCACCGGGCGGGTGGACTACTATTTCTGCCCGGTCAACGCGGTGCTGCCGCTATTAAAAGACGGCAAGCTGCTCGGGCTCGCGGTCGGCAGCACCAGGCGCTCGATCGCGCTTCCCGATCTGCGCACCACGCTCGAGCTCGGCATTCCCGACTCGGACTACAACTTCTGGGTCGGCATGTTCGCGCCGTCGAAGACGCCGCGCGACATCCTCGACCGGCTCTACCGGGAAACCTTCAAGGCGCTGCACTCGCCCGACGTGCGCGAAAAAATGGCGCGCCTCGGCGCCGAGCCGATGGACTACAACCCCGGGCAGTTCAACGTCTATCTCCGCGACGAGATCGCCGCCAATGCCGCGCTGGTGAAGGCGGCGGGCATCAAGCCGAACTGAGCTACTGAATGTTTCCCCGTCCGTTGCTCCGGTACACAAAGTTCGGCTGAACGGCCCTGATCTGCGCGTTCTGCCCGCGCAGCTCCTCCATCCTGGCGGGTCCCGGATCCTCGGCGAGGGTCACGAGGAACAGGTTGGGCCCCAGACCCCGGATGCTCTTGATCCCGAAACGCCCGTAGAGCCCGGCGATGGCCTTGACATCGGCGCCCGCGGCGAGCGTGACGAGATACTCCCCAGGCGCGCGGGTCTGGCGCGAGGAAAAGTCCATGGGCGTCGGCGCAGGCTCGCGCGGCGTCTGGCTGCAGGCGGACCCCGCGGCCAGACCCGTCAAGGCCAGCACAAGTCCGATGCGCAGCCGCCTGCCGTGTTGCACGCCGCGCCTATTGCACGGCGGCCGTCAGGCCCGTGGGCGGGTTGATGAACGCCAGAGACGACATGACATCGACCGCCTTGCCGGTGGTGGTTTTGCCGGCGAGGGCGGGCACGGATCTGCCGCCATTCTTGATGGCGTTGACGGTATCGGCGAAGGTGTACTGCGGGTTGAATGCGCGCAGCATCGCGGCGAGTCCCGCGACTTCGGGCGTGGCCATGGAGGTGCCGCTGATGGTGTTGTAGGTCGTCGTATTGAGCGTCAGCGTCTGAATACTAAATCCTGCGATCGCTAGTCCACGATCCTTCGGCGTAGTGGCACCAGATTGCAGCTGAAAGCCGATGCTGCAGGTCGCGCTGATGCAGCCCGAAATATCAACCCCCCCGAAAAGAAAATTTGGGAATGTCGCCGCGCCCGTAACGTCACTGATAATCGTTCCGCTGCCGGCAAAAGGATCGCCACCCGCGCGGGCATAGGCGACACGGAAATGATCACCACTCACGACGTTGATCGCCGCAAAACTCTGCAATATCGCCACGTTGACGCCGGCGAGGGCGCTAAATGCCTTGTAGGCCCGATCATCCGTGCTGCTTCTGTACTTCACCGCCGGGGGAGCCGGGGGAGTAGTCACAACAGCGTCATAATTCGCAGGATCGAGCAAAAAATTCGTGGATGTTCCAAGGGTGCCAAAACCCCACCCAACCCCGGGCGGTGTGGTAGTCGGTGTAGTAGTGATAGTCCAGCCCGAAGTCGAAGTCAGCGGGTCTGGATTTGACGCGTTTGTTCCAGCCCAACTGCTGAGGATATTGGTCCCCGGCGCACCCACATCGACGCTGGTCGCTCCCCAGTTTGAGAAGCTTGCGAGCGCGTAGTTCGGGTCGAGCGCGGCGACGCAGACCAGATTCGGCTGGGTGAAATTGCAGGGATAAACAGCAGCGACGTCATTGTTGCTGGTAGCGTTGCCGGCCGCCACCACCACGATGACGTCGTTATTTTGCGCGTTGGTAATGGCGTCGCTGAAGAGCTGGTCGAAGGGCCCACCGCCGCCGAGACTCATGTTGATCACCTTGGCGCCGTTGGTCACCGCGAAGTTGATGCCTTGGATGATGTTCGCCGTGGTCCCCCTGCCCATGGCGTTTAACACTCGCACCGCCATGATGCTGGCCTTCCAGCATACGCCCGTGGTGCCCATGACGTTATTGCCCGCGGCGCCGATGATGCCGGCGACATGCGTGCCGTGGCCGAAGAGGTCCATAGGGTCGTTGTCGTTATCGACAAAGTCATTCCCGTGGTTCGGAAAACTCGGGCCGCCCTTCCACATGTTGGCGGCGAGGTCTTCCTGGTTGTAATTGACGCCGGAATCGACCACCGCCACCACGACGCCGCTGCAATCGGTGATGTGATCCCAGGCAAGCTCGATGTTCATGTCATCGCCTGCCGTGCCACTGTTGGGCGAAAAGGTGCCGACGGTCTGTCCGAAGTTCTTGAACGCCCAGAGCTGCCCGTACTGCGGGTCGTTAGGCATCAAATTGGCGTGGTAGATGTAGTTGGGCTGGACGTATTCAACGTTCGGGTCGGTCCGGTAGGCCGCGAGCGCCGTCTCCATCGTCTGGCCGGCGCCGATCTTGACCTGCGCCCAGCCGGGCTGATTCAGGCTGGCGAGGACGGAGTGTCCCCGGGCCGCCATGGTCGCCATGCGCTCCTGCGTGCTGGTCGTGGGTTTGAACTTCACGAGCACCTCGCCCGGCACGTACTGCGCCGCGGCCACGCTGGCGAGGAGGGGCGGCGCGAAGGGAGCAGCGGAATCCTGAGCGTACAGCGTCAGGGCCGCACCGACGAGCGCGGCCAGGGCCATAGAGCGCAACGGTGTTTTCACGGGAGGTCTCCTGCCCGTGTCAGGGCACGATCACGGGGAACGGCTGCGAGGGCGCGCTGAGGCTGCCGCTGCTGCCGCCTTGCGCATCGAGCGCCGCGAAGGCGCTCACGGTCACCGTGTAAGTCCCGGTCTGCAATGTGGTAACGGTGGATGTCGGTGCCGTGAGTCCGAAGGTGAACGGCACGTTGATCGTCGGCTGGCCGCTGATCGCGACCTGGTAGCCGCCGCCCGCGCTGTTGACCCCCGTTTCGTGGTTGGGCGCCCAGGACAGAGTGACGGTGTGGTTCGTCAGTCGGGGGCTTGCCCCGTCCCCTCCGCCGCAACCCGAAAGAACGAACAGGCTGGCAACCGCAAGCCGGTAAGCTAGAAGCCGAAGTTCCATGAAGACGCCCGGTTTGGATTTTAGCAGGGTACGCCCGTACCCTACCTTCGTCCTATTCCGCCGTCGAAGACTACCTGGCCCGGAACAGGGCTCGAACGCAACGGACTTGAAAAGTAACGAGGCCGGAACCGGCGGGCTTCAGCGCACCTTGACGATGCCTTCGGGCGCGGGCTTGGCGGGCAGCCGGATTTCCTGCGTCGCGCCCGAGCGGTTCAGCAGCACCCGGTCCGCGCGTACTTCGGCGAGCATGACGCCTGCTGCGATTTCCTCGCCCGCGCGCACGGCGATCGCCGGCTCGCCGTCCACCGCAAGGAGCGCAATGCCTTCGCCCTGCGTGCCTTGCGCGATGACGCCGACCAGCTTGACGTCGCCGCCGTCGGCTCCCGGGCGCGCGCCGAAAAGATAGGCGACCGGGGCGATGTCCGCCGCCTGGGTGCGCGCTGCCGGATTGCCCGTGGCGACGGCGCGCACGGGTTCAGAGGGCGTGCGCTGCCCGTTGAATTCCAGTGCCCAGCCGGTAAGCGTCGCCGCAAGCGCCGGCACAAGCAGGAAAGTGCACACGCGCGGCAGATTCGCGCCGGTAATACCGAATCGCTGCCAGGGCCGATCGCGCAACATCAGGCCGTCGCCGCGCAACATGCGAACAAACCGATTCATCCGGTTCAAATAGTCTCCCAATGCGGGTCTCCCAATGCGCGGATAATAGATGCTCCGGGCGCGCCAGTAAAGACGCCGCTCCCCCGGTCATCATCGGGTGTAACTCTGCGCCGAATTCGTTACGAGGGGGCCGCTGGAGCTTCTTGCTCTAATGATTGAGCGCAAACATAATGCGAAGCTTGCGCCCGCCTGTCGCGGGCCCGGAGTGACGAGGCAAACATGATCCAGGGCAAGACCTGCGATGCAATGCTGGCCGCGCGGCGTCCGCGCGGTTTCACGCTGGTCGAAATCATGGTGGTGGTGGTGATCATCGGCATCCTCGCGGCGTTGATCGTGCCGCGGGTGGTCGGCCGCACCGACGACGCGCGCGCGGTCGCGGCGAAGCAGGACGTCGCCGCCACCATGCAGGCGCTCAAGCTCTATCGTCTGGACAACGGCCGCTATCCGACGACGGAACAGGGCCTGCAGGCGCTCTTCACCAAGCCGCAGAGCCAGCCTGTCCCGTCGAACTGGAAGCAGTACCTCGACAAGGTTCCGAAGGACCCCTGGGGCAATGCCTATCAATATCTCAATCCCGGCGTGCACGGCGAGATCGACGTGTTTTCGCTCGGCGCGGACGCGCAGCCCGGCGGCAGCGGCGCCGACGCCGACATCGGCTCCTGGGATTTGTAGGCCCGTACTCTCTCATGCGCCGCGCCGGCTTCACGCTCGTCGAACTGCTCGTGGTGATCACCATACTCGGCATTGCCGCCGCCGCGGTCGCGCTTTCGGTGCCGAGCAGCGACAGCCGCCGGTTGCAGGAGGAGGTGGCGCGCCTCGCAGCGCTCTTTCGCATCGCTCAGGACGAGGCGCGGATATCGGGGCGAACGCTCGTGTGGGAAGCCGATCTCAACGGTTACCGCTTCCGGCCGCTTGACGAGGAGGCGGCGCGCGACTGGAACGACGAGGTTCTGCGGCCGCGGTCCTGGCCCTTCGTCGTGCGCCGCCTCGACGCCGGACGCATCGTGTTCGGCCGCGAACCGCTGCTCGAGCCCGTGGCGCTGCGCATCGCCATTTCGGATCGCGAGGTGCGGCTCGCGATCGACGCGCTCGGCAATCTGAAGATTTCCGACTGAGGTGGCGCCGATGCGCGGCTTCACATTGATCGAAGTGCTGGTTGCGCTCGCGATCGTCGCCGTGGCGTTGCTCGCCGGCATACGCGCGGTGGGCGCGATGGCGCGGACCAACGCCGATCTGAAGCAGCATCTGCTCGCGCAGATCGCGGCCGAGAACCGCATCGCCGAGCTGCGCGCGGCGCGGGCATTCCCGGACATCGGCAGCCGCACCGCCGCGTGCCCGCAGGGCAAGGCGCGCCTCGAATGCGTCGAGGAGATCAAAGCCACCCCGAATCCGCTTTTCCGCCGTATCGAAGTGCGCGTGTACGAAGGCGCCGACCGCGACCGGACGCTCGCCGAGCTGATCGGCATTCTGCCGAACGAATCCTGACCGATGCGCGCGCGGCGGCCGCTGTCCGGATTCACCCTGGTCGAGATGCTCGTGGCCATCTCCTTGCTCGGCCTCATGGGCGTCATCGCCTGGCGCGGGCTTGATTACGTCGTCGGGCAGCGCGAGCGCATCGATCGCGAATCCGACGAGCTGGGGCGCATCCTGCGCGTGCTCGCGCAGATCGAGCGCGACATCGCGCAGCGCGCGCCCGACGTCATTCTTCCTCCACAGGCGCCGCCGGGCTTGCTGCCGGCGTCGATCGCCGTTTCGCCCGTCGATCACGGCGCCGTCGCGCTCGAGATCATTCGCATCGCGCCCGAGGCCGGCGGGCCGGCGCGCGCGCAGCGCATCGTCTATCGCATCGCCGACGCGGCGCTCACGCGCAGCGCCTCGCCCGCCGATACGGGCTTGCCGGTGGCGCCCGCGGCGGATCCGTTGGCGGTGCTTCCCGGCGCGCGGCGGCTGGCCGTGCGCGTCTACGCCGGCGGCTTCTGGTCCGAGCCGGGCACCGACGCCGGGGTGCAGCCGCCGGCGCGCGCGACCGGTCTGGAAATCGCGATCGAAGACGCCGATGGCGCGCGCTACGTGCGGGTGTTCGCGCTATGAGGGGCCGCTCGCAGCGCGGCGCGGCAGTGGTGATGGCGATGCTGGTGGTCGCGGTGACGGCGACCCTCGTCGCCGGCGCGTTCTGGCGGCAGAATGTCCTTGTCCGCCAGGCGGAAAACGAGCTCTCCTATGCGCAGGCGAAGTGGCTCATCCGCGGCGCGATCGACTGGGCCGGCGTCATCCTGCGGGAGGACGCGCGCACCTCCAGCGTGGATCACCTCGGCGAGCCCTGGGCGGTGCCGCTCGCGGACACGCATTTGAACGAGAACGACGGGCGCGATCCGGTCTATCTTTCCGGTGAAATCCGCGACGAGCAGGCGAAATTCAATTTGCGCAATCTCGCGGGGCCGCGGGGCGTGAATCCGCGCGAGCTGGAGGTATTGCGCCGGCTGCTGGCCCTGGTCGACGCAAGCGAATCGCTTGCCGACACGGTCGCCGAGCGTGTGCTCTCCGCGGTGCCGGGCGAGGGCGGACGCAAACAGGTTGCGCTGGGCCTCGCTTCGATCGACGATCTGATCGGGCTGGAGGGAATCGGGATCGCTGCCATCGAGCGGCTGCGGCCGTTCCTCACGGTGCTGCCGCAGCCGACGCCGGTCAACGCCAACACCGCGCCCGCGGAGGTGCTGGCGGCGCGCTTCGAGGACCTCGCGCTCGCCGATGCACGGCGCCTCATCGCGAGCCGCGACCGCGCATATTTCAAGGACCGCGCCGACGTCCTCAACCGCATTGGGCAGCTCAAGCTGCAGGCAAGCGACGCGGAAATCGCGGTGGCGACGCGGTTTTTCTCCGTGGACGGGACCGTGAGCTACCGGCGCGCGCGGCTGCACGCCCAGGCCCTGGTCAAGCGCGATGGCAACCGGGTGGAAACAGTGTGGCTGCGGGAGGCTGCGTGAAAGCGCTGCGCGTACGGCTGTGTCCGCTCACCGAGTTGGCCGCCGATTCGGCGCTCGATTTCGAGATCATCGACGGCGAGCGGCGGGTGCTCGAGCACGGCACCGCGGTGCCGGCGGCGCTGCCCAGGCTCGCGCGCACGGAGTTTGTGATCGCCGCGCCCGACGTGCTGCTGCTCGATACGGTTTTGCCGCGCCTCTCGGGCGCGCGGCGGCGCGCGGTGCTGCCTGCGCTGGCCGAACCCATGTTGCTCGGCGACATCGAGCAAGCCTTTGTCGTCGCCGGCAAGCCCGATGGCGCGGGACGCGCGACGCTCGCGGTGCTCGATCGCGCGCTCTTCAAGCGCGCGATCGACCTGTTCGCGCGGCTCAAGATCGAACCGGCCAGCGCGACGCCCGAACCGCTTGCGCTCGCCACGGGCCGCGGAAATTGGCGCCTTCGTCTCGGCGCCGCGTACGGCTGCCTCAGCATGGGCGAGCGGCTGGGCATCGCTTGCTCGATTCCCGAGGGCGCGGAGCCCCCGGTGGAATTGCGCCTGGCGCTCGAGCAGGCGGGCGCGGCGAGGCCCGAAGCGCTCGAAGTCGAGGGTGAGTGCGACACCGCCGCCTGGACCGCTTCGCTCGGCGTGAGAGTGCTTACTATCGCCCCCGGCCGCGCGCGGGCGGCGCCGGTCGCGCTCGAATTGCTGCAATATGAATTTTCGCCGCGCATCGTCGACTGGCGCGCCTGGCGGCTGCCCGCCGCGCTGGCCGCGGCGCTCGCGCTCCTGTGGATCGCCGGCCTCAATATCGATGCCGGGCTCAAGCTGCGCGAGGAGCGGGGGTTGCGCGCCCAGATGAACGCGGCGTTCCGCGAAGCGTTTCCGCGGGTGCCGGTGGTGCTCGATCCGCTGGCGCAGATGCGCCGCGCGGTCGCCGATCTGCGTTCCGGCGCCGGCACCGGCGACTCCGGGGATTTTGTTCCCCTGGCGGCGGGCTTCGCGCAAGCCGTGCAGGCCGACGCCGAATCGGTACGGCAGATCGAATATCGCGACCGCGCGCTGCAGGTGCGCTTCGAGCCCCGGGCCGTGGATTCGGCAAAGAAGCGCGATGCATTCGTCGAGCGCCTGTCGAAGGCCGGGCTGACCGGGAGATTTTCCGAATCCACGCTCACCGTGCGCAGGGGAGGCGCGACATGATGGCCGCGCTGCGCGCGTGGTGGCTCGGACTCGCCCGCCGCGAGCGGGCAATGACCGCCGCGACCGGGTCGTTCGCGCTGCTGGCGCTCCTCTACCTGGCCGGGATCGAGCCGGCGTGGAAGGCGCGCACGCGGCTGGACGCCGAATTGCCCGGGCTGCGTGCGCAGGCGGCCGAAATCGAATCGCTCGCTCAGGAGGCAAAACGGCTCAAGAGCCGCGGCGTCGCGGCCGAATCGGCGGACGCGGCGAAGAGCGCGCTCGAACAGTCGCTCGATCGCGCCAACCTCGGCGGCGTGCGCGTCGCCGTGCTCGACGAGCGCCGTGTTGCGGCGAGCGCCAAGGGCGTGCCCGTGACGCAATGGCTTGTGTGGGCGGAAGAGACGGCGCGCGAGTCGCGGCTGCGCATCGCCGCCCTCCGGATCTCGCGGACTTCGATCCGCGCCGTGGTCGATGCCGAGGCCACTTTCGAAATCGCGGCGCGGCAATGATTCGATCCTCCACTCTGCGCCGCGGCATGGGCTTCGCGCTCGCCGCCGTCCTCGCGGCGGCGCTGACCGCGGCGGTGCGCGCGCCCGCCGCCTGGGTCGGCGACTGGCTGCAGTCGCAAGGCCGACTGCGTTTGCTCGATGCGCGCGGCACCGTCTGGAACGGTTCGGCCATGCTCGGGTTGAGCGACGGCCGGCAGGTGATGCTCGTTCCGGGGCGCGTCTCATGGAAGCTTGGCCTTGACGCGATTCTGTCCGGCGTCCTGACTGCCGATATCGCGCATCCGGCGCTTGCCGCGCCGCTCGCGGTTTCGCTCGCGGCGAAGTCGATCGCGCTGAAAGCGGGCCAGGCGGAGCTGCCTGCGGCGATACTCACGGTGCTGGGCGCGCCGTTCAATACCGTCCGGCCCGGGGGGGTCCTCGGCCTGCGCTGGACGGACCTCGTGATCAAAAGCGGCGTGCTCGGAGGCAATCTGCAAATCGAATGGCGCGAAGCGCAATCGGCGCTGTCGGCGGTCGCGCCACTTGGAAATTATAGATTGCAAATCAACGGGGTAGGCGATACCGCTCGCCTGCAGCTCGACACGTTAAGCGGGCCGCTGCGCCTGCAAGGCAGCGGCACCCTGAAAGGGAGGCGGGTGAGCTTCAAGGGGCTGGCTTCGGCCGAGCCGGACATGCGTCCGGCCCTGAAAGGGCTCATAGGTGTGCTCGGTCCTCGTTCGGGGGATAATGCGCTCCTTGCCCTTGAAACCTAGGGGAAATGAAGGACATGCAATTGCGACTTCAAGTAGATACGCAGCATCGGGCCCATGGCCGCTCCGAGCCTTCGCGGGCGGGGTGGTTTTACCTGCGGGTGGCAACGCTGCTGGCCGCTCTGGCGCTCTGTGCGGCTGCGGCAGCCCAGGATAAGGTCACACTCAATTTCGCCAATACCGAGATCGACGCGGTCGTACGCGCGATTGCCCAGTTCACCGGCAAGACCTTCATCGTCGATCCACGCGTCAAGGGCACGCTGAGTCTTACGGTGGACCAGCCGCTGTCTCCCGATCAGGCGATGGCGGCATTGAGTGCCGCGCTGCGCCTGCAGGGCATCGCCCTGGTCGAATCGGGCGGTGTCGTGCGCGTGGTGCCCGAGGCCGACGCCAAGCTCCAGGGCGGGGCCGTGCAGTCCGGCCGTGCCGGGGGCGGGGCGCGCGGCGACGAGCTGGTGACGCAGGTATTTCGCCTGAACTACGAATCGGCGGCGAACATCGTCCAGGTGCTGCGCCCGCTGATCGCGCCGAACAACACCATCAACGCCTATCCCGCCAACAACACCATCGTCGTCACCGATTACGCGGAAAACGTGCGCCGCATCGCGCGCATCATCGCCGCGATCGACACCCCGGCCGGCAGCGAAATCGATCTCGTCCAGCTGAAATACGCGATCGCGAGCGATCTCGCGGTCCTGCTGGGGCGGATGCTCGATGCAGCGGCACAGGGCGGGGAGGCCAGCCAGAGAGTGACGGTGCTGGCGGAGCCGAGCAGCAATTCTCTCCTCATTCGTTCCGCGAGCCCGTCGCGGGCGAACCTGGTGCGCACGCTCATCGCCAAGCTCGATCAGCCTTCGGCGGCAGCGGGCAACATCCACGTCGTGAGTTTGAAAAACGCCGAGGCGGTCCGGCTCGCGCGCACGCTGCTCGGCGTTGGAGGGAGCGAACCCGCCGCCGGAGGACTGTCGCAGTCTCCCACCGCTTCAGTGTTTCAATCGGCGGCGCGGCCTTTGGGTGCCGCTGCGCCTGCGCAGGGGCCCGGGGCTGCCCCAACGGCACCGGGCGCCTTCGCGGCGCCGGTATCGGGGCAGATCAGCGGCGCGCACATTCAGGCGGACCCGACGACCAATACCCTCATCATCACCGCGCCCGACGCGGTCTATCGCCAGTTGCGCGCCGTCATCGACAAGCTCGATGTGCGCCGCGCGCAAGTCTTCATCGAAAGCCTGATCGTCGAGGTGACGAGCGACCAGGCGGCCGAGTTCGGCATTCAGTGGCAGGGCGGACTCGGCAACGCCAGCGCCGGCGGCGGTCCCGGCGCTCTCGGGGGCACCAACTTCGGCGGAGCCGGGCAGAACATTCTCGGCGTGGCGCAGAACCCGGCCACCGTGGGCACGGGGCTCAATATCGGGATCGCGCGCGGACAGATCACTTTGCCGGGCGTCGGCACGATCACCAACCTGCAGTTCCTCGCGCGCGCTCTCGAGTCAAAAAACAACGCGAACATCCTGTCCACGCCCAACATCCTCACCCTGGACAACGAGGAGGCGCGCATCATCGTCGGCCAGAACGTGCCCTTCATCACCGGACAATTCCTGAGCCCCGGGTCGGCGGGCGGAGCCACGGTCAATCCGTTCCAGACGGTCGAGCGCCGCGACGTCGGCCTGACGCTCCGGGTGCGGCCGCAGATCAGCGAGGGCGGGACGATCAAGCTGGTGATCTACCAGGAGGTATCGAGCGTTCAGAGCACCACCAACGCCGCCGGCATCATCACCAACATGCGCGCCATCGAGACCAACGTGCTCGTCGACGACGGCACTATCGTGGTGCTGGGGGGCCTGGTGCAGGACAACGTGAGCAGCACCATGGAGAAAGTGCCGCTGCTCGGCGACATTCCGCTGATCGGGCACCTGTTCCGCTTCGAGACGCGCAAGCAGACCAAGACCAACCTGATGGTTTTCCTGCGCCCCTTCGTCGTGCGCGACGAAAATGCCGCGCGCTCGCTCGTGGTCGATCGCTACGACCAGATGCGCATCCTCGAGGAAAGCACCCGGCAGAGCCCGCATCCGGTGCTCCCCGAACTGCAGCCTCCAGTCGTGCCGCCGCTTGGCGCGGACGCGAAACCCGGCGCGAGCCCTGGAACGGCAGTCAACCCGCCCCCGGCTTCACCCGGGACGCCCGCCCAATAGCGCCGGGACCACGCCGCGCCGCCACTTGAGGGTCCGGCCGCGATGAAGCATCTCATTCCCTACGCCTACGCCAAGGCCCATTCGGTGCTCACGGCGGCAGAGCGCGGCGGGCGGCTCGTGCTCTGGGTTACCCAGGCGACGCCGCCGGCGGCCATCATGGAAGCGCGGCGCGCGCTCGGGCGCGAGATCGCGCCCGTCGTCGTCGATACGGAACAGTTCGACGCAAGCCTGCGCGCGGCGTACGCCGACGCCGAGGGCGAGGCGGCGAGCGTGGTCGGCGAAGTCGAAGGCGAAGTCGACCTCGGCCGCCTGATGCAGGACCTTCCCGAGGTCGAGGATCTGCTCGACGCGCGCGACGACGCCCCCATCATCCGCATGCTGAACGCACTTCTCTCGCAGGCGGTGCGCGAGGGCGCCTCCGACATCCACGTCGAGCCCTTCGAGAGCTATTCGGTGGTCCGCTACCGCATCGACGGCACGCTGCGCGATATCGTGCGGCCGCGCCGCGCGCTGCACGCGGCGCTGGTGTCGCGCATCAAGATCATGGCGAACCTCGACATCGCCGAGAAAAGACTGCCGCAGGACGGCCGCCTCATGCTGCGCCTCGGAGGCCGGCCGGTGGACGTGCGCGTCTCCACGCTGCCGACCGGGCACGGAGAGCGCGCGGTGCTGCGCCTGCTCGACAAGGAGCGCGGGCGGCTCGAGCCCGAGAAGCTCGGCATGGCGCCGGACACCCTTGCCGTGCTCGATCGCCTGGTGAAGCAGCCGCACGGCATCATGCTCGTCACGGGCCCCACGGGAAGCGGCAAGACCACGACTCTCTACGCGATGCTCTCGCGCCTCGATGCCGCCACGACCAACATCATGACCGTCGAGGACCCGATCGAATACGATCTGGAGGGCATCGGCCAGACGCAGGTCAACGCGCGCATCGACATGAGCTTCGCGCGCGCGCTGCGCGCGATCCTGCGCCAGGACCCGGACGTCATCATGATCGGCGAGATCCGCGACCTGGAGACGGCGCAGATCGCCGTGCAGGCCTCGCTCACCGGACACCTCGTTCTTGCGACGCTGCACACCAACGACTCCGCCTCCGCCGTGACGCGCCTGCTCGACATGGGCATCGAGCCCTTCCTGCTTTCCTCGTCGATCATCGGCATCCTCGCGCAGCGGCTGCTGCGCAAGCTCTGCCCGGATTGCCGCCGGCAGGACGCCGGCGGGCATTGGCGCGCGGCCGGCTGCCCGGCCTGCGGCCAGGTGGGATATCTCGGCCGCACCGGAGTGTACGAGCTGCTCGAGATCGACGAGCGCCTGCGCACCGCCATCCATGCCCGCGAAGGCGAGCAGCGGCTGCGCGAGCTGGCGCGCGCGCAGGGCTTTCGCACGCTGAACGAGGACGGCGCGCGCTGGGTCGCCTCCGGCGCCACCTCGGGCGAGGAACTGCTGCGCGTGACGCGCGAACAGTAATGTCTTCTTTCCGTTTCGAAGCTTCCGACTCAGCCGGCCGCATCGAACAGGGCCTGATCGAGGCCGACAGCGCGCGCGCGGCGCGTGCCGCGCTGCGCACGCGCGGTTTGCTGCCGCTCGCCGTTGATGCCATCGACGCGGGCGGCGGCGCGGCATCGCCGGTGTTCCGGCGCCGGCGGTTTTCCGAGGCCGAACTCGTGCTCGCCACGCGCCAGTTCGCGAGCTTGCTTGCCGCGAGGCTGCCGATGGCCCAGGCGCTCGCGGCGACGATCGAGCAGGCCGAGCATCGGGCGGTGCGCGAGGTATTCGCCGCGGTGAGAAGCGAGATCGTCGGCGGGCACCGCCTCGCCGACGCGCTCGGGCAGTTTCCGCGCGAATTCCCCGAGGTCTACCGCGCCACCGTCGCCGCGGGCGAAGAGTCGGGCGATCTCGCGCGCGTCATGGAACGCCTCGCCGATTACATCGAGGAGCGCCAGGCGCTGCGCGGCAAGATCGTCGCCGCTTTCGTCTATCCCGCGGTGGTGACGCTCGTCGCCTTCGTGATCGTCATCTTTCTCATGACATATGTCGTGCCGCAAGTCGTGGAGGTGTTCCACCAGACGCGCCAGGCCCTGCCCTGGTCGACGCGGCTGCTGCTGGCGACGAGCGAGTTCCTGCGTGTCGGCGGATGGTGGATTGCGGCGCTCGCCGTGGCGGCGTTCTTCGCGCTGCGGCGCTGGCTTTCGCTGCCCGGCCCGAAAGCGGCCTGGGACGCGGCTGCGCTGCAGCTGCCGGTTTTCGGCCGCATGTTGCGCGCAGTGAATGCCGCGCGCTTCGCCTCGACGCTCGCAATACTCACCGCCGCCGGCGTGCCGCTGCTGCGCGCGCTGGAAGCGGCGCGCGCCACGCTCGCCAACGTGGTGCTCTCGCAAGCCGTCGCGGAAGCCATCGCGGCGGTGCGCGAAGGCAGTCCGCTGGCGCGCGCGCTCGGCGCGGCGAAAGTGTTCCCGCCGATTCTCGTGCACCTCGCCGCAAGCGGCGAGGCGACCGGCGACCTCGCCGCGATGCTCGAG
>JBGPYQ010000206.1:0-6490 GCA_041493345.1 Gammaproteobacteria bacterium | reverse complement strand
TCTCGGTGGAGATGTAAACAAGCGCCTTCTGGTCGCCGCGCGTCCCGATATGGCGGTCAAGAGCGTTGTAGCAAAGGTTGGTCTCGCCGCCCACAAACCACTTCGCAAACGGAGGCCGGGAATAATCGAGCACTTTTTCGAAGGGCTTGTTCCAGTGCACGAGCCGGGCCTGCTCGGCCCAGAATCCTTCCCGATCATCGATTGAACGTCGGTGGAATTCCCGGTAGGTCGTCATGAGCCGCTGTGCCCCCTGAACCAATTGGCCGCTAGTTCGGCCCGCCCTTGAGCGCCTGCCTGATCTTGTCCACCGGGAGCTCCACGTTCAAGTGCTTGCACACCGCCTGCAGGAACGGCAGAAGGCGCCGCAGCAATACGCTTGCGGCGCCCCCAAGGCGCTCGGCGTCCACCGCCTCGATCACCTGCACCGCGCGCTCGATATCGCCCGGCAGCGCCGGCAGCTTGACCTGCAGCACGCGCTCGATATCGCTCTGCAGCGTCGGCGGCTTGACCAGGCTGACTTCCTCCCGGGCGACGATCCGCTGCGCGCCGCGGCTCGCGGCCATGTGAAGCCGCTGCGAAGCCAGTCTCATCAGTTCCTCGATCGAAGCAACCGGGTCCGCGTCGAGCGAAGCAAGGCCGATGGAGGAGCGGATCTTGAGCACATGTTCGCGATAAGTGACCTGTGATTTCTCGAGCTGACCCTGCAGCCTGCTCGCGAACGCCAGCGCCTGTTGCGGCGAGCTTCCGGCGGAGAACACCGTGAAACTCGCCTCTCCGGTGCGCCCCATGGAATCCTCCACCCGCAATGTCCCCATCACCAGCTTGGCAATGCGCGCCAGAAGCTGGTCGGCGATGCTCTTTCCGACCTTCTGCGCGATTTCGTCGTGACTGTCGATGCGAAGAACCATGACCGACAGCAGCCCGCCGTGCCGGCGCGCGTGCGAGTAATGCTTGCGGCCCTCGATGATCAGGTAGTGCGGCGTGAACGCTCCGGTCAGCGCGTCGTGCGTGACCGTCTGCTCCACGGCCTCGCGGTTCACCGCAAGCTGCTGCTTCGCTTCCACCAGATGCAGCAGATTGTCGATTCGCGAGAGAATCTCGGTCCCGTCGGTGGTCTTGGTGATGAAGTCGTTCGCCCCCGCCTCGCGCGCCCGCTTCTTGGTCGCGTCGTCCTCGTTTCCCGAGATCATGATCACCGGAACGGTGCGGACGCGCTCCTCCGCGGAATTGCGTATGCGCTCCAGCAGGGCGAAACCGTCGAGTCCCGGCATCTGGATATCCGATAACACCGCGACGACCGATTTATCGGAAACTACCGCCTGCCAGCCGAGCTCTCCGTTCGCTTCTTCCCTGACATCAAATGTCGAGCGAATGAGGCGAGCGAGAGTGGTGCGGACAATCTTGGAATCGTCCACGATCAGCACGCGCTGCTTGGGAATCTCCAATTTGTGCCGCCCTCGCTCATGCTGCCATGTCGACGACAATACGCCCTTTTGCCGCAGCCTTCATCAATCCGCCGAAGGCCTGCGGCAACTCGTCGAACGGGATCGTACGGGCGATTTCCTTCAGATGCGAGGGACGCATGTCGGTCGCAAGACGCTTCCAGATTTCCTGCCGCAGCGGCATGGGGGTAGAGCCGGAGTCGATACCGAGCAGGCTCGCGCCGCGCAGGATGAACGGTGCCACGGTCGTGTTCAGATTCATGCTTGCGGCGAGGCCGATCGAGGCGATGGCGCCGCCCGGCAGCATGGTGCTCGCCATCCAGGCAAGCACATCGCCTCCGAGATTGTCCACCGCGCCCGCCCAGGTGGCTTTGTCGAGGGGCTTGATCTTCGCAAGATCAAGGCCTTTTCTCGGCATCACTTCTTTCGCGCCGATTTGCTTCAGGTAATCAGCCTCGGTTTCTTTTCCGGTCAGCGCCACCACCTCGTAGCCCAGGCGCGACAAAACATCGATGGCAATGGAGCCGACGCCCCCGGTCGCGCCGCTCACGATCACCGGGCCGTTTCCCGGCTTCAGGCCGTTTGTCTCCATGCGCACGACCGCCAGCCCGACTGTGTACCCTGCCGTGCCGAGCGCCATGGCCTCGAACAGGTTCAGCCCCCTGGGCATGGGCACCACCCAGTCCGCCGGAACCCGCGCGTATTCGGCATACCCGCCGTCGTGGGAGACTCCCAGATCGTAGCTGGTGCAGATGACTGCGTCGCCCTTCTTGAAGCGCGCGTCGCCCGACTCGACCACGGTGCCGGACAGATCGACCCCGCCGATGCAGGGATAGCGCCGGATGATCCTGCCCGCGCCGGTCGCGGCGAGCGCGTCCTTGTAGTTCACGCTCGAATAAGCGACGCGGATGACGATCTCTCCCTTGTCGAGGTCCTCGAGGGTCAGCGCCTCGAAGCGCGCAACCACCTTCTTCTCCACCTCGTGGATCCGGTAAGCCTTGAACTTGTCCATGCTTGCCTTCGAAAAAACCTCGGCCGCTTCCGGCGGCGGACCGGGAACCGCCCCGGCGGCGCGCGGTCTTCCCGCGCCTCGACGGAATTATACCGACGCCGCAGGGCGCGGCGCCCGCGGGCCGGGTGCTCCGCGCCGGCTCTCGGCCAGATACTCGCGCGACTGCATCTCCACAAGTCGGCTCGCGGTCCGGTTAAATTCGAAAACCAGGGCGCGGAGCCTTGAATCGCGCGGAGCTTCCTCGATCCTGAGCAGATGCTCCGGCGCGCACTCCGCCGATACGATCAGCTTGACGCGGTTGTCGTAGAACACATCCACCAGAAACGTGAAGCGGCGGGCTTCGTCGGCGAGGGCGAGGCCCATGCGCGGCACGTCGGACACGAGCACGGTGTGGAAGCGCCTCGCGAGGTCCAGATAATCGTGCTGCGAGCGGCCCCAGCCGCAGATGACCCTGAAGTCGAACCAGACCACGCCGCCGGCGCGGTGGCGGTAGGGAATCACCCGCCCTTCCACGTCGAGCTCGTGGGACTCCTCCTCCACTTCCGCAATCCTGCTGAATGCCCCCATCAGGGCCGGCTCCGACTCCGGGCCGAGCGGCGCGTGATAAGTCCTGACGCCTTCGAGCATGCGCTGGCGGTAGTCCACGCCGCCGTCCACGTGCAGAACGTCCATGCGCTCCTTGAGCAGCGCGATCACGGGCAGGAAATTCTCGCGCTTGAGTCCGTCCTTGTAGAGCTCCTCCGGAGGGTAGTTGGAGGTCATGCAGTACACCACGCCGAGATCCATGGTCCGGCCAAGCAGCCGGCCGATGATCAGGGCGTCGGCGATGTCGTTGACGTGCATCTCGTCGAAGCAGATGAGCCGGTAGCGCCTGGCAATGCGCCCGGCGAGCGCGCTCAGGGAATCCTCCCGGCCTTTCAGCTCTTCCAGCTCCCGGTGCACGTCGCGCATGAAATGGTGGAAATGCACGCGGCGCTTTCGCACCAGCGGCAGGCACAGGTAGAAGCTGTCCATGAGGAAGCTCTTGCCGCGTCCCACCCCGCCCCACAGGTACACGCCCCGCGGCAGCGAAGGGTGCACCACCAGGCGCCGCAGCGCGGTGCCGCGCCGCACCTTGTACGCCGACCATTCCTCGTAGAGCTGCTGCAGCCGCTCGACCGCCCGCAGCTGGGAGGAATCGCTGGTGAACCCCCGTTTCTCGAGGGCGCGATGGTACAGGTCGATGACGGACATTTTTTCGCCGTCGGCGAGCTGCAACTTTTCCGGCATTTCCAGGGCGCCTTCGCTCATTCGGCTAGATGTTGATTGCGCGCTTGTCCACCGCGAGCGCCGCGTCTTTCATGGCCTCCGACAGGGAAGGATGGGCATGGCAGATCATGCCGATGTCCTCGCTCGTGCCGCGGAACTCCATGGCGACGACGGCCTCGGCGATCAACTCGGAGGCAAACGCTCCGATGATATGCACTCCGAGCACGGCGTCGGTTTTCGCGTCGGCGAGGAATTTCACCATCCCGCTCGTGTCGCCGAGCGCGCGCGCCCGGGCGTTCGCGGAAAACGGGAAAGTCCCGGAGCGGTACGCGACTCCCTTCGCCTTCAGCTGCTGCTCGGTCTTGCCTACCCAGGCGATCTCGGGCGTGGTGTAGATCACCCAGGGAACGGTGTTGAAATCCACGTGCGGCTTCTGGCCAGCGATGCGCTCGGCGACCGCCACGCCCTCCTCCTCCGCCTTGTGGGCAAGCATCGGCCCGCGCACCACGTCCCCGATCGCCCAAACGCCCGGAAGACTCGCGCGGCAGTACTCGTCCACGGCGACGAAGCCGTGCTCGTCGAGCTTCAGCCCCGCGCCTTCGGCGTTGAGCCCCTCCGTATTGGCCACACGGCCGATGGAAACGATGAGCCTGTCGAAGGCGATGCTCTGCGGCTTGCCCTGCGCGTCGGTGTATTCGACAGTGATGTCCTTCTTCGCCTTCACCCCGGTGATCTTGACTCCGAGCTCTATCTTCAGTCCCTGCTTGGTGAAGATCTTCCAGGCCTCCTTCGCGATCTGCTCGTCCGCGGCGCCGAGAAATGCCGGCAGCGCCTCGAGGATCGTCACCTCCGAGCCGAGGCGGCGCCAGACGCTGCCCATTTCCAGACCGATGACGCCGGCGCCGATGACGCCGAGCCGCTTCGGCACTTCGGGCAGCGTGAGCGCACCGGTGTTGCTCAGGATCAGCTTCTCGTCGAAGGCCGCTCCGGTGAGCGCTCGCGGGTTCGATCCCGTGGCGATGATCACGTTCTTCGCCGTAAGAGTCTCGTTTTGCGCGCCTTTGACGGCGATTTCGCAGCCGTTGGCGCCGGCCTTCACGAAGCTGCCGCGGCCGTGGAAGAACGCGATCTTGTTCTTCTTGAAGAGATAGACGATGCCGTCGTTGTTGGCCTTGACCACCTTGTCCTTGCGCTTGAGCATCTGGACGAGGTCCAGTTCGAGGCCTTTGACGCGAACGCCGTGATCGGCGAAGTGATGCCCGGCCTGCTCGAAGTTCTCGGAGGACTGCAGCAAGGCCTTGGAGGGGATGCAGCCGACGTTGGTGCACGCGCCCCCCAGCGCGGGTTTGCCGTCGGCGCCCCGCCATTCGTCCACGCAGGCGGTCTTCAGGCCGAGCTGCGCGGCGCGGATCGCGGCGACGTATCCTCCCGGGCCGCCGCCGACGACTACGACGTCGAACGACTGAGGCATGCGGAATTCCTAGGCAAGTTCTTCATCGTATGCATGCAGTTTCTGTGAAAATGCTACGACAGCGGTTTGCGTGCGGGATACCCGACGCGCGGATGTTTTGCTGAAACTCCAGGTTCTGATCGACGGTGACAAATGCGCTGAAGCCGCCGGCAAGCATCAGGGCGAGGAGCTCGCTATTGCGCTTCGAGCCCCAACCCATTTCGACAACCGTGGTGACATCATGCCCCGGGAATTCCCGCTTCAGCGGGCGGGGCACGCACTCGTCAAGCAGCACCCGCATGCGCCTCGGTCATCTCACGACCGAGTTCAAGCGCGGCGATCGCTTGCTCGCGGCTGACGCCCGGAAAATCGTTGAGAAACTCGTCGAGGGAATCTCCCGCTTCCAGGTAGTCGTAAAGCGTCTTGACTGGCACTCTCGTGCCGACGAACACCGGAGTGCCGCCGAGAATGCCGGGATCGCTGTGAACAACAGATTGACGATGAGGTGTCATGCCCTGCTCCGAGTCAAACTGTACTGCACGCGTAACGGAGGCGCAAGCGCGGTGTTCGTTACCTCATCAGAGATCGAGCAGCAGCCGCGCCGGGTCTTCCAGCGCTTCCTTGATCGCCACCAGCGACAACACCGCCTCGCGGCCGTCGACCAGGCGATGGTCGTAGGAAAGCGCAAGATAGTTGATCGGCCGGATGACGATCTGGCCGTTCTCGACGACGGGGCGGTCCCGGGTCGCGTGCACGCCGAGGATGGCCGATTGCGGCGGGTTGAGGATCGGGGTGGAGAGCATCGAACCGAACACGCCGCCGTTCGAGATCGAAAAGGTGCCCCCGGTCAGCTCTTCGATCGCGAGCTTCCCGTCCTGCGCGCGCGTGCCGAAGTCCGCGATCTTCTTCTCGATCTCGGCGAACGTCATCTGGTCGGCGTCGCGCAGGATCGGGACCACCAGCCCGCGCGGACTGCCGACCGCGATGCCGATGTCGAAATAGCCGTGATAGACGATATCGTTGCCGTCGATTGAGGCATTGACAACGGGGTACTTCTTCAGCGCATGGACCGCCGCCTTGACGAAGAACGACATGAACCCGAGCCTGACGCCGTGCTCCTTCTCGAAGCGCTCCTGGTACTTCTTGCGCAGATCCATCACCGGCTGCATGTTGACTTCGTTGAAGGTGGTGAGAATCGCGGCCGTCGATTGCGACTGCACCAGCCGTTCCGCGATACGCAACCGCAGGCGGCTCATCGGCACCCGCTGCTCGGGCCGGTTGGCGAGAATCTTGTCCACGTTGACCGGCGCCGGCGGCTGGGACAAGGAGGGCTTTGCG
>JBGPYQ010000018.1:0-26870 GCA_041493345.1 Gammaproteobacteria bacterium | reverse complement strand
CCGGCCTCGATCTTGGAGAGGTCGAGGATGTCGTTGATCAGCGAGAGCAGATGCTTGCCCGAGCCGTGGATGTCGTCGATGTACTCGGTCTGCTTGGCGTTCATCTCGCCGAACATTTTTTCCTGCAGCACTTCGGAGAAGCCGATGATCGCGTTCAGCGGCGTGCGCAGCTCGTGCGACATGTTGGCGAGGAACTCGGACTTGTGCTGGTTCGCGATCTCCAGCTCGCGGCCCTTGTCCTGGATTTCGTTGAACAGGCGCACATTCTCGATCGCGATGACCGCTTGGTCGGCGAAAGTCCGCACCAGGGCTGATTGCTTGTCGGAAAACGGCCGTACCTCGGTACGGCGGATCGTTATCGTGCCGATCGAGGTCCCCTCGCGAAGCAGCGGAGTCGTGAGTATGGTTCGAACCCCGGCCTCCCGTGCACGCTTACTCCCCTCGGGGAATTGTTCCTCTTCGGCCAGTACGTCGTGTATGTGGATCTGTCGAGCCTCGAGCACAGCCAAGCCCGCCACCCAGTCGCGCGTGATAGGTCTCGTCGTGCCATGCGGCATCATGTAGATACTTCCATGGTGAGCCGCGTAGCGTAGCGTATCGCCTTCCCTGAGTTGGATGATCGCGTCGGAAGCGTCGCATAAGCGTGCCGCGTTCGAGGCGACTGCATCCAGCACCGGCTGGATGTCGCCCGGCGATCTTGAAATGACGCGAAGGATCTCGGCAGTAGCCGTCTGCTGTTCCAGAGACTCCTTTAGCTCCGCCGTGCGCTCTTCGACCTTGCGCTCCAGCCCCGCATACGATTCCTTGAGATCGACAGCCATCTTGTTGAACTGCTCGGAGAGCGCTTCCAGTTCGTCGCCGGTGTGCACCTCGATGCGCTGCCCGAGTTGTCCCGCGCCGATGCGCGCCGCCCCCGCCTGGATCGCGCGGATCGGCTCGACCATGCGCCGCGCGAGATACACGCTCGCGAACATCGACAGCACCAGCCCGGCGAGCAGGAGCAGGCCGATGCGCAGGACGGAGGCGTAGAGCGGCGCAAAGGCCTCCGCGAGCGGCAGCTCGACGAACACCGTCCAGTTGAGCGTCGGGATGCGCGCGTGCGCGGTCAGCACTTCCTCACCCTTCAAGTCGCGGGCGATCGGCGCATCCGCGTCCCCACCTCGAGTGAGCGCGGCAACCTGCGCGAGCCGCGACAGGTCGGTTTTCTGCAGCACCAGGCTGATATCCGGATGGGCGATCAGCGTGCCCGCGGAATTCACCACGTAGGCGAGCCCCGCCTTGCCGATCTGGATGCGCGAGACGACCTCCCACACGAACTTGAGATTGACCTCGGCGACGGTGACGCCGCCGCCGGCGCCCCCGGCGGGGCGGGCGATCGTCATGTACGGCTCGGTCTCCTTGCGGAAGTACACCGGGCTGTACCAGGTCTTGCCCCCCTTGGCTTCGAGGAACCTCGCGTCGCCGGCATAGTCGGTTCCTGCCCCGGAAACGTCCATCGCGAGGCGCGAAACGCGCAACTGCTCGCGCCCCGAGGCGTCGATCCACGCCACCTCGGTGATCGCGGGCGCCTGGCGCAGCAGCTTAAGGTACTCGAAGCGGCGCTGCTCGGCCGGATTGGCCCCGGCCCCGACCTGCGGCAGCGCGGTCCAGCCGAGCTGGTGCTCGATGTCCTGGATGTACTGCTCGATGCGCGTCGCGGCGGCGAGCGCCTTCTCGCGCTGCAGGGTCACCAGGTGTTCCTGGTTCTCCCGGTAGGAGAAATACAGGCTCACGCCGCCGCTCGCGACCAGCGCCGCGCTCACCAGCGCGATGATGAACGCCGCGTACTTGGTGAAAAGGCGGCGGCGCGGAATCACTCGATCACCTTGTCCGCGCGCAGGAGCAGCTCCTGCGGGATCGTGAGCCCGATCGCCTTTGCCGTCTTGCGGTTGATCACCAGAGACAGCCGGGTTGGCTGCTCGATCGGCAACTCACCGGGCTTGGCGCCTTTCAGGATCTTGTCCACGTAGCTCGCGGCACGACCGAAATTGTCCGCGACATTCTGTCCGTAACCTATGAGGCCGCCGGATTCGGCGTACTCGGTGGCTCCAAACAGGGACGGCAACTTGTGCCTGGCCGACAGCTCGGCAATTTGCCGCAGCTGTTGAACGAAATACGTGTCATTCAAGATGATGACGGCCTCTGCGCGTTCCTGCTTGATCGCGGCAAAGCCGCGCTCGATCTCACCCGCAGTGCGAGCGCCCACCTGAGAAGCCTGTATGCCGGTCTTCCGCGCGGCGGCCTGCAGCTGCTTCAATCGCGAGGGATGCGCATCGTTGGCCGAGTTCCACAACACTGCGATGCGGGACAGCTTCGGCACGGCAATCTTCAGCAGTTCGATGTGCTTGGGAAACAGCTCCACGTTGCCGGTAGCCAGGCCGGTTATGTTTCCCCCTGGCCGCGCCAGGCTTGCGGCAAAACCTTCGCCGACCAGGTCTGCCCCTACTGTAGCGACAACGGGGATGGTGCTGGTTGCCTGCTGCAGCACGCGACAGGTGGGAGTTCCCGTGGCTACGATGACGTCAACCTTCAACCGCACCAGTTCCGCCGCGAAGGCGGGAAGACGCTCGCTCACGCCATCGGCGAATCGAGCCTCGATGACGAAATTCCTTCCCTCAACATAGCCGAGCTCGCGCATGCCTTGCAGGAAATTCTGGTAACGGCCCGTATCCATCGCAGACTGGCGTGAACCGAAGTAGAAGAACCCGATGCGCCAGACCTTGCCTTGCTGGGCGAATGACGCCAGAGGCGCCGCCAGCACGCTCGCGCCAAATGCAAACAGTAATTTTCGGCGGCGGTTCATTCGATCACCCGGTCCGCGCGCAGCAGGATTGATTGCGGAATCGTGATTCCGAGCGCCTTGGCAGTCTTCAGGTTCACCACCAGCTCGAACTTGGTCGCCCGATCGATCGGTAGATCGCCGGGTTTCGCGCCCTTGAGGATCTTGTCCACGAAGGTGGCGGCGCGCCGGAACATGTCGGCACGGTCTGGCCCATAGGCCGCAAGACCGCCAGCGTCCGCGAATTCCGACCAGAGAAATATCGACGGCAGGCGGCTCTTTGCCGCAAGGCCCGCGATCCGTTTTAGATTCGTAACGATCACTGTGTCTTGGATGATGAAAAGAGCGCCAGCGCGCGCCCTGGTTGCGTCTTCAAACGCTTTGTCGAAATCGTTGGGGCTCCGTACCTCCAGCGAATGAAGCTGGAGTCCCAGCTGCCGTGCTGAGAGTTGAAGTTCTTTCCAACTGAGTGTCGAGGCTGAGCCCTGTGGATTCCAGAGCACAGCCACACGGGAGAGCCTGGGAACCATTTCCTTGAGCAGCTCCAGCCGTTTTCCAGCCAGCTGCAGGGTCATTGTGGATAACCCCGTGATGTTGCCGCCGGGCCGCGCGAGGCTCTCAACCAGCCCACTCGCAACAGGGTCACTCACAGCCGCTATAACGATAGGGATTGCCTTGGTAGCGTTTTTGGCAACCAAAGTATCGGTGGTAAAGCTAGTGACGATGATGTCAACCTTGAGACGGACGAGATCGGCTGCGAGGTCAGGGAGGCGATCGTTTCTACCCTCCGCATAGCGGTACTCGATGCTGATGTTCTTTCCCTCGACCCATCCGAGGTCGCGGAGACCTAGCCGGAATGCCTGGTGCCAGAGCACGGCATCGGAAGGCGATAATGTCGAGAGAAGTCCTATCCGGCGGACTTTTGTCGGCGCCTGCTGGGCGAGTAACACAAGCGGCGCTGTAAATGCGCTCGCGCCAAGCGCGACGAGAAGTTTACGACGGAAATTCATTCAATCATCACTCCAGCGCCGTTGTCATTCCATGTATATTATAGTAATATACAACTATGATCGACTTCGCCCGTATAGCCGGCTTCGATTGGGATCGAGGAAATGCGCTCAAAAACGACAAGCACAGCGTCACGATGTTGGAAGCGGAGCAGGTGTTTTTTTTTGTGCCCCTCATCGTCACGCCGGACGAGCGACACTCGCGGGCCGAGCCGCGCTTTCGAGCGCTTGGGCAAACGTTACTGGGGCGGCGTCTGGCGATCATCTTTACCGTGCGCGGTGACGGCACGCTGATTCGCGTGGTTTCCGCGCGAGACATGCATCGCAAGGAAAGGACACTCTATGAGCAACAGGCTTAAGCGGGTACCGGCATTCAAATCCGAAGCTGCGGAACGCAGGTTCTGGCAAACGCATGACACCACCGAGTATTTTGACGGAGCCAAGTCCGTGCGTGCGGTGTTCCCCAATTTGAAGCCATCGACACAAACCATTTCCTTGCGCCTGCCCGCCCATCTTCTCGATGGTATCAAGGCGGCGGCGAACTCTCGGGACGTGCCGTACCAATCGCTGATCAAAGTCTGGTTGCAGGAAAAGGTGCAACAACGCAGCGGTTAGTCGTGGCTGCGGCGTCGCGTTTGCGTCGGCGAACACAGGGCAGCGAGTAGTCACTCGATCACCTTGTCCGCGCGCAAGAGGATCGACTGCGGGATCGTGATCCCGATAGCTTTCGCGGTTTTCATGTTGACTACCAGCTCGAAGGTGGTCGGCTGCTCGATCGGCAAGTCTCCCGGCTTCGCGCCCTTGAGGATCTTGTCCACGTATACGGCCAAACGCCGGTACACATCGGTAATACTCGTGCCGTAGCTCATCAGGCCCCCGGCTTCCGCGGACTCCTTGAATTCATAGATCGCCGGTACGCGGTTCTTCGATGCGAGGTCGGCGATCCTCTTGCGGTGAGCATTGAACATGACGTCGCTCGATACGAGCAGAGCGCCGGCGCTCTGCCCGATCATCGCCGAGAAAGCAGGCTCGAACTCGTCAGGGCCTCGTGCCTCCAGAATCTGAAGCTGCAACGCAAATGCCTTCGCAGCGGCCTGGGTTTCCTTCAGCTGGATTGCATAAAGCGGACTAACGGGATTCACCAGCACCGCCACGCGGCGAACCCTGGGGAATGCTTCTTTGAGCAATTCCAGGCGTTTCGCGTTCAATTCGAAGGTGAGCAGGCTCAACCCCGTGAGGTTTCCGCCCGGCCGAGCAAGGCTGGCAATCAGCCCGACTTCGACCAGGCCGCCACCCGCGGTGAAGACGACCGGGATGCTCGCGGTTGCATTCTTCACGGCAAAGGCCGTGATGGTGCCCCCGGTGGAAACAATCAGGTCGGGATTGAGACGAACCAGCTCGGCCGCAAGCTCCCGAAGCCGGTCGGCCTTTCCCTCGGCCCACCGGGACTCGATGACGATGTTCTGCCCCTCGACGTAGCCGAGATCCCGCAGACCTTGCAGGAAGGCTGCATAGGTGTGCGAGAACTGCTCTGCGGAGACTGACGACAGAAAACCGATCCGGGGGATTTTCTTCGGCTGCTGCGCACGCGCGGCGAGCGGCAGCGCAAGCATCGCCAATGCGCTCCTGAGAAATAGACGGCGGGTTTTCATTCGATCACCTTGTCAGCCCGTACTAGGATCGACTGCGGGATCGTGATGCCGAGCGCTTTCGCGGCCTTGCGGCTGATGAACAGTTCGAACGTCGTGGGTTGCTCGACCGGCAGGTCGCCGGGCCGGGCGCCCTTGAGGATCTTGTCCACGTAAGTGGCCGCGCGACGGTAATTGTCGGCGAGGTTTTGCCCGTAGCTCATGAGTCCGCCGGCCTCGACGTATTCCCGGCTCCCGGACATGGAGGGCAACCGGTGTTTCGCCGCCAGATCGGCGATCTGGCGCCCTTGCTGGACAAAGAACGCGTCGATCACGATGATGACCGCCCCGGCGCGTTCGCGGGCCATCGCGGAAAATGCGCGCTCGATCTCCTGCGGGGTTCGCGCTTCCGCGGGCAGGACCTTGATGTTGAGTTTCTGCGCTGCGGCCTGGGTGCTCTTCAGAATTGCCGCATGCGCCGAGTTCGTGGGATTGACCAGGACGGCCACATGGGAGAGCCTGGGCACGATGCTGAGCATGATCTCCAGGGTTTTGGGACTGATGTCCACGGTGAGGTTCGAGAGCCCGGTGATATTGGCCCCGGGATGCGAAAGACTTTTGACGAATCCGCTGCCGACCGGGTCGTTGGCGATTGCGATGACGATGGGGATCGTGGCGGTGGCTTTCTGCGCGACGCCGGTGGCGGCTGTTCCCGCAGTCACGATGACATCGACTTTGAGCTGAACCAGTTCCGCGGCCAGGCCCGGCAGGCGCTCGGCCTTGCCCTCGGCCGAACGCCATTCGATCGCGAGGTTCCTTCCTTCGACGTAGCCGAGCTCGCGCATTCCCTGCCGGAACGGGCCGTAGTAGAAGTCGGTATCGACGAAATCCACGTGACGCAGCGCGAGGAAACCAACGCGCCAGATCTTGCCCTGCTGCTGGGCGAAGGAAGCGAGTGGCGCTGCGGCCAGCCACAGGCCGAGCACGGCAAGTAACTTTCTGCGATTCATCATTCGATTACCCGATCTGCGCGCAGTTGCGAAACTCCTATCCATTGCGGTCATTGTGCTCGGGCATCAGCGGCGGGCAGTTAAATAGTGCGGCTCAAAGTTGTGACAAATTCACAATCGGTGCTCAGGATGGGGTCCCGGCCGATCGGCGCTTCCCAAGCGCCGCTACCAGGCGCGCGGGAGTGCGCGGGCGATCGTGATCCGGTCGCGCGCGACGGTAATGTAGCCGCCGTCGGTGAGGTCAGTCAGAATCCGGCTGATCATCTCGCGCGAGGCGCCGACGCGGTTCGCCATCTCCTGCTGGGTCGGGCGGCCTTCGATCACGAGCGCACCGTCCCGCTCGACGGCAAGTTCCAGCAGCATGCGCGCCACGCGGCCGTATACATCCATGAGCGCCAGGCTCTTCACGTCGTTCGTGAGCGCGCGCACGCGCCGGATCAGCTTGCGGATGAGGTGCAGCGAGAACTCCGGGCTCTTCGCCACGAATTCCCTGAAATCCTCCTTCGGAACGACCAGGAACCGGGTCGGCTCGAGCGTCATCACCGACGCCGAACGCGTGCCTTCGTCGAGCACCATTTCGCCGAAGTACTCGCCGGGGCCGGCGTGGTTCAGGACGATTTCCTTGCCCTTCTCGTCGCTGACGTAGATCTTGACCCGGCCGGACACGACGATGTGGAGCGTATCGGTCCGGTCGCCCTCGCTGACGACGACGGTGTTCTTCGGGAACGTTCGCGTGACCGCGCGCCGGGCGACGGCCTCGAGCTCGGCCTCGCTCAGGACGTCGTCGGGCGATGGATTTTTCCGATCGGTTTTTTGCATCGAGCCCCTTTCGGCCAATGGCATTGACACACTATGGATCCATCAAGCAGCCGGGCAACGACGGGTTGATCGGCGTCAAGTGACGGGTCTTCCCGGTGCCGGGCCGAAACTGGTGTCAGGTGCGTTTCAGAGAGCGAAGCGGCTTCGCCGCGTCGCTCCTGCCTGCAGCCGTGCCAAATTTGAAACGCGCTCTCGATGGGTCTTGCCCGCCCCGTGTGTAGCTGCGGCGGTCCTCGCCTGAGGTGGCGTTCCGCCGCCGCGCGACTCGCCTGATCGCCGCAGTTACCTTGGAGAGTGCCGGCGGACTGGCAGCGTCCTTGAAGCCTTCAAGCTTGCGGTAGATTTTCGCTGCGGCGAGATGAAAGCCGCCGGGCAGTCCCGCAGCCTCGAAGCTCGCCGCGATCTCCTCCATCTCGCCGATCCAGCGCCAGGCCTTGCGAGCCTGGACGGCGACTACTTCGGATCGCTTTTGCAGCTCGGGCTGCGAGCGCTTCCATTCCGCGAGCAGCGCCGCATCCACGCTTTCGTGCTCGGCCAGCGCGCGGATCGCGGCGAGCAGCGCGGTCGCGCCCTTGGTCCAGCCCGCGTAGCAGGCCTTAAGCGCGGAGGCCGCGCCCACGGGACTGTCGAGGGCGATCGCTTCCATGCTGGTGCCCGCGAACAGCGCCGCGATTTCCTTCGCCCGCGCGCCGGAGAGATAGAGCCGCGAGCTTGCGCCTTGCACGGGCGGCGGGCCTATGATGCCGCCGTCCACGAAGGTCGCGCCCGCCTTTTCGACGATGCGGCCGGCTTCGCGCGCGGTTGCGGGCGAGATCGCGTTGACGTCCACGTAGAAGCCGCGAAAGCCGCGGCCGGCGATTTCGCGTGCGAGCGCGAGCGCGCCATGCGGGGGACAGACCGAGAGCACGATTTCCGCCGCGGCCAGCGCGCGCTCCGGCGATGCCAGGTCCTCGAGCCCGGATGCTTTCGCACGCGAGCGCGTCTGCGCGCTGCGGCCTTCGGTGGCGCACACGACCCGGTGGCCTCCCGCGACGAGGCAGGCGCCGACGGCGGCGCCCATCTCGCCGGGATGAAATAAGGCAATGGTTTTTGTCGCCACCAGGGACTCCAACAAAAAAGCGAATTACCCGCGCGGAACCGCGAATCGCCGCGTCAATGTCCCGGCACGACGATCTGGATGTGCTCGCGGCTCACGTTGAGAAACGCGGCAACCATGATGCGGCGGCCTCCCAGCTCCCAGAGTTCCGCGTCGGTCACAGCGATAAAGTCCTTGGCCTCGACCATGAAATCGGTCACCCGGGCGCCGGGCAGGAGATCGATATAACCCTTGATGCGGTATGTCCCGGTCAGGAGGGTCACCTTCGTCCTGTTTCCTTCAGCAGCCATGATTCGCACTCCTCGAATTTTGACGCCACGGGCACCACTCTATGCCAGAGGGGCGAGACGTTGCAATGCGGGCGCTTCGGCCGCGAAAACCTCGGGCAACGCACCGCATTCGTCTCGCGCCCCTCGCGAACATCCGCGAACGCGGCCATGGACAGCAGGGATGCAGCCGCCGTGAGCAAAAAGCGGAACATGCCCCGTATCAGTCTTCGGTCCCGGAAAGCGAGTCCATCCGGTCCAGCTCGCGGGAGATTTTCTCCCGCTCCTCGAGAAGATGATTGAATTGCTGGTCGCAGGCAGGAATCGGCCGCGGGTAGTTGAGGATTTCTTTGTAGTTCCGGTCTCTTTCGCCTTCGAGGCGATCCCTGATTTCCCTCCGGTTCGACTTGGGCAACTGCGGGTCGATTCGCCTGTTCATCGGGTATCGGGATTTCGCGAATGTTGCTCAGGCCGCCCTGCGCACCATGGCCGGCGTGAGGTGCTTGATCGTAGGCGCGCCGACCTGCTGCATGATGGCGCGCAGCTCGATGCGCAACAGCTCGAGCACGCGCTCGACCCCCGGTTGGCCGAACGCGCCCAGGCCCCAGATATACGGCCGGCCGATGCACACGCCCTGCGCGCCCATCGCCAGCGCCTTGACGATGTCGGTGCCGCGGCGAAAGCCGCTGTCGACCAGGATAGTCATCCGGCCGCCGACCGCTTCGACGATCTCCGGCAGCGCGTCGATGGTCGAGCGCCCGCTGTCCTCGCTGCGCGCGCCGTGGTTCGAGACGATGATCGCGTCGATGCCGTTCTCGACGCACAGCTTCGCGTCCTCGTGGGCGAGAATGCCCTTGATCACGATTTTCATCCTGGTCGTGTCGCGCAGACGCTTGATGAAGTCCCAGGTCATGTTGGAGGACTGGGTGTTGGTCAGTCCCGTGACGTCGACCCCCTCGTACATGGACCTGCGCTTGAGGTTGGCTTGCAGGCTGCTGCGGTCGTGGCAATCCGAGCATTGGCGCGTGTCGGTGCGCTGCAGACGGAACAAGGTCTCCTGGTTGCGGCCGCCGGAACGGTCCACCGTCACCGCGACGGCGAGGCACCCCGCTTTTTCCGCGCGCGTCACGAAAGCTTTGGCGACCTCCCATTTGTTCGTGGCGTAGAGCTGGTACCAGATCGGGGCGCCGCGCGCGGCGGTGACCTCTTCGACCCCACTGGTCGTGGCCGTCGAGAGAATCTGCAAATGGTTCCCGACCTTCGCCGCCCTGGCGACGGCGACTTCGCCTTCCGGGTGGAAGGACTTCTGGCCGCCGACCGGCGCGACGATGATCGGGGTGGCGTATTTCACGCCGAGGATCTCGGTGCTCATATCGACCTTGCTGACGTCGACGAGCCGGCGCGGCCTGAGCTGGTACTTCAGGAAGCCCTCGCGGTTCGCGCGCAGCGTGACCTCGTCGTCGATGCCCGCCGCCATGTAGCCGAAGTGGGCGGGGGGGACGTTTTTGCGCGCGACGGGCTCGAAATCGAACACGTTGATCGCGTCCCTGGGGCTTGAAATGAGCTCCTGTGGATTGAACGGCGCCCACATGATGGGGTCCGGAAATTTCGACGGGGTCTCGGCCGCCCAGGCCGAGAAGCCCGGACAGGCGAGTAAAGGACTGCCGGAGAGGAATTTCAGGAACTGCCGGCGGCTTACGGATCTGGCAATGGAATACGTCATGGCTGACCTCCCCTTAACTAACGACGGACGCACCGATTCCATCCTACACCGGCGGCCCGGCAATACAAATCGGGGCCTGATCGACCCCGCCAAATTGCGTTTGATATCGGCCCGCAGGCGGACTAAGATTTGGCGATCGGCATCTTTCGACCAACCGGGCGATCCGGCAGGAGGTTACTGACATGGCAGCCACGAAGAAAGCGAAGCCCAAGCGCAGGAAGGCGCCGGCCAGACGGCCGGTGGTCCGCAGGAAAGCCGCGGCGGTCAGGAAAAAACCCGCGAAGCCGGTCCGGCGAGCGCCCCGGAAGACGGCGAAGCCGGCCGCACGGCCGGCGGCGGGAAAGCCGGTTCGGGCGAAACCGCCGGCGGCAAGACCGGCGCCGGTGAGCCCGCCCGCGGCGGCCGAACCGGGCGAGCGCATCGGCACGGTGACCCACTACTTCGGCCACCTCTCCGTTGCGATCCTGCGGCTGGAATCGGGAATGCTGCGCGTGGGAGACACCATCCACATCAGGGGGCACACCAGCGACTTTACCCAGCGGGTCGAGTCCATGGAGGTGGATCATGTGCCGGTCACGGAGGTCTGGACAAACCAGGAATTCGGCACGAAGGTGGTCGGTCACGCGCGCGAGGGCGACGTCGTGTACAAGGTGCACCGGCCCTAGCGCCGGCGTTGGCTTGGAACAAGGGGCGGCTTCGGTCGCCCATTTGTCTTTCGTTCCCTACTTGCGAGGCAGCGATTCCACGAATCGCTCGCATAATTTCACCCAGCTCCGCAGATCCTTGTCCGATTCGAAACCCTCCGGCGCAACATACACGAAGCCTTTCATGGATTTCCCGGTGAAATCCATTTCCCGCGCGTGGGGCCTGGCCAGCGCCTCCTGGTACTGCTTCGGGCCGACCCGCGCCATCAGCGTGTCGTCGACTATGCCGCAGCACATGTTCCCCGAAAGCATGAACGCGATGCCGCCGAACATCTTTTTTTCCACCACGCCGGCGCGATCCCGGAAGATTTCTCTCAACCTCTCAGCGAGTCCTTCGTCGTAGGCCATGTGTGTAATTCCTGTCGCGCATAGACTGAATTCATTGACAAAATAGTTGACACTTTACGCGGTCTGCAAGATGTAATCCTCCGGGCTCTTATACCAGCAGCCCCGGCCGCTTGAGATACTTGTTCTTGATCGCGTCCAGCGCCCAGAAGGTGAGCGCGCCGACGGTGCCGGTGGGATTGTAGCCGCCGTTCTGCGGAAAGGCGCTCGCGCCGATCGCGAACACGTTCGTCACGTCCCAGCTCTGCAAGTACTTGTTGACCGCGCTCGTTGACGGGTCCGCGCCCATCACCGCGCCGCCGGTGTTGTGCGTGCTCTGGTAGGGCACGATGGTGTACTTGCCGGTGCGGGGGTTGACGTTCATTTTCGACGGCCCGATCGCCTTGGCGATTTCCGCCGCCTTGGCGGTGAGCCAGGCAGACATCTTCGTTTCGTTCTCGTGGCGGTCGAAGCTCATGCGCAGCAGCGGCTGGCCGTAGGCGTCGCGGTAGGTCGGATCGAGGTCGAGATAGTTGGTGCGGTAGCTCTGGCACGCGCCCTGGATGGTGATGGCAAAGGAACGGTTGAAATAATGCGCTGTCGCCTTCTTCCAGCCCGAGCCCCAGCGCGGCGTGCCCGAGGGCACCGGGCGCACGTTGATCGGCCGCGCGCCGTTGCTGCCTGCCGCGAAAAATCCTCCGCCGATGAATCCCAGGCCCGAGTGGTCGAAATTGTCGCCGTTGAATTCGTCGATGGCCATCGCGAGGCCGCCCGCGCCCATGAAGGAGTTGAACACCTTGTCATCGAAGAACATCGTCACCGAGCTCGGGGTCTGATAGGCGTAGTTTCTGCCGACCGTGCCGGTGTTAGTTGCCGGATCATAAGGCTTGCCGATGCCCGACTGCAGCATCAGGCGCACGTTGTTGAACACGTAGGAAGTGAGCAGCACCAGCTCCGCGGGCTGCTCGAATTCGCGTCCGCGCGAATCCACGTAGGTGACGCTCACCGCGCGCTTTTTTTCGGAGTCGAGATTGATTTTTACGACGTTGGCACGCGCGCGCAGCTCGAAGTTCTTGTTGTTCATCAGCGAGGGCAGCACCGCGGTCTGCGGGCTCGCTTTCGCGCCGATCTCGCAGGCGAAGAACTGGCAGTAGCCGCAATAGACGCAGGCGTTGATGGTGGCGCCGTACTCGTTGGTATAGGGGTGCGAGTTGGCGCCGGTGGGAACCGGAAAGGGCTTGTAGCCGAGCGACTCGGCGGTCTTTTTGAAAAGCGATGACGAGTAAGGCGTCTTCAGCGGCGGGTTCGGGTACTCGCGCGAGCGCGCGCCCTCGAACGGGTTGCCGCCGGGCTGGATTTCGCCCTTGAGGTTGCCGGCCTTGCCGCTGATCCCGTACAGGTACTCGAAGCGGTCGAAGTGCGGCTCGAGCTCCTCGTAGGTGACGCCCCAGTCCTGGCTGGTGCAGTCCGCGGCCATGTGGTCCTTGCCGTAGCGCGCGAGTGTGCGGCTGCGCGTCTCGAAGTCCCACGGCAGGAAGCGCCAGGTCAATCCGCCCCAGTGCACCGCGGCACCTCCCACGCCTTCGCCGGGCAGGAAGGAGCCGAGCTGGCGCATGGGCAGGGCGGTCTCGTTCATCGCATTGCGGAAGGTGATGGTCTCGCGCGACAGGTCCTGCATCAGCTCGTAGCGGCGCACGTATTTCAGCTCATCGTGCACCCAGGGCATCTGGAAATCGGATTCCGTATCGCGCATGCGCCCGCGCTCCAGGCCTACGACTTTCAGCCCGGCATCTGCAAGCTCCTTGCCGAGGATCGTGCCCGTGAGTCCGACGCCGACGAGGACGACGTCGACAGGCTTCAGTTTGGTTGCCATCGCCGCCTCCTCAATCTTTCCGGGTCAAAAGGACGTGCACGGCGTGCCCGTGCTCGTCCACCTGCGCGTGCTTGTTCTGAATGTCGCCAATGCCGACCGGCTGCGCGCGGTAAGGCACGTTGTGCTTGTCGATGAAACCGGTGTAGACGGCGGCGACGCCGGGAAAACCGACGAGCTTCCAGCCGATCTTGTCGCGATTGCCGCCGTAGATCGGATCGGAGAAGAAGCCCTCGATGGTGTTGCCCAGCAGCAGATTGAAGAAAAGCTGCGCGCGCGTGGATTGAAGCGCGAGCTTGCCTTCGTCGAGATCGCGCAGCACTTCGTCCTGCTGCGCGGCGTTGAGGGCATAGAACGGCTTGCTGTATATCTTCAGGCAGAACTCGTTGGTTTCGCGGATCGCGGCGCGGTACACCTCCTGCGGCGTGAGCGGGGACTGGTAGCCCTGCTGCGGCGTGCCCTCGGGCCAGGGTCCGAGGCGGTAGTTGCGCGCCATCGTGCCCCAGGCACCGGCGAGCTGCCGGTCGATGAAAATCGCGACGCCGGCTTCCCTTGCGCCGGGCCCGAGCTCATCGGCGGGGATCAGGCGAGCCACGGCGGCTTCGACGAATTCGGCCTCCGGCGCGGTGAAGTAAGCGAGGACCTGGTCCTTCGCCGCGGGCGAACCGCGTGCCGCGCGCCCTTTCGGCTGCGCGGGATGCGCAGCGTGCGGCGGCGTCCGGGACTGCGCGGCGGCCGGCGTGATGCTGCCAGCGGCGCCCAACGCGCCCAGCCCTTTGAGAAAACGGCGGCGACTTGAAGACTCTTTCATTTTTCCCTCCCTGTGCCGAGGACCGGCATGACGAGCCCATGCTAGCAAAAAACCGGAGCGGGTGAAGTGTTGCGGCGCGCCAACCCGTACGCGGAACGGGCGTACAGCTACGCGCCCAGATGCTGCCCGAAAAAATCGACCGAGAGCGCGAGCGCGCGCCCGGCTTCGGGCTTGCTCCAGGTTTTACCTCCGTGGCGCGCAAAAGCGTGGTCGGCGTTTGGGTACTTGTGAATCGAAACCAGCGGATTCGGCGAGAGCCTGCGCTCGAGCAGCTCGTTCACCTCGGCCTGGACCCAGCGGTCGCGCATGGCCATGTGCAGCATGAACGGCCGGTGCAGGTTCTTCGCTTCGCGGATGTTGTGCTCGATATAGGTCCCGTAGTAGGCGACCGCGCAGTCGATATCGGTCCGGCAGCACATGAGGTAGCAGAGCTTCCCGCCCAGGCAGTAGCCCACCGCGCCGACCTTGCCGCTGCACTCCTTCATGCCTTTGAGGTGTTGCATCGTGTCTTCCATGTCGCGCACGCCGAGGTCGTAGTCGAAGTCGTAATAGAGATCGAACGCCTTTTTCACGTCCTCGGGATTCCTGTCGTAGAGCTCGACGCCCGGCTCCTGGCGCCAGAAGAGGTCCGGCACCAGGCACACGAACCCCGCTTCGGCGAATTCCCTGGCGTGGGCCCGCATGGTGTCGTTGACGCCCCAGATTTCCATGATCGCGATGATCGCGCCTGCGGGGGTGCGTTCGGGGAAGGCGACGTGCGCACCCATCTCGCCGTCCCTCAGGCGAACGCGGATGTCTTGGGTTCGTATCACGCGTGCAACTCCAAGTGTCTTGTCATCCCGATGCTCCTTCGACTCCGCTCAGGATAGACTTCGGCCGAGGGATCTCTAGCCGCCGGCCGTGCCATTGGAGATCCTTCGTGGAGTTTACCCTGAGCGAACGCGCAGGGCTCAGGATGACAGCTTCAGCAGCGAGCGAGCGTTGCCGCCGAAGATGCGGTCTTTCTCGGCCCTGGAGATGTCGAGCGCGTTGACCGCGCTGATCGTTCCCCGGATCAGCATGCGGCCCTGCTCGGCGTCGAACGGGGCATCGGTCGCGAACAGGCAGTGGCCGGTGGTGAAAAACGAATGCCCGCAGCGCATCGCGGCCGCGCATCCGTTGACCGAAGTATCGGCGTAGAGCATGCGGTAGTACTCCGCCGGCTTTTTCCTGAGCCCCGCCTTCATGGCCACCGGGTTCTCGTCGGTCTTGCCGTGGAAGATCTGATCGAACCCGAGGTCGATCTTGCCCGCGTAGAACGGCACCATGCCGCCCATGTGATGCGTGATGATTTTCAGGCCGGGCAATTCGTCGTACAGCCCCGAGAAGATGAGCCGTGTCACGCAGGCGGTGGTCTCGTAGGGCCAGCCGAAGGTAAACCAGATCTCGTGCTCGGAGGTCTTTTCGGTGGCGTAGTCGGCGAACTGCGGGCCGCGGATCGGATGGATCCACACCGGCAGGTCGTGCTTCGCCATGTGGCGGAAGATCGGGCGGAACTCCGGCTCGCTCAGGGGTTTTCCGAGCACGTTGGTGAAGATCTGGATGCCCCTGGCGCCCAGCTCCCCGATCGCGCGGTCGATCTCCCGCGCGCAGGCCTCGACGTTGTTCATCGGCATCGAGGCAATGAAAGTGGGAAAGTGCCCGGGATGCCGGCGGCAAATCTCCGCGAGGCCGTCGTTGGCGATGCGCGCAAGCTCGGGCGTGCGTTCCGGCGGACCGAGGGCTTCGATCGGCGGGTTGGCGAGCGAGAGCACCTGCTGCAGGCCGTCGAACTCGTCCATCATGCGCAGGCGCGCATCCACGTCCCAGAGCGTCGGCAGCTCCGGGAAGGCGCTGAGCGCGATGTGCCCCGGCACGAGCCCGCTCAGCCGGTCGAAGATCGCCTTGGGCATGAAATGGTTGAAGACGTCGAGGATCACGATGGCGGGTTCCAGTTAGGTGAGGAAGACGGGCAAGAATACCCCCCGGGGATTCGGTCGCGCAATTTCACGGTTCGCTCGCGGGCTTTCCGGGAAGCCGGAGCGCCCGGACCATGGAGCGCGAAAATCAGCGGCGTCGGTGCCGGCACACTATACCGCAGGCGGATGACCGTCGGGATCGACGTTGAAACGTTATAATCGGGCGCGCCGTCCAGGATGCGAACCCGAAGGACCGCTCTTCGTCGTGAAAACATATCGGCACAAAGTCATCGTCCACTGGAGTGACACCGATCCCGCGCCTCGAGGAACAAGGGGGCACACCCCCTTGTATATCCCCCATGACAGGTGTTCGAGGAAGCAGTCTCCCTCGTGAAGACATACCGGCACAAGGTCATCGTCCACTGGGGTGACACCGATCCTGCAAGTATTGTTTTCTATCCCAACTACTTTGTCTGGTTCGACCAGAGCGCGCGCATGCTGTTCGACTCGGCCGGCCTGCCCTGGGAATCGCTGATGGAAAAATACGGCGTTTCCGGCCTGCCCATCGTCGAGGCGAAAGCGCGCTTCCTCGCGCCCTGCGCGTTTCGCGACGAGATCGTGGTCGAGTCCCACATCAGCAAGTGGAACGACAAGACCTTTGAGCTGAGCCACGCGGTGCTGAACCGCGGCCTGCGCGCGGTCGAAGGCTACGAGATCCGCGCCTGGACGCAGCGCCGGCCCGATGATCCCACGCGCCTCAAGGCGATTTCGATTCCGGCGGAGATCAAGGCGGCGTTCGAATAGAATTCGAGCCATCGTTCCCAAGAAAATCATTTCCTCGCCCGACGCGCCCGTCACGGGCTTCACCGACGCGAGCCCCGATTACGGCTTCGGACTGGCGTTCAGCAACAGCTTCTGATTACTCTGCCTTGATGTTCGCGGCCTTCACCACGGGGCCGTAGCGGGCGATCTCGCGCCGGATCCATTCGGCCATCTGCTCTTGAGTGTTGCCGAGCGGCTCGACGCCCATCGCGTCGAGCTTCTCGCGGATTTCGGGCAGCTTGACGATGCGCACGACTTCGGCGTTCAGCTTTTCGGCGACTTCGCGCGGGGTGTCCGCCGGCGCGAACACACCGATCCACAGCACCATCTCGTAGCCGGAAACTCCGGATTCCGCCACCGTGGGCAACTCGGGCATCGAGGCCGAGCGCTTCGCCGAGGTCACCGCGAGCGCCTTCACCCTCCCCGATTTGATCTGCGCCACCAGCGGCGGCGTGTCCACGATGGTCATCTGCACGTCGCCCGCGATCACGGCGGTGATCGAAGCTGCGCTCCCTTTGTAGGGAATATGCTTGATGTCCGTGCCGGTCATCTGCTTGAACATTTCGCTCGCCACCTGGAACGCGGTCGAGCCCGAACTGTAGTTGAGCTTGCCGGGGTTCGCTCTTGCGTACGCGACGAGCTCCTGCACCGAATTCGCCGGCACCGACGGATGCACCACGAGCACCAGCGGAAAGGAGCCCACCATGCTGATCGGGACGAAATCCTTGAGCGAATCGTACGGGAGCTTCCTATACAGCACCGGGTTGACAGACATACCGCCGGTGGCATTGACGAGCAGCGTGTAGCCGTCGGGCGCGCTCTTCGCGACGAACTCGGCGGCGATGATCGAGTTCGCGCCCGGCTTGTTGTCGATCACCACCGACTGGCCCCAGGCCTCCTGCATCTTCGCGCCGACCAGGCGCGCGATGATGTCGTTGCCGCCCCCGGGCGGAAAGCCGACCACGATGCGGATCGGTTTCGCGGGGTACGCCTGCGCCCACGCGCCGGAAGCCGCGGCGCACAGCGCGACGAGTACCAGAAATTTTTCGGTTCTCATCCTGCCTCCTGTTCAGCCTGCCTCGCGCTTCGCTCTTGCCGCGTATTCCACGCCCTTGGCGAGCCGGTACACCGATTCGGTCACCGGCACCGGCACGCCGAGCTCCTTTGCTTTTCTCACGACGTAGCCGATCATCGCCTCGAGCTCGGTCTCGCGGCCGGACTCGATGTCCTGCGCCATCGAGCCGCCGTGCTTGCTGAGTGGCGCCTTGCCCGCGCGGATTTTCTTCACCAGATGCATCGGGTCGAACTCGAGCTTGATGCCTTGAGCTTCGGCGACGCGGATGCATTCGGCCGCCATGTCGTCGATGAGCTCGCGCATCTCGGGCACGTTGTAGCGCGCCGCGTTCACGCCCGACACGATCGCGCCGATCGGGTTCATGACGCTGTTGAAGATCAATTTGCCCCAGATCGCGCCGCGCGGGTCGGCGACCACCTTCGTCGGAATCCCGGACTGCGTCATCAGCTCGCCCAGCCACGCGACCGACTCGACCTTTCCGCGCGCGGGACCGAGCCAGGATTCCTCGCCGTGAACGAGGTGGTGCACGCGTCCCGGGCCGTCGTAGCGTGCCGCCTCGAACGACACGCCGTGCGCCACGTCAAGATGGGTGAGCCGCTCGAGCACTTCGTCGTTGCCCATGCCGTTCTGCAAAGTGACCAGCACCGGCCGGCCTTCGAGCACCGGATGGATCGAGTGGAACGCGGCCTCGGTCGCCTGCGACTTGACGAGAACTATGGCCGCGTCGAACCGCCGCGGGCCCATTTCCGCTGCGTGCGCGAACGCCAGGAGCTTCGTCACCGACTCGGTGCGGCCGGTGAGCGTCAAGCCATGCTGCCGGATCGCCTCGACGTGCGCCTTGTTGGTATCGAGTACCGTGACGTCGGCGACCTTCCCGAGATAAGCTGCGTATAACCCGCCGATTGCGCCGGCGCCGACGACGAGAATGTGTTTGCGCTCCATAAGAGCCGCCTGGTGCTACCAGCGCTCGAGCTTGATGTCGTCGTAGGACGCGGGCTGCGAGATCGGCTCGATGTGGCTGAGCGTGATCGCTTGCGGCACGAGCGAGCGGATGCGCTCCTCGATCTCCTCGGAGAGCTGGTGGGCGCGGTCCACTGGCCAGGCGTCGGGCACCAGCAGGTGAAACGAGATGAAGCGCCGCGCGCCCGCCTGACGGGTGAGCAGCGCGTGGAACTCGACGCCGTAGCGGCGCCGGTATTCGGCGAAGATCTTCTCGATGTCGGCAAGCTCGGGCGCGGGGATCGCGGCGTCGAGCAGCCCGGCAAACGAGCGGCGCATCAGCATGAACCCGGTCCACACGATATGCACCGCCACGCCGAGCGCGATCAGGGGGTCGAGGATCAGCCAGCCCGTGGCCGCCACGATCGCGACGCCCGCGATGACGCCCACCGACGTCCACACATCGGTCATCAGGTGGTGGCCGTCGGCCTCGAGCGCGATGCTGTGCAGCCGCCTGCCCACCGCGAGGAGCTTCAGCGCCACGCCGAGATTGATCGCGGTGGCCGCGACTGACAGCGCGATCCCGAGCGCGGGCGCCTCCAGCGGCTGCGGCGCCGCGAGCCGCGGCACAGAGGCGACCGCGATGCTCACCGCAGCGAAGACGATCAGCGCGCCTTCCATGCCGCTCGCGAAGTATTCCGCCTTGAATCGGCCGTACGGATGCGCGTCGTCCGGCGGCGCCGCCGCGAGCCGAAGCATCGAGAGCGTAAGGAGCGCCGCGGCAAGATTGATGAGCGCCTCGAGCGCATCGGAGAGCAGTCCGACCGAGCCGGTAACGTACCAGGCGAGCGTCTTCAGCGCGATCGTCGCGAGCGCCGCGCCCAGCGAAAGCCAGGCATAGCGCTCGAGGGTATGGTCCGCCGCCATCGCTTACCCGTCTGCGCCGGCAACTTGGCGTTGAAGACTCAAGATGAATTTCCGGTTGAGCGCGCTCCCCGCGAAAGCCGGGAGTCCGGCAGCCAATGATAGTCGTTATTCGCGCCGGATTTCCTCTCCCTTCATCCGCCGCACCCCGCCCGCCCGGCCCGTTCCCCGCGTCCGCGTGAACAGCGCCGCATAGGCCGCGCGGCGCTCATCGGACGAGCGCCCCAGCGAATAGTAGTGCGGGTGGGGCGTGACCAGAGCGTCGTTCTCTCCGAATGCGTTGGCGCGGTAGCTCGACCAGGGGTACGCGCCCGGGTGCGCGGCGAGTCCCGCGCGCACCGGGTTCTCCTCGATGTAGCGCATGCAGGCGAGCAGATACCGGCGGGCGTATACGGGCGAGGCGTCGTAGGGGTCCTCCCACAACGCTTCCGCGTGACCGTATTCCGCTGCGAGGTGGCGCGCATAGCTTGCGGCGATCGCAGGCATCAGTCGCGCGGCGCCCGCCGAGCGCGCGGAGGTGACGAGGAGGTGCACGTGGTTCCCCATCAGAGCGTAGGCATGAATGGCGCATTCCTCGCGCTCGGCGCATCGGCGCAATGCCTCGAGATAGGCGGCGCGGTCGCGTGCACAGGAAAAGCAGACCGAGCGTCCGAGACCGCGCTGCACGACGTGCAGTGTACCGTGGGGCTCTTCGGGGCAGGCGAGGCGCGACATGGTACGCGGTTTCCGCAACGAACAACGCCGCGGGCCGCGGCGCGGTTGACCCCGTCGCGGGCGCGGTGACGCGAAAACTACAGGACAGGAATGCGCCCTTGCAGCAGCGTCGAGCGGCCGCGCTTCGGGATCCGCGGCATCCCGGATTTCATCGGAAATGGCGGCGCGCCAGCACCCCCGGTTCAGGTCGCTCGCCGCGCCGCGGGCAGGAAGGCGTCGGAGAAGCAGGCGTCCTCGGCGAGCCCCTGCGCGAGGAATGCAGGCCGCGCCACCTCCACCATCTTCACCGAGCCGCAGGCGTAAATCTCGTAGCCCGAGAGGCTGGGAAAGTCCGCGAGGATCGCCTCGTGGACGAGTCCGGTGCGCCCGTTCCAATCGTCCTCGGGCGCCGGGTCCGACAGCACCGGAATGAACCGAAAGTTGTCGTGTTCGCGCTGCCAGCGCTCCGGCAGCTCCGCCAGGTACAGGTCGCGGCGCCGGCGCACGCCCCAGTAGAAGATCAGCTTGCGCCTGAAGCCTGCGCGGAACGCGTGCTCGAGCACGCTCTTCACCGGGGCAAAGCCGGTCGCGCCGGCGACGAGAATCAGCGGCTTGCCGCCGTCGCGGATGGCTGAATACCCGAGAGGACCTTCGAAGCGCACCGCGTCGCCGGTTTTCATCTCGTTGAACACGCGGGGGGTGAAGCGGCCGTCGGGAACGAGACGGATGTGCAGCTCGACCGTATCGGTTTCCTGCGGCGCGGTGGTGAAGGAGTACGCGCGCCGCTCGCCGTCTTCGAGGATGAAGTTGATGAACTGCCCGGCTTCGAAGCGGATGCGCTCGCCGCCTTCCAGCCGCAGCACGACCAGCATCACGTCGTGCGCGAGGCGCTCCAGCCGCTCGACGCGCGCCGTGTAGTGCCTGGCGGGCTCGCGTTGCGCCGCCCCTTCCTCGTACTCGACCTCGATGTCGGAGAGCGGCGTGGCGCAGCAGGAGAGGAATTTCCCGGCGGCGCGCTCGGCGTCGGACAGCGCCGACTTCTGATAGATACCGTAGTCGATCTCGCCGTTCAGCAATGCGCATTTGCACACGGAGCAGCCGCCGTTGCGGCACTCGAACGGCAGCGGTACGCCCTGGCGCAGGGCGCTGTCGAGCACGGTTTCGCCTTCCCACGTGCTTACCGTCCGGTTGCCCGGGTGAATCGTGATCTGCAGCGCCGCTTCGCGGGTTCTGCGCTTCGGCGGCAGCCACGGCGCAAGCAGGAACAGGACCGTGAATCCGCCGACCAGCAGCCACAACTTCTGCGGTGACCAGCTGTAAATCAGCGGATACGCGGCGAGATAGAACCAGTCGAAGTCGAGCTCGAGCGGGACGCGATTGAGATCGGCCGGGCCTTGCGAAACAGCCGGCTTTGCAAGAGAAAGCAACACCAGCGCGCCGAGCGTGACCAGGGCGAGCGGCCGCGGCGGCAGGGTTCTCGCGCGCGGCACACGCAGCGTGTGCACCAACAGCACCGCCAGCGCCGCGAGCGGAATGCCGATGTGAAGAAAGGAAAGCAGCGAGAAGAAGCGATCGCTGATCGCTTCCGGGAGGACGAAATTGCGCACCAGCACGCCGCGAAACACCGGCAGTCCGTCGAACCATTCCGCGGTGGCCGTCACCACGAATTGCGCGAGCCGGTCCCAGGGCAGCATATAGCCGTTCACACCGGAGGCATAGACCAGCCACAGCAGGACCACGCCGGTGATCCAGGAGAAGGCGCGGAAGGCGCGATAGCGGTCGAAGATGAAATGGCGCGTCAGGTGCAGCAGCATCGTCAGCACCATCGCGTCCGAGGCGTAGCGGTGCAGGCTGCGCATCACGCCGCCCGCGTACCATTGTGCGTGGGTCAAGGCTTCCACGGAGGCGTAAGTCGTATCCACGCCGGTGCGGTAGAACACGTAGACGTACAGGCCGCTCGCCACCACCACCCACAGCATCCAGTAGCTGATGGCGCCGAGGTAGTAGAGCGGGTTGAGCCGGTCGCCGAAGGCGGCGTTGAACGCGCCTTCCGCTTTCAGGAACAGCCATTGGCCCGAGGATTGGATGCGCTTCAGCACCGGCGGAGCGGGATTTTCATGAAGCGTCAAATATAGCAGCCGGCTCCCGGCCGCGATTTGACTCACATCAGGAAACGCGGACGCAGCCGGGTCCGCCGCATTCCCGTTGCGCGAACAGGGCCACCCGGGGTCCGACGAGGCGGGTGGCCGGCGCGGCGAATAGCCCACGAAAGGCGCCGCGGCGAACAGCACCAAGTTTGACCTGCATCAATTCCGGCCCCGGTCCGCCTCCGAAACCTTAATTTACATCAAATTTTTTTCCGCAGCCGGTGCGTAGATTTGCGCTCACGAACCACAGAAGGAGAGACGCCATGGCTGAGCCCGTCCAGGCCGCGCCCGCAGACGAACGCGTGCCGGTGATGCAGCAGATCCTCGAGAACCCTTTCCTGCTCCTGTTTCTCGGCGTCGCCATCCCGACGGTCATCTACATCGTCTGGGGCGTGATGGAGATCGTCGGCATTCCGATCGCGAAATAACCACGGGGAGACCTGCATATGAGCGCCATACTGCCGCCTTCCGAGCGACTGTGGTGGAAGCAGCCGATCCACAGCGTCGAGCTGGTATGGATCGTCATCGCTTTTGTCTGGTGCCTGGTGATGTTTTTCATGATGCCGTACTGGCACATATTCGGAAAGCAGAACCTCTCCTCGGAAACCTACCGCACCACGCCCGACGCCTATTCCAAGAAGGCGCAGGCGATGGTCGACCGGTACAAGGTGCGCGAGGAGACCGACCAGAAAATTCCCGTGGTGAAGCCTCCCGAAGGCAGCGACGTCTACCTGATCGCGCGGCTGTGGCAGTGGTGGCCGATCCTCGAGCTGGAGAAGGGCAAGACCTACCGCCTGCACCTCACCTCGATGGACTACCAGCACGGCTTCTCGCTGCAGCCCGAGAACATCAACATTCAGGTGCTGCCCGGCTACGAGCACGTGATCAACGTCACGCCCAATCGTGCCGGCACCTACTCGATCGTCTGCAACGAGTTCTGCGGCATCAACCATCACACGATGGTGAGCAGACTTTATGTGAAATGAGCGTCAAATAGGGGAGTCTCGAACATGACAACCACGGCACTTTTCCGGACCTGCCCGCGCACCGGCCTGCAGTTCCACCGCTCGGCCGAGACGCTGATCAAGGTGAACGCCGTCGCCGCGGTCGTGTCGCTGCTCGTGGGCGGCGTTCTGGCGCTGCTCGTCCTGCTCACGCGCTGGCAGGCGGTGCACCTGATCGACGCCGAGAACTTCTACATGACCCTGACGGTGCACGGGCTGGACATGCTCGCATTCTGGATCATCTTTTTCGAGATCGCGGTGCTGTATTTCTGCTCCTCGACCCTGCTCAGGTCGCGCCTGGCGACGCCGCGCATGGCGTGGCTTGGGTTCGCGCTCATGCTGATCGGCGCGGTGACCGTGAACGTGGCCGTGTTCACCGGCACCTCGACGGTGATGTTCACCTCCTACGTTCCGCTGCCCGGCCATCCGGCGTTCTACCTCGGATTGATCCTCTTCGCGGTGGGCGCGCTGGTCGGCTGCTTCGTGTTTCTGGGCACGCTGGTCGTGGCGAAAGCGGAGAGGACCTACGAAGGCTCGATTCCGCTGGTGACCTTCGGCGCGCTTACCGCCTGCATCATCGCCATCTTCACCATCGCCTCGGGCGCGATCATCCTGATCCCGACCTTCCTCTGGTCGACCGGTTACATCAAGTCCATCGATCCCCTGATGTACCGCACCATCTGGTGGGCCTTCGGCCACTCCTCGCAGCAGATCAACGTGTCGGCGCACGTCGCGGTGTGGTACGCAATTGCCGCCATCGTTTTCGGCGCGAAGCCCATGTCCGAGCGCGTCTCGCGCGTGGCGTTCCTGCTGTATATCCTCTTCCTGCAGCTCGCCAGCGCCCACCACCTGCTCTCCGACCCGGGCCTCTCCACCGAATGGAAAGTGTTCAACACCAGCTACGCCATGTACCTGGCGGTGCTCGCCTCCATGATCCACGGCCTCACGGTGCCTGGCTCGATCGAGGTGGCGCAGCGCGAAAAGGGCTACACCCGAGGGCTGTTCGAGTGGATCCGCAAGGCGCCCTGGGGCAACCCCGTGTTCTCGGGCATGTTCATCTCGCTGTTCGGTTTCGGCTTCCTCGGCGGAATTTCAGGCGTGATGATGGGCACCGAGCAGCTGAACATGCTCATCCACAACACCATCTACGTGCCGGGGCACTTCCATGCCACGGTGGTGATCGGCACCACGCTCGCGTTCATGGCGCTCACCTATTTCCTGCTGCCGACCCTGTTCAACCGCGAGGTGATCATGCCGGGGCTGGCGAAGTGGCAGCCGTACCTGTTCGGTCTCGGCATGTCGGTATTCGTTCTGGCGATGATGGGCGCAGGCACCTTGGGCGTGCCGCGCCGCCACTGGGACATCACCTTCGCAGGCACGGCGCTGCCGTACGAATTTCCCGGCACGGCGTGGCTGATGCTCGGCATCATGGGCGTCGCCGGCCTGGTGGCGATCGGCGGCGGCGCGGCCTATATCTACCTCACCGTGGGTTCGCTTCTGTGGGGCAAGCGCCTCGAAGGCGGAGTCTATGGCACGCAGGGCAGCGTGCTGCGCATGCCGGTCGTGACGGCGATCACCGGACACGGGCATGCCGGCTTCGCCGCGCCGGGCACCTTCGTCTTCGCCATGGTGTTCCTCACCGCGTTCGTGCTGTACTACTTCGTCAACTGGAAGTACCTGTCCACGGTGTGGGGCCTGAGCTGAAGGGCGGCGCTCGCGGAGACGGCGAATGGGCATCGCACTCAAGCTCGCGTTCAACCTGTTCAAGCTGCGCATCGGCATCGTCATCGCGGTGACGGCGCTCGCCGGCGCGGCGATCCAGCCGGGGCCGGCGGTACCGGCTTGGCGGCTTGCCGTCCTCGCTCTCGCGGTGCTGGTGTCCTCGGCGAGCGCCGGCGCATTCAACCAGTACTACGAATGGGAATTCGACCGAAGCATGGAGCGCACGCGCCGGCGGCCTTTCGTCACCGGCGCGCTGCGGCATCATGCCGGCTGGCCGTGGCTGATCGCGCTGATGACGGGGCTCGCGGTCGCGGCCGCGTGGCTGGCGGTCAATCCGGCGGCGGCACTGTATACGTTCCTCGGCGCCTTTTTCTACGCCATCGTCTATACCGTGTGGCTGAAGCGCCGCACCTGGCTCAACATCGTCGTCGGCGGTCTCGCGGGAAGTTTCGCGGTCCTCGCCGGCGCGGCGGCAGTGACCCCGGCGCTGTCGCCCGAGGCGCTGCTGCTCGCGCTCGCGCTGTTCCTGTGGACGCCGCCGCACTTCTGGAGCCTCGCCATCGCCTGGCGCGCCGACTATGCCGCTGCCGGCGTGCCGATGTTGCCGGTGGTGAAGGGCGACGCGGCCGCTGCGCGCGCGATTTTTGGCCACATCGTTCTGCTCGCGGGGGCATCGCTCGCGCCGGCGCTCTACTCGGCAGGCTGGATCTATCTGACCGGCGCCGCGGCGGGCGGCGCGTTGTTCCTGCGCTACGGCTGGCGGCTCATGCGCAATCCAGACCGGAAGAGCGCAATGGCGTGCTTCCACGCGTCGCTCGCGCAACTCTCGATTCTCCTCGTCGCGGCGATGCTGGACGGCGCGCTGCGCGCTTGAAACTCCCCGTGAGAATCCGCGGAGCGTTCGCCGTCTGCGGGGCGCTGTGCCTCCTCGCAGCGGGCGCGGCGGCGCACGAAGCGCCCGCGCCGGGCGTGCCCGATTACGACAAGGCGCTGGCCGCAAGCCAGGCCGCGGTCGGCCGGCAGATCGGCGAATACGCGCTGCTCGACCAGAATCGCAGGCGCATCGCGCTCGCCGATTACCGCGGCAAGCCTCTCGTGGTGAGCTTCGTCTATACCGCCTGCTCGCAGGCCTGTCCGGTGGCGACGCAGTTCCTGGCGAAAACGGTGAAAGAGGCGCGCGCCGCGCTCGGCCCGGACAAGCTCAACGTCGTCACCATCGGCTTCAACCAGCCGTTCGACTCGCCCGAGGCGATGGGAGCGTTCGCGCGCCAGAACGGCATTCGCGACCCGGGCTGGGGATTCCTCAGCGCCGACGCGGCGACGATGCAGGCGATCACGCGCGCGTTCGGATTCACCTGGTACGCGACACCCAAGGGCTTCGACCATATCTCGCAAGTGACCATCGTCGATGCCGGCGGAGTCGTCTACCGGCAGGTATACGGCGATGCGTTCGAACTGCGGATGCTGGTCGAACCGTTGCGGCAAGCGCTCTCCGGACAGGCGGGCAGCGCGGGATTCGCGGGTGTCTGGG
>JBGPYQ010000219.1:0-5791 GCA_041493345.1 Gammaproteobacteria bacterium | reverse complement strand
GGGATTGAATTTCACCATGCCGCGCGCGGCGTCGTATTCCTGCACCTTGAGCTCCGAGCGCGTGACCGCCTGGTCGCGGCGCTGGCCGGTGATCCAGGCTTCCTTGCCTTCCAGCGCGCGATTGAGCGGTTCGACCTTGCGGATGTGGCAGCAGCGCTTGCGCAGTTCCGTGCTTTCGTAGAAAGCGTCGCGGCCGGATTTCACGACGTACTCGGTGACAGCCTCAGGGTCGGGACGGAACACGCGCACGTCGTAGCCGTAGCGCTCGCGAATCGCCGCGATCACGTTGAGCGTATCGGCGTGCAGCCTTTCCGTGTCGAGAGTGAAGATCTCGATGCCGAGCTTGTGCCGCAGGATTGCATCCGTAATCACCATGTCCTCGGTGGACAGGCTCGACGCGAGCTCGGCGGGCGCGTGCTCGAGCGCAACGCGCACGAGCACGCGCTCGAGCTCGGCGATTTTATGCCTCAGCGCTTCGGTCATGCCTTGCCCGCGGCCAGGCGGCGGCGAAAAAGCGGCACGGGCCGCAGGACCGAAGTCTGATAGCCCTCGCTGAAGGTGGTGAACACCGAGAGCGCTTCCTGGACGTCCTGGTCTTCGCGCAGCGCGAAGGCGTCGAAGCCGCACTGGGCCATGAAGAAAAGATGATCGTGCAAGACATCGCCGATCGCGCGCAGCTCGCCCTTGAAGCCGTAGCGCTCGCGCAAAAGACGTGCAATCGAGTAGCCGCGGCCGTCGCCGAACTTGGGGAAGTTCACGGCGATAAGCGGAAAACGTTGCACGTCACCGGCGATCGCTTCCGGCCCTTCGTTGGCATCGAGCCACACGCCCAGCGTTCCCGTTTCCGCGCGAGAAAGGAGTTCCTCGCGGCGCGCTAGCCACAGCGCGAGCGGAACGATCGCGTCGCCGCGCGCCGGGACCTCGGGCAGCTCGCCCGCCGGCCCGCGCTTAAGCAGTTGCCAGCTGTCGGCGGCGATGCGCCGCTCTTTGATCAGCGTTGCCATATACGGATTCCTTGAAGGCTTCGACGCCGATGCGGTGCACCACGTCGATGAAGCGCTCCGCGTCGCTGTCGCGGCGCGCGAGATAGCACTCGATCAGACGCTCGATCACGTCGGGTATTTCGGCACGCGCAAAAGACGGGCCGATGACCTTGCCGAGCGAGGCGCCGCGGCCGCCGGAACGGACTTCACCCTGATTGCCGCCGACCTCGATCTGGTACCACTCCTCGCCGTTCTTGTCGACGCCGAGGATGCCGATGTGGCCGACGTGATGATGGCCGCAGGCGTTCATGCAGCCGGAGATGTTGAGATCGATTTCGCCGATGTCGTGCAAGTAGTCAAGATCGTCGAAGCGCTGCTGGATCGCTTCGGCGACCGGGATCGACTTGGCGTTGGCAAGCGAGCAGAAGTCCCCGCCCGGGCAGCAAATGATGTTGGTGAGCAGGCCGACATTGGGCGTGGCGAAGCCCAGCACGCGCACCTCCTGCCACAAGGTGTGCAGATCGGACCGCTGCACATCGGCGAAGATCAGGTTCTGTTCGTGCGAAACGCGCAGCTCGCCGAAGGAGTAGCGATCTGCGAGGTCGGCGATCCGGTCCATCTCGTCGGCGGTGACGTCACCGGGAGGAATCCCGGTCTTCTTGAGCGACAGCGTGACGGCGGCGTAGCCCGCCCGCTTGTGCGGATGCACGTTGCGTTTGTGCCAGTTCGCAAAGGCGCGGTCGGACGCGAGCGCGGCTTCGAGCCCGGCGTCGGCCGCGGGCAGCTTGGCGTAGTCCGGGCGCGTGAAACGGTCCTCGATGCGGGCGATCTCCCCGGGAACGAGCGTCGACGGGCCGTCTTTCAGGTGAGCCCACTCGGCGTCGACTTCCTCGCGGAATTTTTCCGGGCCGCGCTCCTTCACCAGAATCTTGATGCGCGCCTTGTGGATGTTGTCGCGCCGTCCGTAGCGGTTGTAGACGCGCAGGATCGCTTCGATGTACGTGAGCAGGTGTTGCCACGGCAGGAATTCCCGGATGACGAAGCCGATCACCGGCGTGCGGCCCAGGCCTCCGCCAGCAAGTACGCGGAAACCCACCTCGCCGTTGGCATCTCTTACCGCGTGCAGGCCGATGTCGTGCACCGCGACCGCGGCGCGGTCGGCCTTGGCGCCGTTGACCGCGAACTTGAACTTGCGCGGAAGATACGAAAACTCGGGATGGAAGGTCGACCACTGGCGGATCACCTCGCACCAGACGAACGAATCGACGATTTCGTCCTGCGCGACGCCCGCGAAATGGTCGGTCGTGATATTGCGGAAGGAATTGCCCGAGGTCTGGATCGCGTGCATCTGCACCGTCGCGAGTTCCGCGAGAATGTCCGGAACCCGCTCGAGCTTCGGCCAGTTCAACTGCAGGTTCTGGCGCGTGCTGAAGTGGCCGTAGCCGCGGTCGTACCTGCGGGCGATGTGCGCGAGTTTTCGCAGCTGCTTCGTCGACAGCAGGCCGTAGGGAATGGCGATGCGCAGCATCGGCGCGTAGCGCTGGATGTAGAGGCCGTTGCGCAAGCGCAGGGCGCGGAACTCGTCTTCCGAGAGCTTGCCGGCGAGAAAGCGTTTCGTCTGGTCGCGGAATTGAGCGACGCGTTCGTCAACGAGCTTCTGGTCGATTTCGTCGTAGAGGTACATGAGTATCTACAGGGCGAGCTTGCCGCCGACCAGGATCAGCATGGTGGCGAGCGCGCCGCGCAGCAACCGTTCCGGAATCTTCTGGCTGAGCGCGCTGCCAAGCCAGATGCCGGGCAGCGAGCCGATAAGCAGAGCCCCCAGCAGTTTCCAGTCCACCGCCCCGGCCGCAGCGTGCCCGAGGCCCGCGACCAGCGTGAGCGGCACGGCATGGGCGATGTCGGTGCCGACGATGCGCGCAGCCGCAAGGCCCGGGTAAAGGAAGAACAGCACGGTCACACCCAGCGCGCCAGCGCCTACCGAGGAGACGGTGACCAGGACTCCAAGAACCGCGCCGAGCGCGACGGTGCGCCGTGGCGACGCCGAGTGCGGACCGGACGCAGCGCGCCGCGCCGCCCAGGCGTGAAGCTTTTCCCTGAACAGGAGTGCCCCGGCGGTGAGAATAAGCGCAAAACCGAGCGCCACGCTCACGATTGCCGAAAGCTTGCCGGGATCGGGCACGAACATGTGCAACAACACCAGCGTGACGGCAGAAGCCGGCACGCTGCCCGCGGCGAGCCAGCCGACGACATTCCAGGCGACGTTGCCGCGGCGCGCGTGAGCCCAGGCGCCGCCGGTTTTGGTCAATGCGGCGAAAAGCAGATCCGTTCCGACTGCGGTGACGGGAGCGACGCCGAACACGAGCACGAGCAGCGGCGTCATCAGCGAACCGCCGCCGACACCGGTGACGCCGACTACCAAGCTGACCGCAAATCCCGAGAGAGTGTATAGCCAATCCATGCAGGTTTTCCGCGAAAGAGGGGCATGCTAGCGCGGGCACTTAATAGCGTAAAAGACTTTTGTGTTAGAATTTAATAACCGCAAAACATATGATGTAAACCCATGAATTTTCAGCAATTGCGCTACGTCCGGGAGACGGTGAGACAGGGGCTCAACCTCACCAGGGCAGCCAAGAAGCTCTACACCTCCCAGCCCGGGGTATCGAAGCAGATCCGCGAGCTCGAGAACGAGCTCGGCGTGGAGATCTTCGTGCGTCGCGGCAAGCGCATCGTTGCCTTGACCGAACCGGGCGAGGCGGTGGTGGAGGTGATCGACCACCTGCTGCAGGAGACGGAAAACCTGAAGCAGGTGGGACGGGAATTCAAGGACCAGGCGGCGGGCACGCTGACGATCGCCACCACCCACACGCAGGCGCGCTACTCGCTGCCCAAGGTGGTCAGAGAGTTCAAGCGGCGCTATCCGAAAGTGCACCTGACGCTCAAACAGGGCAATCCGCCGCAGCTCGCCGAGATGGTGATTGCGGGCGAGGCCGACATCGCGATCGCCACCGAAGCGCTCGACGATTATCCCAAGCTGCTCGCGCTTTCCGGATATCAATGGCAGCACTCCGTGGTGGTGCCCGCGAAACATCCGCTGGCAAAGGAGCGGCGCATCACGCTCGAGATGCTTGCGCGCTACCCCATTGTTACCTACGACCCCGCTTTCGCCGGACGCAGCCACATCGACGCGGCATTTCAGGCGCAAGCACTCGCGCCCGATATCGTGCTATCGGCGGTCGACTCGGATGTGATCAAGACCTACGTCGAGCTGGGCCTGGGGATCGGCATCATCGCCGCGGTGGCTTTCGACCAGAAGCGCGACCGGTCCCTGCGCGCGATCGAGGCCGGGCACCTTTTCGGAACCATGACAACCCGGGTGGCCGTGCGCCGCGGCGCCGCGCTTCGCGGATTCGCCTACACCTTCATCGAGCTGTTCTCGCCGCAACTCACGCGCAAGCTGGTCGACACAGCGCTGGCGGGCAAGGGCGAGATGTACGAGCTCTAGACCCGCCGCGCCTGCGGGCGGCCTAGTCTCCGGTGGGCGAGATGCGAAACTCGGTTACCGACGCCAGGGCGTTGAGAGCCTCGGAAAGATGGCGGGTGTTGCCGCGGTCCGGAGAGTGGATCACCATCTGGTACTCGAAAAATTTTCCCTCGTGCCTGACAGAGTAGTTCATGTTGGCGATCTGAAAGCCCTGTGTTTCAACCATGGTCCGCAGCTCGGCCTCGGGAAGAATGGCGCTGCGCGCAAACGCTACCGTGAGCTGCGCGTAGAACTCGACCGGCATCCGGCGCTCGATCCAGCGGAAGACCGAGAGCACGCTGAGCGTGAGCACCGTGGCGATGCCGGCGGGGAAGTAAAATCCGACGCCGATCATGATGCCGATCGACGCGGTGATCCAGATCGAGGCGGCGGTGGTGAGGCCGCGGACCGTCAGCCCTTCCTTCATGATCACCCCGGCGCCGAGAAAACCGATGCCGGTCATGATCCCCTGCGCCATGCGGGTCGGATCGATCGCAACGCGCTCGAGTTGGCTCACCGAAAACCATCTTCCATGGTAGACGGTAAAGATCATCAGCAGACTCGAGGCAAGGCACACCAGTGCGTGGGTGCGGAAACCCGCCGGGCGGCCGTGGTAGCTGCGCTCCAGGCCGATGATCGCGCCGGCGCCGAGCGCCATCACGAGATGCAGCGCCATCTCGAAGTAGTCGCTGTCCCAGATATCCATCGGCACTATCTCCATGCCCCGAGGATCGCGCCCATCACCGTGGCGCACACGATCTTGTAGCTCACCTGGATCCAGTAGAGCTTCATGCTGAAGCCGCAGAATATCCAGTCCGCCAGGAGGGACGTCGCGATCAGGCCGATCGAAAGCGCAAGGCCAATCGCCGCTCCCTCGAGCGCATTCACGGCGCCGAATCGCACCACGACCATCGCCAGTACCGCGGCGATGACGAGCGTCAATACGAACTGAACCAGCATCGGCTTGACCGGATTGCCGAGCTGCTCCTTTTTCTTGCCCAGTGCCGCCATCCACATGTTGCCGAAGACCGGCGGCGCATACCAGATTCCGCCGATGACATAACCGACAACGGTGGCGACGATCACCGCCCAGCCGTTGATGCTTCCGAGGTCGACCAGCATGTTGGCCTCCTTGAATCGGCGGATAGCCGAGGAATGGCGAGGACCCTGCCTCCGCGCCCGCCCGCGCAGCATAACCCCGCCGCCGCGGCGCGCGCTACTTCGATCGAGTGGTGTCGGCCCGGTCAGTACCGGTACTGGTCCGACTTGTACGGACCTGCCCTGG
>JBGPYQ010000033.1:0-21175 GCA_041493345.1 Gammaproteobacteria bacterium | reverse complement strand
TCCATCGCCATCTGGTGGATGCTGCCGTTGCCGCCGGAGGCATAAGCGAGCGGCGGATTGGCGCGGCGCGCGTACTCGATGAACTCCTGAAAATTTTTCACCGGCACCGAAGGATTGACCGACAGCACCCATTGGTTCGAGACGACCGAGGCCACCGGCGCCAGATCCTTGAGCGGATCGGACTGCATTTTCTTGTACAGATGCGGATTGATGGCGATCATGCTGTCGGCGAGCAGCCCCAGGGTATAGCCGTCCGGCGCGGACTTCGCGACCAGATCCATGGCTATATTGCCGTTCGAGCCGGGGCGGTTTTCGATCACGACCGGCTGGCCGACGAGTTCCGCGAGCTTCTGCCCGAGCACGCGCGCGGAGATGTCGGGCGCGCCTCCCGGCGGGATCGGCACGATCAACTTGATGGGCCTGGACGGGTATTGGGCCGCCGCGATGCCCGCAAGGAGCATGAACAGCGCGGGCGCGGCACGCAGGGTCCTGGGGTTCATGGGTTTCCCGGCAATCAGTGCGGCGTGAGCGGCGGGCCGGCATCGGCGCGGACTGCGCTTGCCCGCCGGACCATTTCCCGCCACAGGCCGGAAACGTCCCTGCGGAACACGGTGTCCGCATCGGCATCGGCGAGGAGCCAGTCGCCGCGTTCAAGCTCGCCGCGCAACTGGCCCGGTCCCCAGCCGGAGAAGCCCGTGAAAAAACGGATGATCAGCGACGGATTCTTGAGCAGCTCATCGATCGTGTCGGGATGCAGCGCCAGATGCAGTCCGGGCAGCATCGTGAGCGCGTCGCCTGGAGGATTGTCCATGCGAAAAACGGCCAGGAGCCCGTTAGGCGCAACCGGCCCGCCGAAATAGACCGGTTCGGTGAAACGCTTGAAACGCTCGCCGGGGAGCACCTCGGCAAGGGACCGGTGGGTGGGGCGGTTGATGATCACGCCGATGGCCTGCGCCATTTCGCCCTGGGTCACGAGCACCACGGATTCGCTGAAATTCGGGTCGGGCATTCCGGGCTTTGCCACCAGGAAAAGCGTTCTCGAAGATGCCTGGGCGGCTGCGCCGGCCGGTGCGAGTCCGAAGGCCAAGACAAGAATCCCGCCCAGCAACCCTCTCATACCATTCAGTCTCGGGGCCGGCAAGCAGGGACCCGGACTTCCATCACAGAGGAGGCACGGCGGTTCCGCCGGGGCGCGCGGAGGTCCATGCCGTGACGGCGCGGGCGCGGCGCAGCAACTCGTCCCACAGGCCTGCGGGGTTCTTGCGGAATACCAGGTCGGGATCGGCATCCAGCACATACCACAATCCACGGTCAATTTCCATGCGCAGCTCACCGGGGCGCCACGCAACATAACCGACGTAGTAGCGCGCCTCGTTGGGCCTCTCCTCGATGATGTGGTCCACGACGGCGCCCCGGGTGGCGAGAAACAACTCCTTCATCATCTGGATCGACCCGGCTCCGGGGGTGTGGTCGGTGCGCACTACGGCGAAGATCGCCTGGCGCAGCATCGGCCCGCCGAAATAGACCGGGTCGCGGACGAGCTTGGAGGGCTGGTGCTCCGGAAAGAGGCTCGCGAGGGAGCGCCCGGTGGGGCGGTTGATGATGACGCCGACGTGCCGGTAATTGTCTATGGGCACGGCAAGCAGAACCGAGCCGCGATAATTGGAGTCGATCAGCCGCGGCGTTGCGACGAGCATCACCGCCCCGCTGATATCGCTGTCCTGGGTGTGGGCGGGGGGGAGCGCAAGCAGTCCCAATCCCAACAGGACAACCGCTGCAATACGGCGCACGAAATCTCCCGGGCAAGTCACTCGGTGATGAGTGTAGCCGAAGAACGAGAATTCGGGAGGACCGACAGCGGAGCGTGACGGAAGCAGATCGCCAGATGGTCGTTGACCATGCCGACCGCCTGCATGAAAGCGTAGAGGATGGTCGAGCCGACAAACCGGAATCCGCGCTTTTTCAGGTCCTTGCTGACGGCATCCGACACCGGCGTGCGGGCAGGCACCAGTTTCATGCCGCCACGGCGGCCCTGCAGCGGCCGTCCGCCAACAAATTGCCAGAGATACGCATCGAACGAGCCAAATTCCCGCTGCACCTGGAGGAAGGCGCGGGCATTGCCTATCGTGGACTCGATCTTGAGGCGGTTGCGCACGATTCCGGCATCGGCGAGCAACCGCTTGACATCGCGCGCGCCGAAGCGCGCAACCTTCACAGGATCGAATCCGGCGAACGCACGGCGATAGTTCTCCCGCTTTTTAAGGATCGTCAACCAGGACAGGCCGGCTTGCGCGCCTTCGAGGATCAGGAATTCGAACAGCGTACGGTCGTTGTGCACCGGCACGCCCCACTCTTCATCGTGGTAGCGGACATAGATTTCGCTGCTGAGGCACCATGCGCAGCGCCTAGGACCCGTCATGAGACCTAAGCGCTGAAAGCCTGGATCCCGGTCTGCGCCCTGCCGAGAATCAGCGCGTGAATGTCGTGGGTGCCTTCGTAGGTGTTGACCACTTCGAGGTTCAGCATGTGGCGGACCACGCCGAATTCGTCCGAGATGCCGTTGCCGCCGAGCATGTCGCGTGCCATGCGCGCGATCTCGAGCGCCTTGCCGCTTGAGTTGCGCTTCATGATCGAGGTGATCTCGGGCGTGTCCGTGCCTTCGTCCTTCATGCGTCCGAAGCGCAGGCACCCCTGCAGGCCGAGGCAGATCTCGGTCTGCATGTCGGCGAGCTTCTTCTGGATGAGCTGGTTCGCGGCGAGCGGCCGGCCGAACTGCTTGCGCTCGAGCACGTACTGGCGCGCGCGGTGCCAGCAATCCTCGGCCGCGCCGAGCGCGCCCCAGGCGATGCCGTAGCGCGCGGAGTTCAGGCAGGTAAACGGGCCTTTCAGGCCTTCGGCGCCGGGCAGGAAGTTTTCCTCGGGCACGAATACATTGTCCATCACGACTTCGCCGGTGATCGAGGCGCGCAGGCCCATCTTGCCGTGGATCGCCGGCGCCGACAGCCCTTTCGCGCCTTTCTCTAGAAGAAAACCGCGAATCACGCCATCCTCGGTTTTCGCCCAGATGAGGAACAGGTCGGCGATCGGAGCATTGCTGATCCACGTTTTCGATCCGATCAGACTGTATCCGCCGTTCGCCTTCTTCGCACGCGTTTGCATGCTGGCCGGATCGGAGCCGTGATCGGGCTCGGTCAGGCCGAAGCAGCCGATCAATTCACCCTTCGCAAGCTGGGGCAGATATTTTCTCTTCTGCGCCTCGCTGCCGAACGCGTGGATCGGCACCATGACGAGCGAGCTCTGCACGCTCATTGTCGAGCGGTAGCCGGAATCCACGCGCTCCAACTCGCGCGCGATCAGGCCGTAGCTGACGTAGTTGAGGCCGGCGCCGCCGTATTCGGCGGGAATCGTCGGCCCGAGCATTCCCAGCGCACCCATCTCGCGGAACATCGCCGGATCGGTCTTTTCGTTGCGGAACGCCTCGAGGATGCGCGGCTGCAGCTTGTCCTGGCAGTATGCGTGCGCTGCGTCGCGCACCATGCGTTCCTGCTCGGTGAGCTGCGCATCGAGCAAAAGGGGATCGTGCCAGGCGAATTCGGCTTTTTTAGGTTTTGTTTTCAGCGGTGCATTCATTGTCGGTCTCCGGGTTCCACACGTCATTCCCGCGAAAGCGGGAATCCAGTTTGGCGGATTAAGGACTGGACCCCCGCTTTCGCGGGGGTGACGGTCATGACTCCAGCGTCAGCAATGATACGCCGAGACGCGCCCGTCGCTTCAGCCAGGGACTCGCACGGTAGCGCGGATCGCCGTAAAAGTCTTGCAAGGCGTCGAGGATGGCCAGTATCCGTGCAGCCCCGATCGCGTCGCCCCAGGCAAGCGGCCCCTGGGGGTAGCCCAGGCCGAGCGTCACCGCCGCGTCGATGTCGGCGGGCGAAGCAATGCGCTGCTGCGCGATGTCGCAGGCGATGTTGACGATCTGGGCGAGGACGCGCTGCGCGACGAATCCGGGCGAGTCGCGGATCACCGAGACCGGCACGCCGTCGCTTGCGAGCAGGCCGTGAGCGGCCGCGCGCATCGCCGCTGTGGTTACGGGGGTGGTCATGAGCGTTCGACGCTTTTCCACGGAGAGCAGACAGTCCACCGCGAGCGTGCGCGCGGGGTCGAGCTCCTCGTCGATCGCTGACGTGGTCGCGTCCGCGCCGAGCGGTGCAACGAGGCAGAGCGATTGCGCTGCGGGCCGCACGCCGCGGTCGATGTGCGCGCCGAGCTTTCGCAGCAGCAGAGTGAGATTCGCGCCAAGTCCCGCGTGGCTCACCCAGACGCTTGCGGGCCGCGCGGCGGGCGCCGGAAGCTCGGGGATTTCTTCCTGCTTGCCGTTCTCGTGGTGGTAGAAGCCGCAGCCCGACTTGCGCCCGAGCAGCCCGGCGCTCAGGCGCCCTCCGGTGATCGGCGAGGGGCGGTAGCGCGGCTCCTCGTAGTACTGGTGGTAGATCGATTCCATTACCGGATGCGAGACGTCGAGCCCGGTGAGGTCGAGCAGCTCGAAGGGACCCAGGCGAAAGCCGGCCGCGTCGCGCAGGATGCGGTCGATCTCATGGAATTCGGCGATGCCTTCGCCGAGGATGCGCAGCGCCTCGGTGCCGTAAGCGCGCCCGGCATGATTGACGATGAAGCCCGGCGTGTCCCTGGCGCGCACCGGCTTGTGGCCGCAGCGCAGCGCGAGCGCCGTGAGCGCCTCGCCTACCCAGGGTGCCGTGAGCAGGCCGTCCACCACTTCGACCACCTTCATGAGCGGCACCGGGTTGAAAAAGTGAAAGCCGCCGACGCGCTCGGGCCGCCTGCAGGCCGAGGCAATCGCCGTGACCTGCAGCGACGAGGTGTTGCTCGCGATCAGGCAATTGTCCGCGACAATCGGCTCGAGGCTGCGGAACAGCTCGCGCTTGGCCTCGAGATTTTCGGCTATGGCTTCGATGACGATCTGGCAGGCCGACAGCGACTGCAGGCTGTTGGCGACGATCAGCTTGCCGATCGCCTTGTCGGCGTCATCGGCCTTGAGCCGGCCTTTCTCGACCAGGCGTCGAAGCTGCTGCGATACCGATTCCTTCGCCCCTTGGGCGGCGCCCGCGCGGTTGTCGTGAAGCAGCACGCGGATGCCGGCTTGTACCGCGATCTGGGCGATGCCGCGGCCCATGACCCCGGTGCCGATGACGGCGAGGCTGAGGTCGGCGCGGCTGACGTCGAGTTGGAATACGTCCAGGGGCATCGGGGGACGAGGCAAAGCCGCAATTTTACTGTGTTCGCCGCCCGATCGACGATGCGTTTGACGCGGCGTCACCTTTTCGGCAAGCTTTGTCGGCGCGCAGACCGGACAGACCCTGCCCACAGGGCGAATGTCGCGGCAATTGGAGGGCGCGCGCCGAACCGTAGCCGGAGGAGGGCACAGATGGAGGCACTCGCTCGCACGCTCGTGCTGGTCGCGGCGGTCATGGCTCTTCCGGCGGGGGCGCAGGAATTTCCCTCCAGGCCGATCGCGCTGATTTGTCCCTGGCCGGCGGGCGGCTCCACCGACACCCACCTGCGCCGCTTTGCCGAAATTGCGTCGAAGTATCTGGGCCAACCCATCGTGGTCGAGAATCGTCCGGGCGGGGGCGGCATGATCGGGCCCGGCAACATGGCGCAGATCGCCAAGCCCGACGGCTACACGGTATCGCAGCTGCCCATGGGCGCGTTCCGCATCCCGCATATGCAAAAGGTCGCATGGGACCCGGTGCGCGACTTCACCTACATCATCGGCCTCACGGGCTATACCTTCGGCGTCGTCGTGAAGAGCGACTCGCCGATCAAGTCGTTTCGCGAACTGCTCGACTACGCCAGGGCCAATCCGGGCAAGTTCTCTTACGGCTCGACCGGAACCGGCACCTCGCCGCACCTGCTCATGGAGGAGGTGGCGATGAAAGCCGGCGTCGAATTCCTGCACGTGCCGTTCAAGGGCAACGCCGACTCCACGCAAGCCCTGATGGGCGGGCACGTCATGGCGCAGTCGGACTCGAGCGGATGGGGACGGTTCGTCGACGCGGGCCAGCTCCGGCTGCTCGTCACGTTCGGCGGCCAGCGCACCCGGCATTGGCCGGGCGTGCCTACCGCGAAGGACCTGGGCCTCGACGTAATCTCGACTTCGCCTTACGGGATCGTCGGGCCCCGGGGCATGGAATTGCGCAAAGTAAAAATCCTGCACGATGGCTTCAGGAAGGCGCTCGACGATCCCGAACACCTCAAAGTGCTGGAGCAACTCGACCAGGAGCGGTGGTACCAGTCAAGCGAGGACTACGCGAAGTACGCGAGCGACACATTGCAGCATGAGCGCGCGTTGATCGAACGGCTCGGACTGCTGGCAAAATAGGCGAATCGCAGGCAACGGCCAAGGAGGCAGCCATGTTATTTGAAAAGATACTGCTGGCATACAACGGTTCCCGCGAGGGCAAGTCGGCGTTGCTCGCCGCCGCCGAGATCGCGTCGTTCGCCCACTCGGACACGCATCTTTTGGCGGTGGCCGGCATGCCTTCGAGCATGTTCCTGACCGAGGGATTCCTTCCCGAAGAGCTGCTCGAGGAGGAGAAGAAGCGCGCCCAGGACGTGCTCAATGAAGGCATCAATCAGCTCAAGCAGAAGGGCTTCAGCGTCACCGGCCACCTCGCGGTCGGGGAGCCGGTCGAGGAAATCTGCCGTCTGGCGGCCGAGATCAAGACCGATCTGATCGTCATCGGGCACCAGCAGAAGGCTTCCTTCGCCTCGCGCTGGTGGCGCGGCTCGGTGGGCAAGTCGCTGCTCGATTACGCGCCCTGCAGCATCTTCATCACGCTGACCCGGGACTGAAGCTCCCGGGCCAGGCCGGTCCGCGGCTGCTCAGCCGGCCTTGATCGTATTAACCAGCGTTCCGCATTTCGTGACCTCGACTTCGACCGTGTCTCCCGGCTTCATCCACACCGGCGGGGTGCGCCGCGCCCCGACCCCGCCCGGCGTGCCGGTGACGATGACGTCGCCCGGCTCGAGCGTGGTGAAAGTCGAGATGTAGTTGATCAGCCGCGGGATGCGGTGAATCATCATTTCCGTCGTCGCGTGCTGCATTACCTGGCCGTTGAGCCGGGTCTCGAGCGTCAGCTCCTCGCCGTCCCCGATTTCCTCGCGCGTCGTCATCCACGGGCCGAAGCCGCCGGTCTGGCTGAAGTTCTTGCCTGCGGTCCACTGTACCGTATGTCGCTGCCAGTCGCGGATCGAGCCGTCGTTGTAACAGGAGTAACCGGCGATGTGCTTCCATGAATTCGCTTCCGATATGCGCCGTCCGCGCTTGCCGATGATCACCGCGATCTCGCCTTCGTAATCAAGGTTGGTGGATTCCGGCGGCAGGATGATCGGCTGGCCGTGCCCGACCTGGGAATCGGCGACGCGGATGAAAAGCGCGGGGCTCTCGGTCTTGTCGCGCCCGGTTTCGACGCGGTGTTCCTCGTAGTTGAGGCCGACGCAGATGATCTTGCCCGGGTTCGGGATTACCGGGAGAAACCTGAGCTTGGAAAGATTGAAATCCGCGTTGGCGCTTTTCGCGATCTTCTCGGCCTGGCGAAGCGCGCCTGCCGCCAGCAAGGCGCGCAGGTCGGGATATTTCTTGCCGAGGCGGCGCGTGAGATCGACAACGCCTTTGTCGGTGACTGCGCCGTAGCCGGCGCCATCCGCAGTACGGTAACTCGCGAGCTTCATGATTTCCTCGTGGTGTTTGAGAGCGGCGTAGTGTACCGCAAGCTCGCGGAAGATCAATGCGTGGAATCGCCCCGAGGTCAGCGCCGGCGTTGACATCGCCGCACTCGCGGCCAAGAATAGCCCTCATCCATTCCGGATCGGAGAACCCATGCCCAAGGCCCCTTCAGTCGCGCTCACCCACTTTGGAATCTATGTCACCGACATCCGGAAGATGGAGGATTTCTATTCCCGTTTCCTCGGATTCACCGTCACCGACCGCGGCAAGATCGGGACGCAGGAATTCGTCTTCCTGTCGCGCGACCCCAAAGAGCATCACCAGCTGGTGCTGGCCGGGGGCCGCCCGGCGGACACGCCGTTCAACGTCGTCAACCAGATCTCGTTCCGGGTGGATGGCCTGGCCACGCTGCGGGATCTGCACGCGCGGCTGAAGAACGAGCCCGTATCCGAGATCAATCCGGTCACCCACGGCAATGCGCTCTCGGTCTACTTCCGTGATCCCGAAGGCAACCGCGTCGAGCTGTACATGGGTACGCCCTGGTACGTGAGCCAGCCGCTGCGCATTCCGCTGGATCTCTCGCTGCCCGACGCGCAGCTGTGGAAATGGGTGGAAGAAAAAGTCCGGACGCTGCCGGGATTCAAGCCGCATGCGCAGTGGCAGGCCGAGCTCGCCCGGCGCATGGGGTTGAGCTGAAGACAGCGGGGATTGCCACCTCAAACTGGCGGTCCTGCGGCGTCGAAATCAGAATCGCAGCGTTGCGCCTCCGATCACCGCCCAATCGGCGCTCAATTGGATGCCGTTGACGTAGCGGTAGATCGGAAGCTGGACAAAGCCGTAGATCTGGAAATCGCGCGTGACGGAGTAGCTCAGCCCCGGGCTGAGAAACACGCTCTTCGATCCGCTCAAATCCGGTTCCCCGTTGGCGCCGGAGTCCCTGCCTTTGATCAGAAAATTGACTTGCAATAATCCCTGCAGCGAATCGGAGAAAGAGTACCGGTAACCCACGTTGAGCTGGTATTGATCTCCAGGCTTGAATTCATCCTTGGTGCTGACGGCCTGTTGAACAAGAAATTGCGCAAACCAGCTCGAGTCCATGTGAAACCCCGGCGCCGAGTAATAAGCGCCCGCCACCGCGTCGGTGCTTCCCGTTCCGGGCTGCAGCGAGCGTTCCGCGGCGGCGCCGTCGGCGTTTGTGACGCGATAATCTCCCGTGGGCAGCTTCAGGCCGAAGGTCAATCCGTAATTGACGACCGGATTCTTTTCATTGTCGAAGCGATAAAGCCCGAGCACGCGGATATCGCCGGTCCTGGTGAAATTCCAGGCTTCGAACGTCGCGGCGCCCGCCGGGTCATCGATGTGCGAGTGCGCGCGGTTGACCACCGGTACCGACGCCGAGACCGCCCAGTTCTTCGAAAACGTGTAGTCCAGGGCCGTCACCAGATTGCGATTGATGGTGCGCAGTTCCGTGGTGTCGCTCGTATCGTCTGCCTGCGAGATCGGGTGGCTGCCAATGCGCAGATGCTTCTGATCGACATATTCGTAACGCATGTCCACCCTCGCGGTGCCCGGCTCGCTCGCCACGCCTTGCGTGGCCCAGCTGGTGTTCAACACACAGAATGCGGCTCCGCAGGATGCACGGACCGGGCCGGCGCCAAAGAAGAGCGCGAGGCTGCCAAAAAACGCGACTGCAAAGTTTTTCTTCATGATATTCCGTCGTCCTGAAAAACGTCGCCGGATTCCGGCCTTGTGCTGCGGCCGTTTGCTGGCTTGGAACCGTACGACATCGGCCGTACGGGCTGTAGCGGTCAGCTCAGGGAGGGAAGGGGAGGCGCGCGCGGGGGCGCGGTGAGATCGAGGGCGGTTTGGGGACACACCGCGTCGAATAACGCGGGCGCCTGCCTGGCGGCAGGCGACGATGAAAACGGCGGAAGCTTCGCGGCGGGAATCGCCGCGCCGCGCTCCGCATTGAGCGGGCACAGCGCGCAGTGCGACGGCTGAACCCCGGGAGCTTCGGCGGGCGCGCCACCCTCGAAGCCGCCGGCGACGTGCTTGAAGCCGGTGACGCTGCAGATCTCGGAGGGGATCGCCGGCACGTTCGGCCTGGCGTTGGCGAGCAAAGGCCAGAACGCATTGAGCGCCATGCCGGCAAGCGCGAGCCAGGCGGCGAGCCGGTGGCGAACACGAACCGGGGTCATGGCCGGCTTTTTATCACAGATTCGGGCGCTTTGCCATTGCGTGAATTGTCGGGATGTTCTGGTATTCTCCTGCCGGCACTGGATTACACGAATTCACAACGAACATGAAGGGAAGACTCGAAGACTACCGCCTCCTTACCGGTCAGGGGTGCTTCATCTCCGACTGGAATTTTCCCGATCAGGCTCACGCGGCATTCCTGCGCTCGGACCGCGCGCACGCCGAGATCGCCTCGATCGATACCCGGGCCGCGCTCGCGCATCCCGGGGTGCTCGCCGTGCTCACCGGCGAGGACGTGGCCGCGGCCGGCTACCGATCGCTTCCCACGCAGCTCGGAGTCAATGACCGCAACGGCCAGCCGCTCAAGACACCGCCGCGCCCCGTGCTCGCGCAGGGCAAGGTGCGGCACGTCGGGGAGTGCGTCGCCTGCGTCATTGCCGAAACAGCCCTGGCCGCGCAGGATGCCGCGGAGCTGATCGAGGTCGAGTACCGCGAACTGCCCGCGGTCACTCTGGCCGAGAAGGCGCTGCAGGCGGGAGCGGCGCAGTTGCACGCGGAGCTGCCGGGCAATCTCTCCTTCGACTACGGCACCGGCGAAGAGGCCGCGACCGAAGCCGCGTTCCGCTTGGCCGCGCGCGTGGTGAAGCTGACCCTCGACAACCAGCGCGTGGCCGGCAATCCGATGGAGCCGCGCGCCTGCTCGGCGACTTACGACCCGGCAAGCGGAAAATACGCGCTCTACGCCTGCACGCAGGGCGTGGCGGGCATGCGCTCGCAGCTGGTGATCACCACCGGCATTCCCGACGACAAGATCGACGTGATCGCCCGTGACGTCGGCGGCGGCTTCGGCGTGCGCTTCAATATCTATCCGGAGTACTGCGCGCTGCTGCTCGCCGCGAAGAAAACCGCTCGCCCCGTGAAATGGACCGGCACGCGCGCGGAAGTGTTCCTCTCCGACGAACAGGGGCGGGGCGTGATCAGCCGGGGCGAGCTCGCCCTCGATGCTTCCGGGCGCTTTCTCGCCGTGCGCTTTTCATGCATCACGGACCTGGGCGCCTACCTCGCGCCGACCGGGCCTTTCATCAACACGCAGGGCGTCACCGCGTGCCTCACGGGTGTGTACGACGTGCCGGCCGCTTATGCGCGCATCCGGCTCGCCGTGACCAACAAGCCGCCCGGGGCCGCGTACCGCGGCGCGGGGCGCCCGGTCATGTCCTACATGCTGGAGCGGCTGGTCGATCAGGCCGCGCTCGAACTGAATATGGACCCGGCGGAATTGCGGCGCAGGAACCTGGTGCCGAACAGCAAGATCCCGTACACGACGGCCAACGGCGGCAAGTACGACTGCGGTGATTTCGCGGGCGTGCTCGACGATGCGCTCGCGGCATCCGACTGGGCGGGATTCCCCGCGCGCCGCGCCGAATCCACCGCGCGCGGCAGGCTGCGCGGCCGCGGCATGTCGGCCTACATCGAAGCGAGCGGCGCCGGATTCGCGCCCTCCGACCAGGTGGAAGTCCGCTTCGAACCCGACGGCGGCATCACGCTGTACGCGGTTTCGCACTCGCACGGGCAGGGCCACGAAACGACCTTTGCGCAAATCGTCGCCGGCGTCCTGGGCGTGCCGATGGAAAGCATCCGCCTCAGGAACGGCGACCCTGCGGTGCGCCTCATCGGCAACGCGACTGGCGGGTCGCGCTCGCTGGCGGGCGTCGGCAGCGTCATGCAGCTCGCGGCCAGGCAGGTCGTCGAGAAAGGTCTCGCGCTCGCCTCGAAGGAGCTCGAAGCCGCGGCAGCGGACATCGAGTTTCGCGACGGCGCGTACCGCATCAAGGGCACGGACCGCGCGCTCAGCCTCGCCGCGCTCGCAAAAAAATTCGCGGCCGAGACGCCCCACCCGCTGAACGTCAAGACCGAGAGCAAGATCGGCGCGACCTATCCGAACGGCTGCCACGTCGCCGAGATCGAGATCGAGCCCGAGACCGGCATCGCCGAGATCGTCCGCTACACTGCGGTGGACGACGCCGGCAACATCATCAACCCCATGATTGTCGAAGGCCAGATGCAGGGCGGGGTGACGCAGGGCGCCGGGCAGGTGTTCGGCGAGCAGGTGATCCACGATGCCGACACCGGCCAGCTCCTCACCGGCAGCTTCATGGACTACACCATGCCGCGCGCGGGGCTGGTGAACGGGCTCACGCTGAAGGAGCATCCGGTGCCGACCGCCTCCAATCCGCTCGGCGCGAAAGGCGTGGGCGAGGCGGGCGTCACTGGCTCGCTGCCTGCGCTCATGAACGCGGTGCTCGATGCGCTGCGCCAGGTGGGCGTCACGCACTTCGACATGCCGGCCACGCCGCACCGCATCTGGCGGGCGATCCGCGAAGCCAGGGACGGGAAAGGAACCCTCCGCCGCCACTAGGCCGGGCTCAGGCTTTCGGCTTCTTTATGGCATCCATCATGAGCGTCAGCATGTCCATCGGCACGGGAAACACGATGGTGGAAGCCTTGTCACCGGCGATGTTGCTGAGGGTCTGCAGGTAGCGCAGCTGCATCGCCTCGGCGCGCTGCGAGAGTATGTTCGCCGCCTGCAGCAGTTTCTCCGATGCCTGGAGCTCGCCTTCGGCGTGGATCACCTTGGCGCGGCGCTCGCGCTCGGCCTCGGCCTGGCGCGCGATCGCCCGGATCATGGTTTCGTTCAGGTCCACGTGCTTGATCTCCACGTTCGACACCTTGATGCCCCAGGCGTCGGTCTGCGAGTCGAGTATCTTCTGGATGTCGAGATTGAGCCTCTCGCGCTCGGCGAGCAACTCGTCCAGCTCGTGCTTGCCGAGCACGGCCCGCAGCGTGGTCTGCGCGAGCTGGCTGGTCGCATTCAGGAAATCGGCCACCTGGATCACCGCCTTCTGCGGATCGACCACGCGGAAGTACACGACGGCGTTGACCTTTACCGAAACGTTGTCGCGCGTAATCACGTCTTGTGGAGGTACGTCGAGCACCACGATGCGCAGATCCACTTTCACCATCTGCTGGATCACCGGAATCAGGATGATGAGACCGGGACCCTTCACCATCCAGAAGCGCCCGAGCTGAAACACCACCCCGCGCTCGTACTCGCGCAGCACGCGCAGCGACCAGGCGACGAGAACGATGACAAGGATCAGGACGGCCGGAATGAAGTAATCGAATATCACGGTTTTTCTCCTCAATCTTTTTCGGGGCGTACCTCGAGCACGAGGCCGTTGATGGCGGCGACGCGTACGTGCTGGCCCGCTTTCATGGGCGCGCCGCTTGTCACGCGCCAGGTCTCGCTCTGCACGCGGGCCCAGCCCTCGCTCTCGAAATCATGCAGCACTTCGCCGGAACTGCCCACGATCGCTTCGCGCCCGCTCACCACCGGACGCCGGCGTGCCCGCAGCGCCATGCCGACCACCGCGACGAGGAACGCCGCGCTGGTGACGGCAACGCCGGTTATCAACCCGATCGGCACTCCGAATCCCGGCACATCGGTGTCGACGAGAATCACGGAGCCGATCACGAATGCGATCAGACCCCCGATGCCGAGCGAGCCGAACGCGGGCAGGAATAGCTCCGCCACCATGAAGCCGATGCCGAGAAGAATGAGCGCGAGCCCCGCGTAGTTCACCGGCAGCAGGTGAAGCGCATAAAGGGCGATCAGGAGCGCAATCGTGCCCACGACGCCGGGCAGCACCAGACCCGGATTCGAGAACTCGAACACGATCGCGTAGATACCGAGGAGCAGCAGGACGTAAGCAAACGTCGGATTGGTGATGGTGCCCAGAAACCGCGTGCGCCAGTCCGGCTCGATGGCGGTGGCCGAAACGCCCGCCGTGGCGAGCCGCTGCGCCTTTCCCTGCACATCGAGTGTACGGCCGTCGAGCCGCCCTAGCAGCTGCGCCACGTCATCCGCGATGACATCGATGACCTTGAGCTTCAGCGCCTCCTGCGCCGACAGGCTGACCGCCTCGCGCACCGCGCGCTCCGCCCAGTCGGCATTGCGGCCCCTCAGTTGCGCCAGGGCGCGAATGTACGCGGCCGCGTCCTGTACCGCCTTGCGCGTCATGGCATCGGGCAAGCCCTTGTCGCCGCCGCCGGCTTTGCCGCCTTTGCCTCCGGACTTGCTCTCTTCGGGGCTTCCCTTGTCGGGCTCGCCGCCGATCCCTATCGCCACCGGGGTCGCAGCGCCGAGATTGGTCGCGGGCGCCATGGCCGCGACATGGCTGGCGTAAAGAATGTACGTGCCGGCGCTTGCGGCGCGCGCGCCGCCGGGGCTTACAAAGGCGGCCACCGGCACGGGTGAGGCGAGGATGTCCTTGATGATCGCGCGCATGGAAGTGTCCAGACCTCCCGGCGTGTCCATGCGCAGCACCACGAGTTGCGCGTTTTGCCTGGCGGCACTCTCGAGGCCGCGATGCACATAGTCCGCGGTCGCGGGGCCGATGGCGCCTTCTATCGTCAGCAGCACGACCGGGTCCGGCGCGGCGAGCGCCCAGGCAGACCCGAAAGCCCACAGGAAATGCAACCAGCGCATAGAGGTCACTTATGATAATCCCGTATTTCCACTATAGTCCGGTCAGGGCGTCTCGATGAACTTTTATCGAAGCGACCGGCCGTAGCGCGCGACGGAGGTATTGAGATGGCATTCGATTGGTCGAAAATGGGCAGGACGCCGCCCACTGCGCTCGTCACAGCCCGGATCCTCGCGCATCAGGGGCTCCAGTGGGTGACCAAGACCGCCCGCGCGAACCTGAGCGCGGTGCCGGACGACAGTCATACCAGCGTGGAATGGAATGCGGGGCTTGGGGCCCTTTTCTGCCGGCCGCTGCCCTCCGGCAAGGGCGATATTCGCGTCGGCCTTCGCATCGCCGGCCTCGCGCTCATCGTCGAGCGCGGTGGCGCGGTCGTCGAACTTCTCGCGCTGGACGGGAAAACGGATGCGGCGGCCGGAGCCTGGATCGATTCGAGATTGCGGGCAACAGGCCTCAAGCCGGCAGGCGGCGTCAAGCTGCCCTATGCGATGCCCAAGCACCCGGCAGCCGGCGGCGTGCCCTACGATCTCTATATGCAGGAACGGGAGCTGAGTGAACTTTCGCGCTGGTTCGGGGGTTCCGCCGATGTGCTGGAAGATTTCAGATCAAAGCGGGCCGACCTGAGTCCCGGTGCGGGCCCCGTGCGCTGCTGGCCGCATCATTTCGACATCGCGACCCTGGTGCGGCTGGAGGAAGGGAATGCCGAGACGGCAAAGTCCATAGGCGTCGGCGTGTCGCCAGGGGACGGGTATTACGCGCAGCCTTATGCCTACATCAGCCCATGGCCGCGCCTCGATGCCGCGCAATTGCCGAAATTGCCGCATGGGGGCCACTGGCACACCCGGGACTTTGTCGCCGCGGTGGCAACCGGCGACGAGATCCTCGAGTTCAAGGACCGCGGGCCGGAGCTGCTTGCGTTTTTTGCCGGCGCATTCGAGACCGGGCGCGCCTTGTTGGCTAAAACCTGATTCCCCGCCCCCTCTCCACTGCGTGGAGAGGGGGCGGGGTGAGGGGGCGCACCGTCACTTCTGCCCAGGATCCAATCTCTTCCCCGCCGCCTCCATATTCTTGTCCAGCTTTATCCCCGAGCGTCCGCCTTGCATGCCGCCCGGCATCCCGGGCCCCGTGAACGCGCTCGCGATCGCGCTGACGATCATCGCGAGCACGAGGGCGCAGATCACCACCACCGCCGTGTAGGAGATCGCCTTGTCTTGCGGACATTTCATCAGTGTCGGCAGGCCGAGGTAGAGCAGGTACAGGCCGTAGAGCGCGGCGAGCGCGGCGAGGCCGATCAGCGCCGGAAGGATCTGAAAGACGGCGCCGGCCAGGGCGGGCGTGTAGGCGTACACCGCCACCTTGAGCGCCTGCCGGGGGTTCTTCTCGCCGCCGAACTGGGGCGCGAGCGCATCGATGATATGCGACATGATGAATATGCTGACGAAGGTCATCGCGAAGGTGAACCCCGCGATGCCCAGGCTCGCGAGGAAGGGAATGCGATAGGTGCCGGTGAACGGCGTGCTGTAGCCCACCAGCGAGCCCCCGATCAGGCCCGCGACCGGCCCGATGATTGCGAGCGGCGCGACGTACTCCGTCATCAGCTTGTTCGAGGTGCTGGATTCGCCGGCGATCACCCGCCATTCGGTTTTCGGGGTCAGGCAGATGTTCTTGACGCGGTCGATCAGATTCATGGCAGGCTCCCGGTAGATTTTGTCCGCGCTATGTTAAACCCTCGGGCTTGAAACAGAGAAGTTCCCCGGAAAAAGGCCAACCCAGGATGGCCTTTCAGATTCAGCTTGCCGATAAGCAATTGCAGTATCACGATACGGGTGTCAAAGAGCACCCAGCCGTCCGGCGGGGCGGCGCGCCGTTCCTTGCGCGGTCCGCCGAGCGGCTCTCATAAGGGGGGACCCAATCATGAATCACGGAAATATTTCTTCGGATATCGCCAAGGGTCTCAAGGTCTTGCAGTCGAGAATTGCGGCAGCCAAGATCCCGTCGTCCAAGCTGGACGAAACCTCGAATATCGCGACCTGGAATATTCGGGAGTTCGGCAAGACATCGCGCAGCGAAGCGGCGATCCACTATATCGCTGAAATCCTGGGGCAGTTCGATCTCATCAGCATTGCCGAGCTGCGCGACAACCTGACCGATCTCGGCCGTGTCCTTCAAATCCTCGGACCGTACTGGCGAGCTGTTTATTCCGACGCTCTTGGCGATCCGGGCGGAAACCACGAGCGCTTCGGGTTCATTTACGACAAGAGGGCAGTCGTGTTCACCGGATTGGCGGCGACGGCCAACCCGCCGCGTGAAAAGGTCGGAAACGAATACAAGCCCAAATTCACCTGGTGGCGCGAGCCCTACATGGCGTCCTTCAGCGTGGGCAATTTCGATTTTGTCCTCCTGGGGGCGCACGCACAGTGGGGAACGCCGGCAGGACGCATGGTCGAGCTCCAGTCCATTGCCGAGTGGGTCGATCTGAAGCGAATGGAAAAAACCTGTGTAGACAAGGATCTCATCATCGTCGGAGACTTCAATATCGAAACCCCCGAACAGCTTGCAGCCTTGACCGGCAAAGGGCTGCAAATGCCCACGGCCCTCGAGGGCAAGTCTTTCGGCACGAATTTGGCTCAAGACAAGCGCTACGATCAGATTTTGCATTACCCTATCTATCCGCAAAATTTCTCGAACCAGGCAGGAATAGTGGATTACTACTCCGGGGGCACCAAGGAGCTGTTTCCGGGCATGGACAAGCTCGCGTTTACTTTTCAGATTTCCGATCACTTGCCACTCTGGATGCAGATCAATGTCGACATTGCCGGTCAGAAGCTCGACGAGATCATTCGCGCAGGCAAGTAATCCGAAATGCGGGGAACCCTCAGGTTACGTCTGATCGCCGTGGCGCGCGGCGCGTTGACGCTTGCGGCCGCGCTGTGGATTTTTCTCGAGGAGTGGATATGGGATGCCATGCAGGCCTGCATGGCGTGGATCGGCAAGCTGCCGGGCATGCGCTGGTGCGAGGCGCGCATCGCGCGCCTTCCTCCCTACGCTGCGCTCGTTGCCTTCCTCATCCCCGCCGCGATCCTGCTGCCTTTCAAGCTGCTCGCTTTCTGGCTGATCGCGCGCGGGCATGGCTTGCTGGGCCTGCAGGTGTTCATCATCGCCAAGATCGTCGGCACCGCCTTTCTCGCGCGCATCTTCGCGCTCACCAGGCCGGCGCTGCTCACCATCGGCTGGTTCGCGCGCCTGCATGCCGCGTTTACGGCGTGGCGCGATCGCGTCTATGCCTACGTGAAGTCGCTGCCGGCCTGGCAGGCGGCCAAGGCATGGATTGCGACGGCGCGTGAAACCGCGCGCGCGTGGTACCGGGCGCGCTTTGGAAGCTGAGGGAGGCAGATTCGGCGCTTAACCCCGTTCGGGCGCTGTTACCGTTAACTTCAGGATGTCGGACCTCGCTTCGGTCCTGTCCGCTTCGGCTCCACGTAGGGTCCCCGCGCAACACCGGAGGCCCGGTGAGGCGTTACACTTGCGCCGCATGGGGAGCGAGGCGAGCGACGAGGAGCTGATGCTGCGCTATGGCGACGGCGATGCCGGCGCCTTCGAAGCGCTCTACCGCCGCCACCGCGGCCCCATGTACCGGTTCCTGCTGCGGCAGGCGGGCGACGCGGCCGCAGCCGAAGAATTGCTCCAGGACGTCTGGATGCGCGTCGTCAACTCCCGCGGGCGCTACGAAGCCCGCGCGAAGTTTACGTCGTGGGTGTATGCCATTGCGCACAACCGCCTGATGGATTTCTATCGCGCGAACGGTCGGGCGTCGTTCCTGAGCCACGAAGAAAGCGAATCTGTCCTCGAAGACCTTCCCGGCGGGGAAATCCCGGCGGAAGTGAAGCTCGACCGCAAGCGCGCCACCGAGCGCCTGCTCGCCGCGCTTGCCGAGCTTCCCGACGTACAGCGCGAAGCGTTTCTCCTGCAGCAGGAAGGCGAACTGTCTCTCGAGGAAATCGCCGCGGTGACCGGCGTCAGCCGCGAGACCGCGAAGAGCCGCCTGCGCTATGCTGTGGCGAAGCTGCGCGCAAGCCTGGGGAAAGAATCATGATCGAGCCGCGAGACGAGGAGCTCTCCCGCATCTATCGCGACGCGGATGCGCCCGAGCCCGCGCAGCGGGTGGACGATGCCATTCTCGCGGCGTCGCGCCGCGCCGCGGGCGCAAGGCCGCGACCCGCCGGGTTTGGATTTGCGCGCCGCTGGGGCACGCCGGTCGCGCTCGCCGCGACCGTGGTCGTGACCTTCACGCTGACTCTCATGGTGTTCGAGCGGCAATCCGGCGTGGACACCATGGCGCCCGCGGCGACTAGCGCCGATCAACCGGCAAGATCTTCGCCGACGGAGCCGCGGCGCGCGGGCCAGTTGGCGCAGTCTCCGCGGGAAGAGGCGAAGCCCGCCGCGCCGGCAAGACCCATTCCGCAAGCCGCAGATCGGCGCGATCGAGCGCAGCAGGGCCTGGACGAGAGCGCCGCTTCGAGCGAGCGCCTCGGCACGGGGCAGCCCGCGTTCGTGCCGGAAGTTCCGCGCGCGCCCGAAGCTTTGCGCAAGAGCGAGGAGGCGGCACCCGCTCCCGCCGCCGCGGCTCCGAGCGCGAATTTTTATTCGAGCGAGCGCGCCGTCGCGGACCAGCCGGCGCCGGCGGCTGCCCCGGCCGCGGGCGCAAGCGGTCTTCGAGAATCGAAAGTCCGGGGCGCAGGCGTCGTCAGCGGCATTGCAAGCCGTGTCGCCGCTCCCGAAGCCAAGGAGCGCGCGCCGAAAAAATGGCTCGAGGATATTCGCAAGCTCAAGACCGAGGGCAAGGCGACCGAAGCCGAACGCGAGTTGGCCGAATTCAAGAAACGCTATCCCGAGTATCGCCTGCCGGAGGACCTGCGATAAGTGTTCCACGCCGTCATTCCCGCGCAAGCGGGAATCCAGAAAACTCAGCCAGTCGCTGGATCCCCGCTTTCGCGGGGATGACTATTCCCAAATTCGTTAACGCTTAACCCCTTCTCCTTTCGCGCATCGTTAACAGCGATGTGGTCCCAACCGAAAGGAGAAGAACATGAAGAAAGCACTGCTCGCCGCGTTCGCGGCGCTGCTGTCGGCGTGGACGGCGGCAGCCCATGCCGGCGCGCTCGTCGATCTCGCCGTCGTCAACCGCGCCACGGGCGAGCGCATTCCCATCCATGCGCACCGCGGCCGCCTCTACGTCGCCGGCACGCCCGGAGCGAAATATTCCCTGGTGCTCAATAACAAGACCGGCGAGCGCGTGCTCACCGTGGTCTCGGTGGACGGCGTCAACGTCATCACCGGAGACACCGCCACGCCCGCGCAGAGCGGCTACGTGCTCAACCCGTGGGGCAGTGTCGACATCGACGGCTGGCGCAAGAACATGAGCGAGGTCGCGGCATTCGTGTTCACCGCGCTCCCCGAGAGCTATGCCGCGCGCACCGGCCGCCCGGGCAACGTCGGCGTGATCGGCGTCGCCGTGTTCCGCGAATACCAGCCGCCGCGCCCGCCCGCGTCGCTGCAGCAGCCCGCGCCTTTCTCCGGCTTGGGCGCCCGCGGCGAGGAAGCGCGCGAGTCGGCAAGCAGTACCGCGCGCGACTTCGCAGCGCCGCCATTGCCGCTGGCTCGCGCCATGCCCAGGCCCGAGGAAAAACTCGGCACCGGTCACGGCGAGCGCGAGGCCTCGGCGGCGAGCTGGACGGATTTTCGACGCAACAGCGCGTATCCGGCCGAGCTGATCTCGATCTACTACGACAGCCGCGCCAACCTGATCGTGCGCGGCATCATCCCTGTCGCGCCGCGAGCAGAGCCGAATCCTTTCCCCGGGTTCCGGTTCACGCCCGATCCGAGAAGCTGAGGCGCATTTGACCAAGGGCGACATTTGATACGGCCGGATGCCGGACGAAAGGGGTTAAACAATGATGCTTCATCGATGGAAGAGTATTGGAGCCGCGCTGGTCGCAATGTCGATCGGCTGCGGCGCGGCAATAGCGCAGGACGCCTCCCGAATCACCTCCGTGACGCTTTATCCGGGCAGCGCGACGGTCGAGCGCACCGCGCGGGTCACGCCGGGCATGACGCGGCTGGAGATCTCCGGGCTGCCGGCGAATTTCGATCCGCAGACGGTGCGTGTGGAATCCGATCCGGGCGTGCGCCTGGGCGAGGTCTCCACGCAGGACCAGAGTCGCACGGGCGCGTCGAATGCGCGCGAGTCCGCGGTCGAAGAGAAAATCCAGGCGCTCAAGGACCGGCAGGCCGTGCTTGATGTCGATGCCCGATCCGCGCAAATGGCGGCCGAGTATATTTCGCGCCTGGGCGCGCCGGGCACGGAGAAGCCCGCGCCCGCGCTCAACGGAAAATCGGTCGCCGAAGTGATCGAGGCGATCCGGCGCGGGGGCAGCGACGCCTTCGGCAGGATTCAAAAGGCGCAGGTGCAGAAGCGCGAGCTGGACAAGCAGATCCGCGCTCTCGAGCGCGATCTCGCGCGGCTGAAGAGCGGCGCGAAAGACGTGCGTACGATCGCGGTCGGCGTTTCCGCCGAGCGGCCGGGCGAGGTGAGAGTGTCCTACCAGGTGAACGGCGCCGGATGGCGGCCGGCGTACCGCGCGGGCCTGGATTCGGCGGGATCGAAAGTGTCACTCGAACGCCAGGGCGCCAT
>JBGPYQ010000249.1:0-4430 GCA_041493345.1 Gammaproteobacteria bacterium | reverse complement strand
TCCTCTGGACGCACGTCAATAACGACAACCTCACCGTTCTTCGCCTGCTTGAGAATCGAACGGCGGTCCACGCCGCGGAGGTCGTTCCCATGGGTAATGAGGGAGTTCAGTCCCATCTGCAGATCGACAAGGCGCTCTTCGGCAATGTAGCGGAGATTTACCCAAAGGTCGGCGACCCCTGGATCGGCCAGCCGGTAGAGCACGTACTTGCCGTCTTTTCGCGTCTCCACGAGCCGGGCAGTACGCAGTTCTTTCAAATGGGCGCTTGTCAGCTTGACGCTGATGTCTGCCTGCTGCGACAGCATTTCGACCGACTTCTCGCCTTGGCACAGTAGTTCGATCAGCTCCAGGCGCTTGGGGCTCGCAAGTGCCTTGCCGATACGGCCGACCTGTTCGTACAAGAGATTCTTCAGTTCGCGCATACAATATAACACTCTAACGAATGTTGGAGTATAGTGCTGCTTCGACAAGCGTGTCAAGGAGGGGCGGAGCCGCGTTTATCGACGCGCGATGGGCGTGGGGCATGTTCCTCGCGGCGGGGAAGCCGGCAATCCCGGGATGGGGCTTCTCTCCGGCGGGATGGCCCTCTTCATGCTGGGGGACGCTTTCTTCAGATGGGTGATGGGCATGAGACCCATCGTCGTGCGCTTCCTCGGCGCCGCTCTCGCACCGATGCTGGGGGGGTTGTCGGGACGCGGTCGGGAGCCCAGTGGGCGATGATGGCGATCGCGGCGCTGGCAATCGCCGTCATCGCGATCGAGCAGCAGTTGGAATCGCGCAAGGGTTGATCTCACCGGCGCCACCGTGACGGCCCACAATCGGCCAGGAGCGGACATTGGGCTTGAGATACCATTGAGTGCGGGACAGGGTTGCTCGCCTTTCGATAACGGCTTGCGCCGACGAGACCGAATGCAAACGATACTGGGAGCCGGTGGCGCGATCGGGACGGAACTGGTGAGAGAGCTTGCGCGTACGCGGCAACAGGTGCGTCTGGTTGCCCGCAATCCCAAGCCGGTCGAGGGCGCCGAAGCCGTGTCCGCGGACATCTCGAACCTGGATCAAACCATCGGGGCGGTTTCCGGTTCTACGGTAGTGCATTTGCTGGTGGGCTTGAAATACGATCTCAAAGTCTGGCGCGAGCTGTGGCCTCGCATCATGAATAACGCGATCGAAGCATGCAAACGGGCAAAGGCGAAGTTGATTTTTTTCGACAACGTCTACATGTATGGAAAGGTCAGCGGGCGCATGACCGAGGAGACCCCGTTCAATCCCTGCAGCAAAAAGGGTGAAATCCGCGCGCGGATAGCAACGACTCTGCTCAACGAAGTCAAGGCAGGCAAGCTCAAGGCGATGATCGTGCGCTCGGCCGATTTCTACGGCCCGCGGGCAAGGACGAGCGTTCCCAACATTTTGGTCTTCGACAAATTTGCGAAGGCGGCCACGGCTTCGTGGCTGGTCGACGATTCGGTGCCGCACTCGTATACCTATACGCCGGATGCAGCGAAGAGCCTGGCGCTGCTGGCGGATGCCGAATCGGCATGGAATCAAACTTGGCATGTCCCAACGGCATCAAATCCACCCGCCGGAAAGGACTTTATCCGGATGGTGGCGAAAGAATTTGGAGTTGCGCCAAAGCACCGGGTCCTCAGCCCCCTGCTCATCAGGGTTGCCGGCCTGTTCGACTCGGATATTCGGGAGTCCTACGAGATGCTATATCAGAGCGATTCGGAGTACCTTTTTGACTCGACCAAGTTTTCGAAGGCTTTCAATTTCGAACCCGCTTCCTACGCCCAGGGAATCAGGCGCACCGCTTCAGCCTACAAATCGCCGATCGCTTAGCAACCAGGGGTCCTCTCGCTTGATGCGCGGCGCAATCTGCACCCGGAACGAACGGCGGCAAGTCCTTACGCATTCCGATACCACATGCGACGCATGCAAAAAAGTCGCTTGTGCCGAATAAGAGCGAAACCACAAACTTCTAACTGCAAAACCGGGATGAATCCCGGTTCGTGGACATCCCCAGATCGCCAATTTGTCTGGGAGAGGACATGGTGACTATTTCTACCGATGGGTCATTCGGAATGGAATTGTCAGGTTAAGGAAAAGGGGTTCAGCCGATGACACTGCAACGATTTCTGGGGATCGATCTACCGATCATTCAGGCGCCAATGGCGGGTGTTCGTTAGGATATGCAAACATGTCTGTTTACTTAGTTTCAATATGACGACCCGAAACACTCGACGCGCAATGCTGGTGCTGCTCTTGCTGAGCGGGTTAATTATCTCGCTGTGCATGGGGCTGCGCCAGAGCCTGGGCCTGTTCATGCGGCCGATGACGCTTGACCTCGGCATCTCGGCCGCCACCTTCGGCTTCTCCATCGCGCTGCAGAACATCGTCTGGGGGCTGTCGCAGCCCTTCGTCGGCGCGCTCGCCGACCGCTACGGCCCGCGCCCGGTGCTCATCGGCACCGCGCTGGTCTACGCGGCCGGGCTGCTGCTGATGGCCTTCTCGAAGGGCGTGCCCGGCGGGCTGGAAGTGGCAGGATTTCTCGCAGGCATCGGCACCGCCGGCACCGGCTTCGGCGTTCTCATCGGCACGATCGCGCGCGCGACACCGCCCGAGAAGCGCAGCCAGACCGTCGGGCTGGTCGCGGCGGCGGGGTCGCTCGGCACGATGGTGCTGGCGCCGGTCGGCCAGTCGCTGATCGACGGCTTCGGCTGGCAGGCCGCGATGGTGGCGTTCGCGGCGATCGCGGCGTTCATGGCAGTGCTTTCCCTGCCGATCCGCGAGCAAGCCGTTTCAGGCGGGCCGGCTCAAGTGAAACTGAAGCTCTCCGAGGCGTTGCGCGAGGCGCTCGGGCATCGAGGCTACCTGTACATGACGCTCGCGTTTTTCGCCTGCGGCTTCCAGCTCGTGTTCATCACCACGCACCTGCCGGCGTACCTGCAGCTATGCGGCGTCGCGCCCGGCGTAGCGGCGAGCGCGCTCGCGCTGATCGGCCTCTTCAATGCGATCGGCACGTATATCTTCGGCCTGCTCGGCGCGCGCTACAGCCAGAAGCACCTGCTGGCGCTGATCTACCTGCTGCGCACGCTCTTCATCGTCGTGTTCCTGCTGCTGCCGATCAGCGCGACCTCCACCCTGGTGTTCGCCGCCGCGATGGGATTCCTCTGGCTCGGCGTAGCGCCGCTGGTCACCGGCATCATCGGCCGGGTGTTCGGGCTGACGCACTTCAACACGCTTTACGGCGTCGTGTTCTTCAGTCATCAGGTAGGGTCGTTTTTCGGCGCCTGGATGGGCGGTCTTGTGTTCGACCGCACCGGCAACTACGACTTCGCCTGGGGCGCGCTGATCGTGATCGGCGTCACCGCCTTCACCCTGCAGTGGCTGATGGATGATCGCCCGCCGTCGGTGCGCAAGCCCGCCGGCCAACCCGAGCCAGTGTTCGCTTGACCAATAGTGGGGAATTTTAGGGGACCAAACGACGTGCTCCAGCGGCATGGCGGTCTTCATGCAGATGGAATCCCCTAAGGCTTGAGGTCGGGCGCCGCAAACCCGTAGAACGCCGCGGACGTGTCGACCATGATCTTACGGCGCATCCTGTCGTCGCTCACCCAGTCGCCGAAGGCATCGACAAGATCCGCGTCGTTCGGGTTGGCGACGTACTTGTTCGGATGCGGCCAGTCGGATCCCCACATGATGCGCTCGGGCGCAGCCTCGATCAGCGCATGCGCCATCGGCTTCACGTCGTCGTAAGGCGGAAGATCGGTCGCGGCCACGCGGTTGGCGCCGGAGATCTTGATCCAGGTATTCCCGCGCCGCACGAGCTCGATGAGCGCCCGGAAGCCGGCCGCCTTGACCCCGGCGCTCGCCGGCTGGTAGGCGAAATGCGCGATCGACATCGGCACCTTCAGCGCGCTGAAGACCGGCATCAACTCGACGATGTCCCTGCCGGGAAACAGGAACTCGAGGTGCCAGCCGAATGGCCCGATCCGGGCGGCAAGATCGGGGATCTCGGCGATCTCGATCGGCATGCCGCCCTTGTTGTCGGTGTTGAGCCGCACGCCGCGCACACCGGCCGCATCGAGCGCGGCGAGCTGTTTTTCGGTGATATCCATGTCGAGCGCCACGACGCCGCGCGCCCGGTTGGGCGTCTGCGCATTGAGCGCCGCCATCGCATTCAGGATCGCCGAATTGTCGGTGCCATAGACCGAAGGCTGCGTGAACACCACGCGCTCGATGCCGAGCGTGGCGTGCAGGTGCTTGAGGTCGGCGAGCGTCGAGGTGGGCGGGTTGTATCCACGGCCCGGGGAAAGGGCGTAACCGGGCTCGAACACATGGACGTGCGTGTCAATGGACCCCTTGGGCAGCGCCAAGCCGGGCCGGCGCGGGTTTCGGTCCGGAGGCAGGCAATCTCTGATTTCGCTCAT
>JBGPYQ010000156.1:0-7855 GCA_041493345.1 Gammaproteobacteria bacterium | reverse complement strand
CGCCGCCATGCTGTCCGCTCTGCCCCTGCCGCTCCTCATCCTGATCATCGTCGGCATCGTCTGGATCACGAACCTCTACAACTTCATGGACGGCTCCGACGGCCTTGCCGGCGGCATGACGGTCGCCGGATTCGGCTTTCTCGCCGCCGGCGCGTGGTCAAGCGGCGATGAAGCCCTGATGAACGCTTGCGTCATCGTGGCCGCCGCGGGCGCGGTTTTTCTCGCGTTCAATTTCCCCCCCGCGCGCATTTTCATGGGCGATGCCGGCTCGGTGCCGCTCGGCTTTCTCGCCGTCGCGCTGTCGCTTTCCGGCTGGCGCAACGGCGACTGGCCGTTCTGGTTTCCCGCAGTGGTTTTCTTTCCGTTCATCTCCGACGCGACGCTCACGCTGCTCAAGCGGATGCTTTGCGGCAAACGTTTCTGGCAAGCGCATAGTACCCACTACTACCAGCAACTGGTGCAGATGGGATGGGGCCACCGGCGCACCGCGCTGGCCGAGTACGCCCTGATGGGGCTGTGCGGGCTGGGCGCCCTGTGGGCATTGGGCCAGACGCTATACTTGCAGCTTTCCGGCGCCGCCGTGCTGGCGGCCGTCTATACCGCCCTGGCCTTTTTGATCGATTCTGCGTGGCGGCGTCACATCAAGAAAAACGTTGAAACCGAATAATTTCAATTTCCGCACGGGGCTTGCGTTTCTTCACGACCTCATCGGGTCGGGGTTGTGCTGGTTCCTCGCCTTCTGGCTGCGTTTCAATCTGGAGATGCCGCAGGATAATTTCCGCGTGGGGCTCGAATACGCCATCGCCGTCAGCATGCCCCTGCATGCGCTGATCTTTTTGAATCTCGGCCTGTACCGCGGCACCTGGCGCTATGCCAGCCTGCCGGATCTGCAGCGGATCCTGGTCGCCTGCGCGCTGGGTGCGCTTGCCATGCCCACCGTGCTCGTCATGCTGGGCGCCGCGGCCGATGTTCCGCGCTCGACCTACGTGATTGCGCCGGTTCTGCTCGTCGCCATGATGACGGGAAGCCGCATCGCCTATCGCGCGTGGAAGGAGCGCACGCTCTACGGTCACGTGCACCTCATCGGCGAGCCGGTGCTCGTGCTGGGCGCGGGCGAGATCACATTCAATCTGCTCAAGGAAATCGCGAGATCGAGCCAGTGGCGCGTCGTCGGCATTCTCGACGACGACGCATCCTTGCATGGCCGCGTGCTCCTGGGCGTGCGCGTGCTCGGTCCGGTCGGCGAGGTCGCGCACTGGGCCGAGCAGCTTCAGTCCCGTCACGCCATCATTGCGCTGCCTTCGGCCACCGCCGGCGTGCGGCGGCGCGCGGCCGAGCTGGCGAGCGCCGCCGGACTCACCGTCCTCACGGTCCCTTCCTACGACGACCTGCTCTCGGGCAAGGTCACCGTGTCGCAGATCCGCAGAATCGAGCTTGAAGACCTGCTCGGCCGCGAGCAGGTCGTGCTCGATGACGCCGGTCTGCATCAGCTTCTGACGGGCAAAGTGGTGATGGTCACGGGCGCCGGGGGCTCGATCGGGGCCGAATTGTGCCGCCAGATCGCGCGCTTCGGACCGAAGCTCCTGGTGCTGTTCGAGCTGAACGAATATGCACTGTACTCGATCGAGCAGGAATTCCTGAATGCGAAAGACAGGACACCCATCGCGCCGGTGATCGGCGACGTGCGCAATGCCGTCCGCGTGGCGGCCGCGCTTTCCCGGTTCAAGCCCTCGGTGGTGTTTCACGCGGCCGCCTACAAGCACGTCCCGCTCATGGAGACGGACAACGCCTGGGAAGCGGTGCAGAACAACGTGCTGGGCACGCTGAGCCTGGCGCGCGCGGCGCAGGCGCATGGCGTCGAAAAGTTCGTCCTGGTCTCGACCGACAAGGCCGTGAACCCCACCAGCGTCATGGGCGCGACCAAGCGCCTGTCGGAGCAAGTCTGCCAGGCGCTGCAGCGTTCGGGCGGCACGCGTTATGTCCTGGTCCGATTTGGCAACGTGCTCGGCAGCACCGGCAGCGTGATTCCGAAGTTTCGCGAGCAGATCGCCCGCGGCGGGCCGCTCACGGTCACGCACTCCGAAATCACACGCTATTTCATGTCCATTCCCGAGGCCGCGCAGCTTGTCTTGCAGGCAGGCTGGATGGGTCGGGGCGGAGAAATCTTCGTGCTGGAGATGGGCGAGTCGGTCAGGATTGTCGATCTTGCGCGCGACATGATCCGGCTGTCAGGATTCGGCGAAGAGGACATCAAGATCGAGTTCACCGGACTACGCCCCGGGGAAAAGCTCTATGAGGAATTGCTCTCGGATAACGAGCACACTCTCCCGACTCCGCACTCGAAACTGCGCATCGCCAAGGCCGAGGCGGCTTTGGGCGAGGAATGGCTGGACGAGGTCCAAACCTGGCTTTCCCAGCTGCAATGTCCCGGCGACGAAGAAGTAAGACGCGAACTCGCCAAGCGCATACCCGAGTATCGACCTTTGCCCTGAATCTCGTTTCCCTGCGAGTTTCACGCGGAAAAAATTTCTGATCTCTTTATTCCTTGCCGCCGCGATCGGGTGAAAATCATCTCGCGCATCCTTTTTTCAGAAAGTTCGCTTTATCTTGGCGGGCAGGAACTGCAGTTGCTGCTGCAGATGAGCGAACTCGCCCGGCGCGGTGTCGAAGTCAGGCTTGCTTGCAATCCGGAAAGCGAAGTCCATGCAGCGGCAAAGGCGCGTGGATTGCCAACAGCGCTGGCGCTTGGGGTGCCGGTCGTGGCAAGCCGCACGGGCGGAATTCCGGAGACAATTACGCAATGATTGCACCCGCACACTCGGAACACCCCTCGCTTCGACACAGATTGGCGGGTGCCAGCGAAGTGTCCGCACGCTGGTTTGCGGTGGCGCTCGGCTTCTCGATTCCCATCTCCACCGCGGCTGACAACGCGCTCATTGCTCTCACGGTGCTCTTCTGGCTTGCGAGCGGCCGCATTGCCGAGGTCTGGAATATTGTGCGCACGGACGGCTTTGCCCGGGCGTCCTGGCTGCTTCTTGCCGCGCTCGCGCTCGGCATAGCCTGGGGTTACGGCGGCTGGGAGGACGGCTTGCACTATCTTGGCAAGTACAAGGAACTGATCGCCGTTCCGGTGCTGATCGTGCTGTTCCGGTCCGCCGCGCACCGGAACCATGCCCTGAAGGGTTTCAGCGCGGCAATGATGATCACCTTGTTGTTGTCCTATCTCATCGCGCTGAAGGTGGGCGCTGTGGCGCATTTTTTCAGCCGGGATGCCTCCGATCCGGTGGTGTTCAAACAGCACATCACGCACAATCTTCTCATGGCCTTCAGCGCCCATCTGTGGGCGCTCAGGGCAGGCGACGTACGAAACGGTCGGTGGCAGCTCGTTTACGGCGCGCTGGCGCTGGCCGCCGCCTATAACGTTTTGTTCATGGTGGAAGGGCGTACCGGCCAGGTCGTGCTTCTGGTTCTGGGTATTTACTGGCTCTATTCGGCATTGCGCTGGCGGGGCATTGCGCTGGCGACGATGGTGGCCGGGATTCTGATTGCCGTCGGCTGGATGACATCGGCCGTATTCGTGGAGCGTATGAAGATCGCCGAAAAGGAAGTGCTCCAGTGGCGCCCCGGACGGGACTCGCAAACATCCTCAGGTCTGCGGCTGAACTACTACACCAACACTGTCGCCATCATCTCGGATCATCCCTGGCTGGGAGTGGGCACCGGTGGATTCGAACGCGCCTACGCTGAGAAGATCCGGGGCACGACCATGGAGTCCGGCGACAATCCGCACAACCAATATCTGCTCATCACCGCACAACTTGGCGCAGGCGGGCTGGGCCTCTTGCTTTATCTTTTCTATCAGCACGGACGGCTCGCGACACGTCTTGCGGACGCCTTGGAGAGGAAACTGGCCGTGGGCCTGCTTTTGCTCATGGTTACCGGGTGTCTGTTCAATTCAATGATGATCGATCACACCGAAGGTTTTTTCTACGTGTGGCTCTCGGGCGTGCTATTCGGCAGCAATACAACTTTGACAGAGAAAGCCGCGTAAGTTCGGGCCGCGCGGCGATTCGAGCAGCCAAGCGACTTTGAAGCAATCGTTTCGCGTTTCCGCCTCGAGGGGCGAGGTATCGGTGAAAACGGTGACCTCCCCGCGCGTCCCGGAGCGGTCCCGGCGAAACGGCAGATCCGGACACGGCAGCGGGCCGCCGGCCGTTTCCTGGTGCGGAAACATCGTGTCCAGAAGCTCGACCGGGATTTTGCTCACGCGGCCGCCTGTTGCGAGAATTGAGCGTTTTCCAGCAGCTGGGACAGCAATGGGGCCCAGGAGCGCGTGACCAGCCACTGGCCGGCCGCAAGCGCGTTTCCACGGTAGCGCTCGTACGATGCCATCACCGTTTGAACCGCGCCAAGCATGCTTTCCGCTCTCATGTCCTCCAGCGCGATGCCCGCCGATTGCTCGGCGAACTGGCGCGCAATCCAGGTGCCGGCCGGTCCGATCACGGGCGCGCCGTAGGTCAAGGCATCCAAGGTTACCCCGCTTACCCGGTCCCGGAAATCGTCCTTGTCGTAAGGCTGCAAGCAGATCGCGCCCCGGAAGAGCTCCGCGTACCCGGCCGGATCGAGCGTCTCGCGTATGAGCCGCAGCGAAGCGTAGCCGGAGCGCTCCAGGCGCAGCAGGTCCGCACGCGTTGCATCGTCGTACTTTCCGTAATGCTCGGCCGATGCCTGCACCGTGATCGGCACGTGCATGCCGCGCCGCTGAAGCAGCTCAACCAGGTCCACCACATATTTGAATCCCTTGTCGGCGCGCGCCGCGCCCGCGCAGAGCAGGTGGCGAAACCCGGCGTCTGCGCCGTCCGCCGCAACGGCGGTTATGGGATAGGGCAGATAGACCACCCGCTCGAAACCGGCCGACTCAAATGTGGCGGTGGCCGATTCGGTCGTGGCAAGTATCGTGAACTGGGGTTTGGCCGCGGCAGCTTTGCGCAGGTAGGCGATGCGCCTTGGCGTCTGGCGGAACCAGTGAAAGTAGAGAAACAGTCTTCCGGGCTCGAGCTTTCCGCCTGCGGCAAGACGCGCGAGCGTGAGGTCGAACCGCCGCGCAGTCATCACGACGACGGGCTCATCGCCCCCCCGCAGCAGGCGGCGGAACAGCATCAGCAGTTGCAGCAGGCGCAGGCGGCGCCTGAAGTACGGCAGCACCTCGACTTGCGGGGCGAAGCCGAGATTCGCGGCGTTCCTCCCGGCCCAGAGCTTGACATTCAATCGCCCGCCCGCGGCATCGCAGAAGCTGCGAACGAGAGCGTAGCAATGACCGGCGTAATCGTCGAGCGTCGGCTCGACGACGTGCACGGTTCGCTTTGCACGCGCATCGCCCGTCATCGCTGCGGCGTCCCTGAAGCTTGCTCGCGCAGCAGCGCTTCGATGGCGCCGATCACTTTTTCCGGAGTCATGGCGCGCAGGCACTCGCTGGGGCTTTGCACGTGGCGAAAGCAGCCTTCCTCCAGGCAGGGCACGCAAATTTCGTCGCCTTGCACGAGCGCAACGTTTCCGCGAACCTGGGATCCGCGCATCGCATACGGCGAGGGCTCCTCCACCCAGACGCGCGGCCACGGCCCCCATTTCACCGGATTGGAAGGACCGAACAGCGCCACGGTCGGCGTTCCCGTGGCAGCGGCGAGATGCGTGGTGGCGGTATCCGGTCCGACATAGATAACCGCGCGAGCGATCAACGCGGCAATCCCGGGAAAGGCGAGCTTCCCTACGAGATTCAGGACGCCGGCTTTGCCAGGGGGAAAAATCGCTTCGACATAGGCGGCTTCCTCCGCACCCGGCCCGCCGCTGAGCACGACGGTCAGTCCCTGGCCGGAGAGCCGCTCGGCGAGACGCCGCCAGCCTTCCTCGGTCCACATCTTGTAGCGGAACTTGGGATAGGCGTGAAGCACCGCGTAGCGCGTCTCTGCGTAGCCCGGAAACAAGACGCGCAGCCGCGCTTCGTCGGCCGCGCTCCACGATACCGGAAGCTCATGGCTGCGCGCGATGCCCAGAGCATCCGCGAGCCTGAGATTCTGCACGAGCGCGTGGATCGATTGCGGCTCGTAGGGCACCGTTTGCGTGAGCAGCAACCGCTTCCAGAAATGCTTGGCGCCGGCGTCCATGACGCCGACGCTCCTGCGCCCCGCCGCCCACGCATAGAGCGTGGGGCGGTCGCTCGGCGAAGTGGAAAGCGCGAGGTCGTAGTTACGCCACAGGCGCCGGATCAATGCAAGATTGATCGCAAGCGATGCGCGCTCCGGCACCGCGATGATTTCCATCACGTCGGCATGGGTGCGCGCCACGCCCTCAGTCCCCTCGAGCACCAGCAGATCCAGGCGCGCCTTGGGCCATGCCCGCCGCAGCGAGCGCAGCAAGGCGCCGGTGAGGAACACATCCCCGATGCGCCGCGTGACGACCACGAGGATGGACCGATAGTCCGGGGTAGGCATTACGGCGGGTTCAGGTCCGGGGTTCGCCATCGCGCCCGGTTTCGGCGAGATACATGAGCTTGAGGTAGCGGTAATAGGTGCTCTCGGCGGTCGCCACCGCGACCATGAAGCCCTCGCGGCCGTCGAGAAACCCGGCACGCAGGACATAGGTGCGGAGGAAAGCCCACAGACCTCTCGCGATGGCCGCGAGCACGGAGCTGCGGCGCCCGCGCGCGTGCATGCCGCGCGCCGCCAGCTGCGAGTAGAGGTTCATCTTCTCGATGACTTGATCGAGACTGCGGTAGGTCTCGTGCAGCAAAGGCGTCTTCAGCTTGCCGATCGTGCCTCGCACCACGAGCCGTTCGTGCACCGGATCATCGCTGAATTCGGCCGTGCCGCGCCGGAAAAAGCGGATGACGTGATCCGGCCACCAGCCCGAGTGGCGCATCAAGCGGCCGCAGAAGCTCGAGCTGCGCGGCATGCTCCAGGCATCGTGACGCGATCCGTCCTGCGCGATCTCCTGCAGCGCTTCGCGCAAGTCGTCGCTGACCCACTCGTCGGCGTCGAGGGACAGCACCCAGTCGCCCGTGGCGCGGGAAAGGGCGAGGTTCTTCTGCGGACCGAAGCCGTGCCAGGCTTCCCCATGCACGTGAGGCGTAAATTGGCGGGCAATCTTCACCGTTCCGTCCGTGCTCCCCGAATCGATGACGACGACTTCATTCGCCCAGGCGACCGAAGCGAGGCAGCGCGAAATGTTCGCTTCCTCGTTCTTGGTGATGACAATGACCGAGACGGTCATGGGCAGCGGCTTTCGAAAATTATGGTATACCGTGTCAGCGCTTCGACATTATCCAGAATATCGAACGACCATGCCCACGTTCGATCCCGCTTACTACGCCAACGCCCGCCGGGAAATTGAGCCGTTGCTTCCGTCGACAATCGACAGCGTCCTGGAAATAGGCGGTGGCGAAGGTAATACTTTGCTCTGGTTACGGGGGAGCAAGGCGGCCGCGGTTTGCCGAAGCGTCGAATTACTGCGTGAGGCCGCAGACCGCGCAAAGCTGAAAGGGCTCGATGTTCGGGTCGCGGATGTCGAGCGGGAAGGCGCCCCGTTTGCCGAGCAATTTCAGATCGTTCTTTGCCTCGACGTGCTGGAGCATCTGAGCGATCCCTAGGCGACGCTGCGCCGCATAGGTGGATCGATTCACCCGGAAGGGTGGCTGATCGCCAGCATTCCAGACATCGGGCATGGACGGCGCGCGCGCCTAGTCCCGGGCCTCTTTCGAATATTGCAGGCGGTAGAGTCTCGCGTAGATACCCTTTCCGGCAAGAAGTTCTGCGTGCTGGCCGGTCTCGACAACGCGGCCCGCTTCCAGCACCACGATGCG
>JBGPYQ010000135.1:0-8834 GCA_041493345.1 Gammaproteobacteria bacterium | reverse complement strand
GAACGCCGATCGGCATCATGGCGGGCATCTATCTCGCCGAATTCGGCAGCCGCGGCTGGCTCGCGCCGGCGACGCGCTTCATCAACGACATCCTGCTCTCCGCGCCTTCGATCGTGATCGGGCTGTTCATCTACGAAGCCTACGTGGTGAATGTCAGGCATTTTTCCGCCTGGGCGGGCGCCATGGCGCTGGCGCTGATCGTGATTCCCGTGGTGATCCGCACCACGGAGAACATGCTGCGCCTGGTGCCCGACAGCCTGCGCGAGGCGGCGGCGGCGCTGGGCGCGCCGCAGTGGAAGGTGATCAGCTACGTGACCGTGCGCGCCGCGAAGGCCGGGATCGTCACCGGCATCCTGCTCGCGGTGGCGCGCATCAGCGGCGAGACCGCGCCGCTGCTTTTCACCGCGCTCAACAACCAGTTCTGGACTCTGAACATGAATTCTCCGATGTCCAATCTTCCGGTCGTCATTTTCCAGTTCGCGATGAGCCCATACGAGGACTGGCACCGGCTTGCGTGGGCGGGCGCCTTGCTGATCACCCTCGGCGTGCTGGTGCTCAATATCCTTGCGCGCGTATTCTTCCGCAACAAGACTCCGGTGTACTGACATGAACTCCGCTGTCCTTCAGCCGGCCGCGCAGGTCGCCACGCAGGCCGCCGCGAACAAGATCCGGGTCAAGGATCTCAACTTCTACTATGGCGGATTCCAAGCCTTGAAGAACGTCAATCTCGAAATTTCCGAGCGCAAGGTCACCGCTTTCATCGGCCCCTCGGGCTGCGGAAAATCGACGTTGTTGCGAACCTTCAATCGGATGTACGCGCTTTATCCCGGCCAGGTGGCGCAGGGCGAGATCATGATCGACGGCGAAAACATCCTCGCTCCCGGCCAGGACCTGAACCGCCTGCGCGCCAAGGTCGGCATGGTGTTCCAGAAACCGACCCCCTTCCCGATGTCCATCTACGACAACATCGGCTTTGGCGTGAGGCTGTACGAGAGCCTCTCTTCGCGGGTGATGGACGAGCGCGTCGAGTGGGCGTTGCGAAAGGCCGCGCTATGGGACGAAGTCAAGGACAAGCTGAAACAGAACGGCACCAGCTTATCCGGCGGCCAGCAGCAGCGCCTGTGCATCGCGCGCGCCATCGCGGTAAAGCCCGAGGTGCTGCTCCTCGACGAGCCCGCCTCGGCGCTCGACCCGATCTCCACGGGGCGCATCGAGGAGCTGGTGCATGAGCTGAAAACCGACTACACCATTGTCGTCGTCACCCACAATATGCAGCAGGCGGCGCGCGTGTCCGATTACACTGCTTATATGTATCTCGGAGAACTGATGGAGTTCGGCGTGACCGACGAGATATTCATCAAACCGAAGAAGAAGGAAACCGAGGATTACATCACCGGCCGGTTCGGCTGAAGGAGACAGGATCATGGGAAGCGAACATCTCTCGAAACAGTACGACAGCGAGCTGGAGACGCTGCGCTCGTCGGTGCTGCAGATGGGCGGCCTGGTCGAGGCGCAGATCCGCGGCGCCATCGAGGCCTTTTCCAGCGGCGTCGCGGATGCCATCGACCGGGTCCTCATGAACGAGCCCCGAGTCAACGAGTTCGAGGTCAATATCGACACCGAGTGCAGCCACATCATCGCCAAGCGCCAGCCGGCGGCAGGCGACCTGCGGCTCATCATGGCGATCAGCAAGACGGTCACCGACCTCGAGCGCATCGGCGACGAGGCCGAGAAGATCGCGCGCATGTCCCGGCAGATCCACGCGCAGGGCAAGGTGGAACTGCACCGCTTCGCCAACATCCGTCATGCCGCCGACATCGGCGTGGCGATGCTGCGCCAGGCGCTGGACGCTTTCGCGCGGCTCGATATCGCCGAGGCGGCCAAGGTCATCCGTCAGGACTTCGCCATTGACGCCGAGTTCCGCTCGATCCTGCGCCAGCTCATCACCTTCATGATGGAAGATCCCCGCACGATTTCGACCGCGCTCGAGATCGTGTGGATCGCGAAGGCCATCGAGCGCATCGGCGACCATGGAAAAAACATTGCCGAATACGTGATCTACATCGTCAAGGGCACCGACGTGCGCCACACGAAGTTCGAGCAGGTCGAGCGCGAGGCGCTCGGCTGATGGGGGCGGCGTGGAGCAAAAACCAGGTTAACGGCGTTGAGCTCATGGCCGGAGCGATCCTGGTAGTCGAAGACGAGCCGGCAATCCAGGAGTTGATCGCCGTCAACTTGCAGCATGCGGGGCATCAGGTGCTGCGCGCAGCCAACGTCCCTGAGGCCGAGGCATTGATCCGCGAAGTGCTGCCGGACCTGGTACTGCTCGACTGGATGTTGCCGGGGCCGCCGGGTCTGACCTTCGCGCGTCAATTGCGCTCCGACCCGCGCACCAAGGACATCCCGATCATCATGCTGACGGCGCGCGCCGAGGAGCAGGACAAGGTCGCCGGGCTCGAAGGCGGAGTTGACGATTACGTCACCAAGCCCTTCTCTCCGCGCGAGCTTCTCGCTCGCATCAAGGCGGTGATGCGCCGGCGCGCGCCGCAGCTCACCGACGACCTGGTCGAAGTCGGGGGACTCAGGCTGGACCCGGTTTCACATCGCATCTCCGGGAACGGCAAGGAAATCAATCTCGGGCCGACCGAGTTCCGCTTGCTGCACTTCTTCATGACCCACCCTGAGCGGGTCTACAGCCGCGCGCAATTGCTCGACGAGGTGTGGGGGGACAACGTATTCGTCGAGGAGCGCACCGTGGATGTCCACATCCGCCGGCTGAGGCAGGCTCTCGAACCGACGGACCATGATCGGCTCGTGGATACGGTGCGCGGCGCAGGTTATTGCTTCCGGCGCAATCTGTCGTAAAGTCTCGAAACCTGGAGCGGGCGCGGGCCCGGCCGCCTCTCCTGCGGGCCGGCGGAGCGGATAATCCTGGGGCATCGCGCAGACAGCGGAGGGAGCATTCCGATGCAAGAGAGTCCTTTCAAAGGCAAGACAGGGGTCCGGCGTCTTGCGGCCGCACTGGGCTACTCTCTGCGGGGGATCGCCGCGGCGTTTCAGCAGGAGGACGCATTCCGCCTTGAATCCCTGCTTGCGTTGATTCTCGTCCCGACGGCGCTGGCCCTTCGCGTCAGCGGGACCGCCAGAGCCTTGATGATCGCAAGCGTCTTGCTGGTGCTTGTCGTCGAGTTGCTTAATTCGGCAGTGGAAGCGGCGGTTGACCGGATATCTTTGGAACCCCATTATTTGGCCGAACGCGCAAAGGATATCGGCAGCGCCGCCGTGTTCGTGAGCCTGATCAATGTTGCATTCGTATGGCTCCTGATTCTGCTCGATTGATCCGGGCGTGGACCAGGTTGGGCATCTTATGATGAGGCGAATCCGAAGGCCCCTCGACGCTCCGGCATGAAAAATCTTCTGGTTCGAGGCGCATTCGTAGTCCTCCTTTTTGCAATCTCCGCGCTGGCGGCGGGATCGCTGTTCGGCGCGGCGTGGGGATGGGCGCTCCTGCCGGCCGGCCTCCTCGGCCTGCTCGTTCACCACCTATGGCATCTCGGCATGCTGCAGAAGTGGGCCTCCGGATCGCTTGCCGAATCCGTTCCGGAGGGCACCGGCGTCTGGAAAGAAGTGTTCACGCTGCTGTATCACCGGCAGCGCGCCGAGGTCAGGCAGCGCCACCAGCTCGCGCGCACGCTCGCGCGTTCAAGGCAGGCCGGCCGGGCGCTGCCGTACGGCGTGGCGATACTCGACGCGGAATACAAGATCGTCTGGTGCAACGATTCTTCGGAAGTGCACTTCGGGATCAGCGCGGAAGGCGATACCGGCCAGCCCATCGTCAATATCGTGCGCCAGCCGGAGTTCGTCGAATATGTCGCCGCCGGCGATTTTTCGAAACCGCTGCAATTGAGAACCGCGAGGAACGACGGCCTGATCCTCTCGGTGCAATTCGTGCCCTACGTGGATTCCCAGCGCCTGCTGCTCTCGCGCGACGTGACCCAGTTCACCAAGCTCGAGACCGTGCGCCGCGATTTCGTCGCCAACGTCTCGCACGAGCTGCGCACCCCGCTCACGGTGCTCGTAGGATTCCTGGAGACGGTGCGCGAGCTCAAGCTCGACCCCGAGCGCTCGCGCGATTACCTGAACCTCATGTCCGAGCAGGGCCGGCGCATGCAGCGCATCATCGACGACCTGCTGGTGCTGTCCACGCTCGAATCGGCGCCCGAGCCTCCGCACGAGGAGCGCGTGGATGTTGCGGCCATGCTGGCCCGCATCCGGGCCGAGGCCGAGGCGCTGTCCGGCGGGCGCCTGCGAATCGCGCTCGACGCCGAGGCGGGATTCGACCTGCTCGGCGCGGAGAGCGAGATCGCGAGCGCCTTCGGCAACCTCGCGAGCAACGCCGTGCGCTACACGCCGCCCGGGGGCGAGGTGCGGCTCGTGTGGCGCGCCTCGCAGTCAGGCGCCGAGTTCGCCGTGGAAGACACCGGCCCCGGCATCGAGCCCGAGCACATCCCTCGGCTCACCGAGCGCTTCTACCGCGTGGACCGCGGGCGCTCGCGCGAGTCGGGCGGCACGGGCCTGGGGTTGGCGATCGTCAAACACGCGCTTGCGCGGCACCAGGCCGTGCTCGACATCGAGAGCGAAATCGGCAAGGGCAGCCGCTTCTCGGCGAAATTTCCCGCGCGCCGCGTCGTGCCGGCGGCGGCCCGGGCGGCGAGCGGCGCGCCCGCCTGAGGACGTGGCGGGCGGCGGGCTGGCCGCTCGTTCGGGTCGGCTCCCCGGGTCCTCGCCGGGTAACTCAGTCGACGCGGGCGCCCGAGGCCCTGACCACCGGCGCCCACTTGGCGATCTCCGCCTTGACGAATGCCGAGAACTGTTCTGGCGTGTTCGCCGAAAAGCGCGCACCCTCGCCCGGCAAGCGCGCCTGGATAGCGGGAGACTGCATGGTGCGCGTCACTTCGCCGTTCAGCTGCCGCACAATCTCCATCGGGGTTCCCGCGGGTGCGAACAGCCCGACCCAGTTGTTGACTTCGAAACCCGGGAGCGCCGCTTCCGCCACCGTGGGCAACTCCGGTGCCGCCGCCGAGCGCACCGTCCCGATCGTCGCGAGCGCGCGCAGCTTGCCGGCCTTGGCATACGGAAGCACGGTCGGCATGGTGGCGAAAATGAGCGAGGTCTGGCCGGCCAGCAGATCGGTGATGGCGGGAACGTTGCCCTTGTACGGAACGTGGACCATGTCGACCTTCGCCATGGTCTTGAACAGCTCGCCCGCGAGGTGGCTTGCGGTCCCCATGCCCGCCGAAGCAAAGGTGAGCGCGCCGGGCCTGGCGCGCGCGTAGGCGATGAGTTCGGGCACGCTCGCGGCGCTCACCGAGGGATGGACCACGAGCAGTCCTTCGGCTTCGAGCACGAGGGCGATCGGCGAGAAATCGCGTACCGGGTCGTAGGGGAGCCTGGCGAACAGCGTGACGTTGACTGCGTGCGTGCCGAAGCTTCCCATTACGATCGAATACCCGTCCGGCGCCGACTTCGCCACGAGGTCGGCGCCGATGTTTCCGCCCGCGCCGGCGCGGTTCTCGACCACCACCGGCTGTCCCCAGGCCTCGTTGAACCCGTTCGCGACGAATCGCGCGTAAATGTCGGCGATGCCGCCGGCGGGAAACGGCACGACGATCTTGATGGCTTTGGCCGGATAGGACTGCGCCGCGGGCGGCGGCGCCCATGCCAAAAGCATGGACAGGCCCAGCGCCACGCGAACGAGCCGGCCGCGCTTGCCCGGCGAATTCATTGCGGTCCCGGGATCGCCCGGCCGTCCCGGCGCACGAAAACGAATTTTCATGTTCAGCCTCCTATTGCAATCGATGCGCAACGTCTGAACTCGTCGGCGGGCGCTTGTGGGCTGCCATGTCCTGGGTCGAAAGGCGCATCATGAATTTGCGGACTGTCTCACGAAGCTCGCCATCGCCGCGGCATCGGCATCAGCCATTTCACTCAGCCCGCTTATCACCCCTTTGCGATCCGCCGGGGGTCTGTTCTGGCTCGCTTTCCATTTGCCGACAAGCCGGGTAACCGGAATTTCGATCCCGACGATGGCGCCGAGCATCGTCTCGATATAGTCGCCAGGGGCGTCCGTTATCTTCCACGGCTCCGGCTTCGTAGCTTCATGCCGGATCGTCAGCCGTTCCACCAAATCCCGCAGCCACGCCCGGTCTTCGACCACCCGCAATGGGCCGTAGGCGTGGACGACGATATAGTTGTAGGTGGGCACGACTTTTCCGGTTTCCTTCTTGGTCGGATACCACGAGGGACTGATGTAAGCCTGCGGCCCCTGGAAGACCAGGAGAGCCTCGATGTCTTTCGAGAAGTCGCGCCACACCGGATTGCTGCGGGCCACGTGGCCCCGCAGAGTCCCGAACGGAGCCGGCGCCGGTTCGATCTCGAACGGGATATGGTTTGCGTTCAGCCCTTCAGAGCCGAGCGTCACGAATACCGCGAGCGGGTACTCGCGAATCAGCTGGTGAAGAACTTCGACGCGTGTTTCTTCAAAATGCGATGGCAAGTACATGACGGGTTCTCCGCAAAACTTGATGAAGGCAGCTAACGTCCGCAGTCACCCGCGCGCGCCGCTCTTGCGCGCGTCGGCGTGGGCTGCGGTTATGCCGAAACGTCAACGTATTCGACGCGGCTCGCAGGCTGAGGAATGACAACACCGTCTTCGCGCAGGCCATCGAGATGAAACTCAATGGCCTCACGGATCTGTCCTTCGACTTCCTCAACCGTTGCGCCAGTTGCAACACAGCCCGGAAGATCAGGTACGTACGCCGAGTAGTTGTTCTCGGCCTTTTCGATCACGATTGCATAGCGCATAGCAGCCTCATTTTTTCAAACCAGCTTGCTTCAAAATACTGTTAAGTGTACCGGGAGCAAGATCGTCGCTTCGCCCGATGCCCCTGCGGCCGCGCTGAGCAGTGGGGTGACGATCGAGAGGGCCGCGCGCCGGCGGCGTGAGCCCCGACGAGGGCCGGCGAGGCAACACATTAGTCGGCCCAGTCCGGCGCGCCGTGCGTCCTATTTCGGAGGTGCCGGAATCGCGGACGAATGGTGATCGACGATCATCCAGTTCCCGTCGCGCTTCCGATAAACGAAACTGTACCGTGCCGGGATGCTCTGTGTCTGCCCATCCTTCAGATACGAGAAGGTGTAGTAGCCGCTGTTGATCGCGACGTCGCCATAGACCCGGATCACCTGCTCGCCGAAGGCGACCTTGTGTCCCGGAAGCGCCTTGAACGCCCGCTCGAAGTAGCCGCGAAGCCCGGGCTTGCCGACGAGCAACGTGGGGGAAAGGGTTCCCCACAGTACGGCCCCGTCGTCGTACAGGGCAAGGATCGAATCCGGATTGTCGTCGACGAAGATCGCAGCCCATTTCGCCACGGCGCCGGCGATCTCCTGGTTCGCCTGGGCCGTCTGGCCCGCGCTCGGCGGCGCCGTCGTTAGCGTCGCCACAAGCAGCAGGATACCGAGCATCTCAGTCAGTCTGAAAGACCGTGCGAACGTCATCGTCTACTCCTTTTGGTGGTGGTTGCTCCGGATGTTGCTTCTGCTCCTTCTGGGTCGGGGGACTCTGGTGCTGCATGGACGAACTCATTCGCAGACGAACGTTCGGGCCGAATTGGTGCCGTTTTCCCGCTCGCGGAAGTAAGCGTACACCCCTTCCGCGTTCTACACCGCGAACGCGACGCGGCCATAGGAAGGCATGCCGCGCCTCGGGTTCCTCTCGAGCACGAGGCGCACGAACTCGTCGCGCCTTCGGGTGCGCGCCGACTCGAGCAACGAAGCCCCACGTGGCCCGTGTAGTCGCGCTCGTGGCAGCGCGCACAATCGAACTGCCGCATCTCCCGCCACGCGGCATAGCTGACAGGATCCGCGCGCGTCTCCGCGTCGGGTGACTCCGGCGGCACCAGGATGGCCGGCGTCAGCAGCAGGCCAGGAGCCGGTCGTGTCATGCGTAGGTTCCGGACCGGTGCGCCGTCAGGGATTCCGTCGGCGCGCCAGGAAGAGGCCGCCGAGGACAAATGCGAGTGCGACCGAGAAGCCGAGGAGATTCGCATCCATGCCCATCACCGGCGGGACTCTTCCCTCGTCGTGCAACACGCCACGCCACCATAGACATCGTGGCGGCACTCACGAAAAAGCCACGCGGGCCATCTCCGATTCTGCATAACGCCTGAATTAACCGGCTCGCCAACGAGCAAGCGAAGCGCCGCTGTTGGCGAGTCCGCGTTGAATGCCGGGTCGGGCGGTGATTAGACGGCTGCGCCCGGTCTTTAATGTGCGTCGTGCGCCAGCAGGGTGTCTTCATGGTCATCGCTCTTCGCCAGCAGCGCGTGGTAACTCGTTAGGTCGTCCTCGTCCATGGCAGTAGGCACGCCCTGACCCGCACCGCCAATCGGGCGCGGGGTGGCGCCTAGGGCGAAGGTTGTACCCAGCCCGGCGTAGAGGTAACGATCACCGAACGCCTTTTTGAGCGCAGTAAACGTGGGCTCGCCGGTGCAGTGGCCAGGCGCGACGTACCCCACTTTGAAGGTGTCGCGCAGGGCGGTGATGATCTTCTCGATCTCTTCGTCCTTGGATACCACGAGGTGGAACCCGCCGGCGACAAAATGGATGCGCGGATTGATCTTCGCCGCGGCTTCCATGATCTTGTCGATGCCCGGATGCGAGCAGCCCACCACGATCACCATGCCCCCGGGCGTGTTGATGGCAAGCGACAGCTCGCGCAATTCCAGCGTTCCCGGTTTGTCGGAGACCAGTGCGATCAGATGGATACCGGGGGCGAT
>JBGPYQ010000205.1:0-6524 GCA_041493345.1 Gammaproteobacteria bacterium | reverse complement strand
GCGAAGTCGCTGCCGGAGCGCAGCGTTTCGTCGACGAGACTGACGTTCTCGAACAGCTCCGCCCAGTCGACGTCGGAGATCAGGCGCATGCTGGTGATGATGTTGCGCACCGTCACGTTCGTCGCACCCTGTTTTTGGTGCTGGTCGTGCACGATCTCGTCGGCGGTCGTTCCCTGTGCCGCCAGGCGCTCCTCGAGCCACATCAGCGCCCGCGTGACCTTCGGATCCTGGTCCCGCAGCCGTTGCACGAGCTGGACAGCGAAGGCCCCCGGCAAGGGTGCCTGTTCGTAGTGCTGAAAGACCGAGCGGATCGGCCCGGCCGGGTGCGCGTTCACGCCCAGGAGCCGGTCGGCCAGGGCGTCCGCTTCCTGGCGCGCGGCGCGGCTGGTCACCATGCGCCTGGCCCCGCGTCGAAGATTCTCCACGAGCACGATCCGCAGCGTGATCGCGACCGCCCATAACTCCCCGATCGTCAGCGGCTGAACGCGCTGGTAGGCGCGCACGAACCGGCGCAGCATCTCGGGGTCGAAGCGGCTGTCCGTATGAGCGACAAAGGCCCAGGCCACGCCGAAGACCTGCGGATAGCCGGCGAAAGGTCCGGTGGTCAACTTCGGCAACTGCCGATAGTAGCCAAGCGGCAGATGGTCGCGAATTTCGCGAATCTGCCCTTCGACGAGGTGGTAGTTGTCGAGCAGCCACTCGGCGGCCGGTGTAATGGCACGACCCGCGCCGACCGTGCTTGCGATGGCGCGATACGCTTCGAGCAGAACCGATTCGTTGTCCCTCAGTCGAACGGCGAGGGATCGCCCGGTCGTCGGCCTCGCGGTGACGGGTTGGGTCGCAGCAAGGCTCTCGGCATGCTGCTCGAGACGCTCGATACTGAAGAGCTCCTCGCGGATGGACTCTTCGTTGTCCCATGGTGCAGCCTGCGACGCGCGTCCGAAGGTGCGAAGAATCGCCGATTTCAATTTGGCCTTTCTGCCTCGCGCGCGATCGCTCTGCGTCACCGGCGTGCGCCGCTTGCCGCTGCGCGTCCGCGTGGACGCAACGGTTGATTCTTACGCCTTATGCGCTTCCATGTACGCCCGAAGGAGGGCATTCATGCGCGATGGGTAGCCCGTCCCCTGCTCCTTGAACCAGGACAAAACACCGGAATCAATGCGCAGCGACAGCAGCGCCTTTGCCGGTGAGGTTTTGAGCCCCTTTTTCATGACCGTACGGGCAAACATTTCGGATGTCCATTCGGGCGCATCCCGATCAACGACTACGTCCTTGTCCTTCAAAACTTTCACCCGTGCCCAGTCACTTCGAAATCTGCGAGAGCGTCATGGCGGCTGCCAGATGCCGGGTCCCCTGCCTCGGCTGGTGTGCCAGAAAGCAAGAACTTCGAGAGCATCATCCGATACGCGGTAATACACGTAGTACCGAATCCGGGAAAGCGTGATTCGACGGACTTCCCTGTAGCTTCGCACGGCGTGCTCGTGCACCGAGCCGGGTTCCACAGACAGGAGACCAAGGATGCGGTCGAGGTCCTGACGCACTGCACGCGGCGCCAAAGGCCGGTTGTGCGCCCACTACGCCGCCGCCTCGATTTGCGCTAAAGCACCCTGGGAAACCTTGATCCGGAGCGGCGAAATCACCCGAAGCGACGCAGCTGTTCCCGGAGTTGTTCCCAGGAAACGACCTCACCACGCTCAGCCTGGGCAATGGCGGCAAGCAGTGCCTGCTCTTCCTCGGGTGACACGTCAAAGGTCTCGTCGTCTTCGCGAGCATCCACGGTTACAACCGAACCTTCCGCCAAGGCCTCGCCCTCTAGAATGATTTTTCCATCAACAACTTTTCCGGTAGCGACTTTCATGGCTGATATGATACCCCGCTCAGTACGGTAGTGTTTGATGACGCCGAACTTCTGAAGTGAACCTAATTGCACCGAAATGCCCAAAACGCCGCGCAGGCGCAACCGCCCAAGCCGGACGGCAGTCCCCAGGAGTCAAACAATGTCGAGCGGCGGCGACAGATCCTTGAACTCGGCGGCGGCGTACACCGGCTTTCCGCCCACCAGAGTAAGCACCAATTCGAGACCCTTGATCTCTCCTTCCGCAATCGGAAATTAGTCCGCAGACAGCACTGCACTATCCGCAAGCTGTCCCGGCACCAGCGCGCGGCGCGGGCAGGCTCGTTGACACGGAAAAATCAAGCGCCTAATATCTTTTCACGCACTCGCTTTTTAAGAAAAAAACCGTGGCAGCCGAAAGCAACAATACCGGTTCCCACTAAGCGCATGTCCCACCCCACGTCGCAGAGGAGGATCGCGAAATGAAGCTCCCGAATCTGGTGATTGCAAGCGGTTTGCTGCTGTTTCTGCTGCAGGACGCATTGGCAGACAATACTTTCATCCTGGCGACCGGCCGCAGAGATCCGCGGATCTACGCGATCGACTTCGACGCAGCGTTGAAGGCACGGAACAACAATACGCCGAACGCGATCGTGAGCCGCTCCAAGGTTCATGCGGATCGTCTCGACGGCACACCGGTCGGCGACCCCGCGAATATCGTGCTCAGCGAGGACCGTCGCACGGCGTACGTCGTCAACCATCACGGCCCTTTGAACAATGCCGAGTTCCTGCAGCATGGGGGGCGCGGGAGCATCTCGGTCATGGACGTAAGGAAGATGCTGAAGCGGGATTTCGACAATACCGATCGCGCGGTCGAACACAATTTCGACAGCGGGTGGTTCGGGGCGGTCGGCCTCCTGGTCCTCCCCGACTTGCTCGTCCAGAGCCACTCGGAAAACTGGCTGACCGAGGACGGCTCGAACCGCATCAGCCTCATCGACCGGAAGACCGGGGGCCTGCGAGGACAGATCGAAATGGCGCTGGGCCATCCGGGACACGATTGCCCTTCGTTCCCCGTTCCATTCGTCTCTCCGACTCCGCCCCCCGTGGTTCCATTCTCGACTCCCGATCCGTTGTTCGGTTGCTGGCCGGACCCCGAGTTTCTCGCTCTCGGACACGGCAGCGATGGAAAGACCTACCTGTTCTCGGGGAACGCGGGCACCAATGACGTATCCGTGATGGATCTGCAGCTTGCACTGAGGGGCGTCCCGGTCGTCGAAATCGCGCCGCGCATTCCGGTGCAGGCCGGCCCCTTCGGCATCAAGGCGAGCCCGGACGGCAAATTGATCGCCGTCACCGCCAGGGAGAGGGGAGATGTCGATTTCGAAGGGAACACGATCTCCATCATCGACGTGGATCGCGCCCGCATGGGGCTCAGCGCCGAACTTGCCCGCGTTCAAGTCGGGAGGACGGACGATCCAAAGACAACTGGCGGAGCACGGCCGTTCACGCTCGCCTGGACGCCCGACGGACGCGAGATCATCGTGGCTAATTATCGGACGAACAATGTATCGATCGTCGATCTGCGCTTGGCCCTCTCCGGTGATCCGCACGCGGAAGTTGCGCGCATTTCCGTTACCCGGCCGGACGCACTCCCGGGCCGTCCCAAGGGCACGGCGGTCACGTCGGACGGACGCTACGCGGTGGTTTCCGGTGGGCCCCGTCTCGATCCCACCGCTCCGCCGAGCGGGACGGTGTGGATCATCGACCTGCGCAGGCGCGCAGTCGTCGCAACCGTGACCGGCGTCGGCAACGACCCCTATGGCCTGACCCTGGTCGAGGGAGATGACGACTGACTGCAGATCGCAATCCGCGCAGTTCGGTTCGAATTATTGCGGGTGACGCCCAGCCGGTTCAGTTCGCGCATGAACTGCCGGGTCGGGCGTGTCTAGGAGGTCATGCCATGGAGCGCTTTAATCCAATCCTCGCAAGCATCGGGTTCGCGGTCGGACTGTCCACCGCCGCCCTCGCAGCCGACAACGACTGGGCGCCGGTTGCTCAGGCGCTTGGCCGATCCGGTGCACAGTTGCCCGGCGGAGTGTACCGCGTCGGTTTCGGGCGGAGCGACCTGAAAGTCACGCTTGACGGGGTCGAGATCAAACCAACTCTTGCTTTGGGCTCCTATTTTGCATTCCAGAAAATGGGCGGCAAGGCAATGGTGATGGGCGATCTCGTGCTCACGCATGAAGAGGTCAGCCCCGTGATGAAGAAACTCATCGATGGCGGCATCGAGATAACGGCGCTGCACAACCATTTGCTGCGCTCCTCGCCTGCAACCATGTATCTGCATTACCTCGGTCGCGGCGACCCCGCCGAGCTCGCCGCCGTGCTACGCGCCGCGCTTGCCGAAAGCAAGACTCCATTGGCAGCGCCGGCACCCGCCGGTTCTCCGCCGCCGCTCGACATGGACACCGGCGCAATCGATCAGACGCTTGGTGCCAAGGGTACGGTCAATGGCGGTGTCTATCAGTTCAACATACCCAGGGCCGAAACCATAAGGGAAGGCGGAATGCCAATTCCTATTGGCATGGGTTCGGGCATTGTCATCAACTTCCAGCCAACCGGGGGCGGCAAGGCAGCGATCACCGGTGACTTCGTGCTCATCGCACGGGAGGTCAATCCCGTACTCAAGACGTTGCGCGAAGGCGGGATCGAGGTGACGGCACTGCATAGTCACATGCTTGATGAGCAACCGCGGCTGTTCTTCATGCATTTCTGGGCGAATGATGACGCCGGGAAGCTGGCGAGAAGCCTGAAGGCGGCCTTGGGCAAGGTCAAGCTGGCGAAAAGCTGAGCGAGATAGACCTAACGGCGGGGACTTCGATAATAGTGATTATGTGACGTTAGAAAACGCCGGTAAGGATTAGTACGGTTATCCGAGGTTAGAAATAGCGGGGGTTCGAGCCCTAGTCGAGGAGCCGGCGCTCAACGCCGGCTGTCGATCCTCAGACATTGGCGCTAATCGCAATTCGAGCGTTTTTCCACAACTTCAACGTACCATCATCACCAGCCGATGCTTGGCGATTGCGCGCTCGAGACTTTTCCGTTTGCGTTGAAGAACACCGAACCCCGGCCGATTCCCGGATACATGTAGTACCACACCAGGGCACCGTCGATGCGAAGCACTCTTTCCGGCTTGCCGAGCAGCGCCTGAACCCTGTCTTCGGGGGTCCCCGGTTGGACCTGCGACCAAAATTGCTTGAGCGATACGAGGGGGGACATCTGTGTGGCGGGCGTCGCCTCGCTGCGCGAGGCATCAGGCTGTCCGCTGTCCTTGCGAGCGACTGGATCCCCGTTTTGGCGCTCGAGCGCCTGGATCCTGGTATCGAGCCTCTCCAGTGCCTGCCGTAGCTGCGCCGCTTCCCCGCGAAGACGCGCAAGCTCGTCGGTTTGTTCCGCCGCCGCCGAAAGCGACGTCAGCGCAAGGACGATGCCGCACGCGAGCAGGAGTGGGCGCCGCGTCGGAGATCCGTCGCGCACTGTACAAAACCGGCTTTTCGTCCGCGCTATTTGGACATTAGGTAAGCGGCGACGACCTGCATCTGCTCGAACGACATCCCGGTGCTGATGTTGTGCATGACCGACGCGTTGCTGCCCTCCCGCAGCGAGCTCTTGAACAGGACCAGCTGCTTGACGAGGTACTCGGCGTGCTGGCCGGCAAGCCTCGGAAAGGTGGCGATGCCCTCGGCGCTCTTGCCGTGACATGCGGCGCAGGCCTGGACCTTTGCCGCGGGAATGCCTTCCTCGTAGATAGCCTTGCCCGTCTGCACGACCTTGGGATCCGCTGCTTTGCCTCGCGGAGGCTTCTGCTCGGAGTAAAAGGCGGAGAGTTTTCTGATTGCGTCGTCGCCGAGTTGCGAGGTCATTCCCCACATGTAGGCCTGCGCCATCGGATCGGCGCGCGTGCGGTCGCGGAACGCCTTCAGCTGGTTTTCCAGATATTCGGCGCGCTGGCCGGCAATCTTCGGGAACGCGGGCGAGATGCTGTCGCCTCTCGGCCCGTGGCATGACGCGCAGACCTGGGCCGCAAGCTTGGCCGTGTCCGCCTCCTGCGCCTGCAGCGACGGAGCCATGCACGAAATCGTCATGAGCGACAGCGTAACTATCAGGTTGGATTTCATGTTCGTCTGCCTCATCTTGAATGGTCCTCTCCTTCGCATCGAACCGCCAACCATTCGAATCGGGACAGGGCCGCCTTGAAGTCGCTCAGAAATTGAACCACCCCAGCAGGTAAAGAGTATTGTTGTCGCTCGCGTTCCTGCCGCTGCCGTCGTAATTCGAACTGGCCCCGTTGAATTTCTGATAGGCGATGTAGTGCAGCGCGAGCTTCACGTTTTGCCAGGGCAGGTAGTTGAGCTCGGCGATCCAGCCGTTGCTGTTGGGGCTGCTGTTGCCGAAGCCGGTCACGGAGGCGGGCGCATACAGTGCTGCGTCCGAGCTGCCGGTCGTCGAGAAATGGCCCAATGCGACGCCGTAGGTGCGCCGGAGGTAATAGCTGCCGCCCACCCTTAAGGTTTTCAGGTCGTTGGTCGGGTTGGCGGAAGCGCCGAGCGCAAAGGTCGCATCGAGGGACTGGCGCTCCTTGATGTAGGTGGCTTGAGCCGAAAAGATGTCCTCGTCGCCGATGAAT
>JBGPYQ010000168.1:0-7493 GCA_041493345.1 Gammaproteobacteria bacterium | reverse complement strand
TCACCGAATCGGCGTTTCGCATCAGGTCATCGACCGAGCCTTCGGCGATCACGCGGCCGCCCCGCTTCCCCGCGCCGGGACCGAGATCGATCAGGTGCGAGGCGCGCCGGATGGTGTCCTCGTCGTGCTCGACCACGACGAGCGTGTTGCCCTTGGCTTGCAGCTTTTCCAGCGTGTCGAGAAGGATCCGGTTGTCGCGCGGATGCAGGCCGATGGTGGGCTCGTCCAGGATGTAGCACACGCCGCGCAGATTCGAGCCGAGCTGCGAGGCGAGGCGGATGCGCTGCGCCTCGCCGCCGGAGAGCGTCGGTGCCGAACGGTCCAGCGAAAGGTAGGAGAGGCCCACCTGGTCGAGGAACGAGAGGCGCGACTTCAGTTCCGCGACGATGTCGCGCGCGATCTCGGCCTCGCGGCCGGAGACCTTCAAGCCGCGGAACAGCGCTTCGAGCTTGCCCACGGGGAGCGCGGCGAGCTCGGAGATCGAGCGCCCCTGGTAGCGCACCGCGAGCGCCTCGCGGTTGAGGCGCTTGCCGTCGCAGCCCGGGCAGGTCTCGTCCACCTCCAGCCATTCGATCCACGAGTCGAGCACGTGGTCCTCGGTGCCGGTCTTCTCGCGCTCCTCGTCCCATTCCACCTTGTCGAGCTTCAGGCCCGTGCCGTAACACTCCGGGCACCAGCCGTGCTTGGAGTTGAACGAGAAAAGCCGCGGGTCGAGTTCGGCGAAGCTGCGCCCGCACGAAGGGCAGGCGCGTTTCGTGGAGAAGACGCGCTGCGGAAGGTCCATTTCCATGCGCGCCGATCGCGATTTCGCGGCGGCCGCTTTTTCGTATGCGGCTTCCAGGCGGTCGAGTCCCACGATCACGTGCACGACACCCTTGCCGAATTCCAGAGCGCGGGTAAGTGCCTGGCGAATTTCGGCTTCATTGTCCGCGGTGATGCGCAGGTCGGCGACAGGCAGCTCGAGGGTGTGCTCCTGAAAGCGCGAGAGCCGCGGCCACTTGTCGGTCGGCAGGAACTCGCCGTCCACCCTAAGAAAGCCGTAGCCCTTGCCGCGCGCCCACTTGGCCAGGTCGGTGTAATAGCCCTTCCTGTTGACGACGAGCGGTGCGAGCAGGCCTATGCGCTGGCCGCGATAGTCGCGCAGCAGGCGCGCGGCGATGGCGGCTTCGCTCTGCGGCTCGATCGGCAAATTGCAGTCGGGGCAGTGCTGCGTGCCGAGCTTTACGTAGAGCAGTCGCAGAAAATGATAAATCTCGGTGAGCGTCGCGACGGTGCTCTTGCTTCCGCCGCGGCTGGTGCGCTGCTCGATCGCGACCGTGGGCGGGATGCCGAAGATCGCGTCCACGTCGGGCCGCGCCGCGCCTTGAACGAACTGGCGCGCGTAGGCGTTGAGCGATTCCAGGTACCGGCGCTGTCCCTCGGCGAACAGGATGTCGAAAGCGAGCGTCGATTTTCCCGAACCCGAGACGCCGGTGACGACCGTGAATTGGTCGCGCGGAATTTCGACGTTGATGGATTTCAGGTTGTGCTCCCGCGCATTGTGAATCCTGATCGACTCGTGGACGCGGGCCTGCAGCGGCACGCCGGGCTCCGCCGTGCGAAGGACGGCGGGCTGTGATAGAGCCACTTCGTAATCACGCAACGCTTTGGCGGTATGCGAGCTGGCGTGCTTCGCGACCTCCGCCGGCGTCCCGGTGCAGACGATCGCGCCGCCGGCTTCGCCGCCCTCGGGGCCGAGGTCGATGAGCCAGTCGGAAGCGCGGATGACGTCGAGGTTGTGCTCGATCACCACCAGCGAATGCCCGGCGGCAATCAACTGGCGGAAGGCGGAGAGCAGTTTCGCGACGTCGTCGAAATGCAGACCTGTGGTCGGCTCGTCGAAGAGAAAGAGTTTCCCGTTGGTGCCGTCATTCCCGCGTACGCGGGAATCCAGGGACTTTCCGCGTCGCTGGGCCCCCGCTTGGCCGTTCCTCGAAACTTCGCCCTGCGGGCTCGTTTTCGCGGGGGCGACGGAATTTGCCTCGACCAGATGCCCGGCCAGCTTCAGCCGCTGCGCCTCGCCGCCCGAAAGCGTCGGCACCGGCTGGCCGACGCGCAGGTACTCGAGGCCGACGTCCGCGAGCGGCTTCAGTGCACGCTGCACTTCCGGATGGTCCCGGAAGAACGCGAGCGCCTCGGACACGGTCAACTCGAGCACGTCGGCGATCGACTTTCTTTTCACCACGACCTCGAGCACCTCGTCGCGGAAGCGCTTGCCGTTGCAGTCCGGGCAGCGCAGGTACACGTCCGACAGGAATTGCATCTCGACGTGCTCGAAGCCGTTGCCGCCGCAGGTCGGACAGCGGCCGTTGCCGGAGTTGAAGCTGAAGGTGCCGGCGGTGTACTTGCGCTCTCTCGCGAGCGGTTCTTTCGCGTAGATGTTGCGGATCGCGTCCCACGCGCCGACGTAGCTCGCGGGGTTCGAGCGCGTCGTGCGCCCGATCGGCGTCTGGTCCACCATGACCACGTCCTCGATCAGTGCGTGGCCGCGCAACTCGCGGAACGTCCCCGGCGTTTCAGTCGGCTTGCCTTTCGCCTTTCGAAGCGCGGCGTAGAGCACGTCCTGCACCAGCGTGGATTTCCCCGAGCCCGAGACGCCGGTGATGCACACCAGGCGTTGCAGCGGAATGCCGACATCGATGTCCTTCAGGTTGTGCTCGGCGGCGCCGAGCAACTCGAGCTTCGGCGCTTTCGCGGCCGGGGGCATGGGCGATGCGCCTGCATCGGCGCGCTTCCTGCCGGAAAGATATTCGGCGGTGAGCGTCTTCGCCGCTTTCAGCTCGTCGGGTGTGCCGAAGAACACGATTTCTCCGCCGCGCTCGCCGGGACCGGGGCCCATGTCGAGGATGCGGTCGGCCTGCAGCATGATCTGCGGGTCGTGCTCGACCACCACGAGCGAGTTGCCGGCATCGCGCAGGCGTTGCATCACGCCGATCACGCGGCCCATGTCGCGCGGGTGCAGGCCGATCGAGGGCTCATCGAGCACGAATAGCGTATTGACGAGCGAAGTACCGAGTGCTGTGGTGAGGTTGATGCGTTGCACTTCGCCGCCCGAGAGCGTGCGCGACTGGCGGTCGAGCGTGAGATAGCCGAGGCCGACTTCCTGGACGTAGCGCAGCCGCGCGCGGATTTCGGTAAGAAGAAGATCGGTCGCTTCGTCCAGCGGCGCGGGCAGGTGCAGACTCTCGAAGAACGCGCGCGTGCACTCGGCGGGCAGAAGCATCAGGTCGTGCACCGTGAGGCCGGGAAGCGCACGCAGCACCTCGTCGCCGAATTTCGCGCCCCGCGGCTTGAATCGCCGCGCGGGATCGAGCACGCGGTCGGCGTCCTCCTTCGTCCCGACGCGCCACAGCAGCGCGTCGAGCTTCAGGCGCGCGCCGCCGCAGGCGCTGCACGGAGTGTAGGCGCGGTAGCGCGACAGCAGCACGCGCACGTGCATCTTGTAGGCCTTGGTCTCCAGCCATCGGAAGAAGCGCGCGACGCCGTACCAGACGCCCGGCCAGGATTTTCTCCAGCTCACCCACTCGGGCTCGCCTTCGAGCACCCATGCGCGCTGTTTCGCGCTCAGATCGCGGAAAGGAACGTCGAGCGGCACGCCACGCTTCTTCGCGTACTTCTCGATGTCGTTCTGGCAATCGTGGAAGCTCGGCGATTGCCATGGCCGGATCGCGCCTTCGCGCAGCGTTTTCGTCTCGTCCGGGACGATAAGGCCATAGTCGATGCCGATCACGCGCCCGAAGCCGCGGCAGGTCTCGCAGGCGCCGAGCGGCGAGTTGAACGAGAACAGGCTCGGCATCGGCTCGGAATAGTGGATGTCGCAGTCCGGGCAGTGCAGGTCCGAGGAGAACCGCCACGGCGCCAATGCTTTGCCGTCCGCATCGAGCGGATAGACGTTGATTTTGCCCTGCCCGATCTTGAGCGCGGCTTCGATCGCTTCGATCACGCGGGTCTTTTCCGCCGAGGACATGCGCAGCCGGTCCTGGATGACCTCGAGCACCGTTCTGCTTCGCGCGTGGATACGGTCGTAGCCCTGCGCTTTCAGCAGCGACTGGACTTCTTCTTCCTTGAAGTTCTTCGGCACCGCCACCGGAAACGTGACGACCAGCCCCGGATCGCCCGCCGGACCAATCGAAGATGCGGCGCGGGCCGCGAGCTGTTCGTGTATAAAGGCCGGCGAATCCCGGTGTACGGGTTGCCCGCAGCCGCGGCAGAAGAGCTGCCCCGCGCGCGCGAATAGCAGCTTCAGGTGATCGTTCAGCTCGGTCATCGTGCCCACCGTCGAACGCGAGGTGCGCACCGGGTTGGTCTGGTCGATGGCGATTGCCGGCGGTATGCCCTCGATCGCGTCCACCTGCGGCTTGTCCATTCTGTCGAGGAACTGCCGCGCGTAAGGGCTGAAAGTCTCGACGTAGCGCCGCTGCCCCTCGGCGTAGAGCGTATCGAAGACGAGCGAGGACTTTCCCGAGCCCGACACGCCGGTGACGACGACGAGCTCGTTCGTCGGCAGTTCCAGCGAGAGGTTCTTTAGATTGTTCTGGCGGGCGCCGCGGATGACGATCGCGGCGGTGGAACGGCGTTGCAGCATGCCGCTATTCTAGCGGCGTGACGGCGGGATCGCGTGTCCGGCTAGTAGCCGAAGAACTCGTCGGTTCGGATCGCGTCGTCCTTGACGCCGGCGTCGGTGAGCATTTTTTGCATGGTCTCCACCAGTCCCGGCGGCCCGGCCATGTAGTAAACGGCGGCGGCGAGATTTTTCAGGTGACGCTCGAGCATGGCTCGGTCGAGAAATCCGGTTTCGCCGCTCCAGGGCCGGCTAGATTTTTCAATCTCGGTCATGGTGCCGACAAAGCGATAGCGCGGGTTGGTGCCCGCCAGCGCCATGAGCTCATCGAGATACGCGGCATCCTCCGGCCGTCGATTGGAGTAGAACATCCACAGGTCTCGGGCGAGCCGGTCGTGCGCCCCCTGCCGCGACATGCTCACGAAGGGCGTGATGCCGATGCCGCCGGCGAGGAACACCGCGGGCCGGGCGTCCGCGCTGTCCAGCGTGAATTTGCCCGCGGGTCCCCGCAGATGGATGCGACCATCTGCGGGCATTCTTTTCAGCGACCGCTTGAACGCCGTATCGCGCATGCGCGTCGCGATCACGAGCTCGGTCTCGTAGGGCGCGCTGACCAGGGAGAAGGAGCGCGAATTGCCTTTACCGTCGGTCTCCGGAGGATCGGTGAGGGACACGTTGACCGAGTGGCCGGCTTCAAACTGAAAACCGGAAGGCCTGGCGAAGTGAAATGCCATCGTGCCCTCGGCCAGCGTTTCGCTGCGGATAAGGCTGGTGTCGTAGCGCGCCACTGTGCGTCCTCCTCTATCCGGCCGGATCGCTCGCCCACACCAGCCGGCGATAGTCGAACCCGTGCGCGAGCGTGGGTTTGACCACCTCAAAATACGGCGAGATGTCGAAGTCGCGCGGAGTGTACAGGCTGTAATGACGGATGTGCATGACTTCGCGGTGGCAATCGCGGCAGGCCGGATCGTCGGTCCCCTCGATCGTAACGTCCGGAAGGATGGGATAGCGCACCTTCTCGAAGGCCGCGGCAATCAGCGTCGAGCAGATCGCGCGCGTGGGGTCGCCGCTGCCGAAGGCGAGCATCCGGCGGCGCCAGCGCACCGGGACCGGCGGAGTCGGGATCAGATAGCGCGCCAGGTCGATGACGTTTTTCAAGTCGTAACGCCCACCGATATGCGAGACGGCGAATTTGATCACGGCCTCCAGGTCCTCCTTCGACAGCCCGACCGGCCGGCAGATGCGCGTGTGCATCCCCGCGAAAGCGCTGACCGGCACGGCCCGGACCCCTTCGCGCATGTCGGCCTCCAGCAGAATCCTGGGCTCCTCGCCCGGCGGCGGTGGGCCGAGCGCGTCGCCGATGCACAAGGCTGCGTGCGACCAGGTCGACTGGGTCAGATATTTGATGGCGACGCTGATGCGCGTGTTCCCGTCGATGAGCAGCACGTCGCCGGGCCGCAGCGCGGCCTTGAGTAACTCCGGCGGGGAGGTCGCGATCTGAGCACCCCGCCTTGGCTTGGAGAGGTAGTGGGCCAGATGTCGGCCCATCCAGTTAAGTACGGGGTTCACGGGAGAGGGGTTCGGTTCCACATATTCTAAGAGGTACGGCTTCAGCGCGGTTCGCCGGGCGCGGAACGCGGCGCCCCGCAATCTCATCCAATCGGTGCGCTCTATTCCCCCGGGCGGCAAATATTCCGCCCCGCATTGTGTGCGCTACTGAACAGAGCGTCCACAACGGGAGGCGGATAGTGCGCCCGAAGAGCTGATTTCCCTATCGACAATCAATAATTCGTGGAAAGGATTCCCATGAGAAATAAAGCGATTTTGCCGTTGGCGGTTTCCGTTCTGATCGGGCTTGCCATTCTCGTCGGGCTCGGAGTGGGCGTCGGCGAGCAAGGAATTGCCCAAGCCGAGGGGTCCCAAAAGGAACTCTCGCAAAACGACCGCCTGATCAGCGCACACGCGCAACGCATGATGGACGAGGGCCGACAGACCTTTCGCTTCGACACCTTCGGCTCGGAGGCTTTCTTTGGCGATGCCTTGCAGCTGCACCGGGCCATCGCCGGCGAGAAAAACGGCGGTGTTGGAGCCGGAGTGAGTCCGAAGACCGCGTTGGCGGTCGGCCTCAAAGTGGACGCGGACGCTTTGCCCGCCTCGCTGGTGGCGCAGATCAAGGCGGGTAAGGTCAATCTCGACGATCCCGAAACCACCCTCGCCCTGCTCAAGCTCAATGCCGTCGTCGGGGTGACCGGCCAGTTCGACAACGCGGGCAAGATCCAGTCGATGGGCATCCAGTGCGCCTTCTGCCATTCGACGGTCGATAACTCTTTCGCCCCCGGCATCGGCAAGCGCCTGGACGGCTGGGCCAACCGCGACCTGAATGTCGGTCTCATCGTGTCGCTCGCTCCGAACCTGAGACCTTTCACCGATCTTCTCGGCGTCGATGTGGCGACGGTGAAGAAGGTGCTCAACAGTTGGGGTCCCGGACGATTCGACGCCGTGCTCGACAAGGACGGCAAAGCCTTCCGGCCCGATGGGGGACAAGCGGGCACGCTGATTCCACCCGCGTTCGGTCTGGCCGGGGTGAACCTGCATACGTGGACCGGATTTGGCTCCGTCCCGTACTGGAACGCCTATGTCGCTGCGACCGAGATGCACGGCTCGGGCACCTTCTTTGACGCGCGGCTCAACAACCCGGACCAGTATCCGGTGGCCGCACGGACCGGCGCCGGCAATACACGGGGAACGCCTGACTTGATCACATCGAAGCTGGCTGCGCTTCACTTCTATCAGATCGCCATCCCTGCGCCGAAGGCGCCCGAGGATAGTTTCGACAAGAGGGCGGCTGCGCGGGGCAAGGAGAGCTTCAACGGAAGGGCGCAGTGCGCGACCT
>JBGPYQ010000164.1:0-7698 GCA_041493345.1 Gammaproteobacteria bacterium | reverse complement strand
GTTCGCACCCGGACAGCATCAGGAGCCGCGCAATACAGCGCGAGGAACACCCCGAAGACCTGGCCGGGGCGGTGAGTTTCCTCGCCGGCGACGACAGCGCGTTCATGTCCGGCCAGACACTGGTCGTGGACGGCGGCTCGGCAATGCTCTGATCAGGCCCGGCAGTGCTCCCGCGACCATTCCGGGGGAGCGCGCAAGCCGCCGCTGCGGCAGATGAAAGCCGATAAGCCCGGCAGCGGCGCTCACCCGTGCCCGCACAAGCGCCTCGGCCTGCCTGGCGCTTGAGCCCTCCGGATCAGTGGCTGTGATGGGTAAGTTCGCCGACCAGCCAGATCGAAAATACCCCTAAGCCGATTAGGGCGACCTGCTGCGCCGTGGCCGCGAGCTCCGGGCGCCTGTGCAGGCCGGGAATCAAGTCGGCAACGGCCACGTAGATCATGCTCGCGGCAGCAAGCGCGAGCACCGTGTTCACCCAGCCCTGCAGCGACTGGAGCGCGAAATAGGCGATGAGCGCTCCGACCAGCATCGCGAGACTCGACAGAAGGTTCAGGGCAAAGGTGGCGGACTTGCTGTAGCCGGAGTGCAGCAGAATGACAAAATTGCCGATCTCCTGCGGAATCTCGTGCGCGATCACCGCCACCGCCGTGACGATTCCGAGCTGGGTGTCTTCCATGAATGCCGCGGCGATGAGCACGCCGTCGACGAAATTATGGAAGCTGTCGCCGATGAGAATCATCATCCCGCTGCGGCCATGATCGCCCGCGTCCGCGTGATGATCGTGCGCCTCGCAGTCCTCGATATGGCAATGACGCCAGAGCACGAGCTTCTCCAGAACGAAGAAGCCGAGTATCCCGCCGAGCATGGTTGCCGCGACCGAGTGCAAATTGTCCGCATTGCCGAACGCGTGCGGCACGATCTCGAGAAATACCGCGCCCAGAAGCGCACCGATCGCAAAACTGACCAGCACCGGGACCCAGCTCGCGCGCGCCGAGAGCGCGAATACGGCCGCCAGAACGACGCTGAGAATGCCCCCGGCCAGGCTTGCCGCTGATATCCAGACAACCGTTGCCATTGCTCAGCTTTCCTCCAGCCAGATGAGGCTCGCCATTCTGCCCGTGATCCGGTCGCGGCGGAAGGAAAAAAAACGGGCCTCGCTCAGGGTGCAGAACCCGCCGCCGTGAACTTCGCCGACTCCGGCAGCCGCCAGGCGCTGGCGCGCGAGCAGGTACAGGTCGGCGAGAACTTTTCCGCCGTGGCGCGGCGTAAATGCCGCCGCCGCCTCCGGATTGCGGCGGACAAAATCGTCCCGGACTTCGTCGCCGACTTCATAGGCATCGCGCCCGATTCCCGGGCCGAGATAGGCCATGAGGCTTCCGCCGGAAACGCGCATCGCCCGCACGATGTTTTCGATTATCCCGGCCGCAAGCCCGCGCCAGCCGGCGTGGGCTATTCCCACCGTGCCGCCGGTGCGGTCGCACAGCAGCACCGGCAGACAATCGGCGCTGAGCACCCCGCAGACCACGCCGGCCCCATGCGCGACGGCCCCGTCGGCCTGCGCTTCCCCGGTACCGTCCGCAACCTGGATCACCGCCGCGCCGTGCACCTGCCTCATCCACCGAGGTTCCGCGGGCAGGCACGATCTCAGGATGGCGCGGTTGCGAAGGACATGATCGGGTTCATCGCCGACCCGCGAACCCAGGTTGAGGTCCGCGTAGTGGCCCGAACTCACCCCGCCCGCGCGCGTGGTGATGAGAGCGCGCACCTGCCGGGGCGCCGGCCAATCCGGGATGATCCACTCCGGGTGCGGTGTATTCCTCACTCGAGCGCATCCAGCAGCACTTGAAGATCGTCGGGCGGCGGCGCTTCAAAACGTTTCTGCACGCCGGATACCGGATGCTTGAACTCAAGGCGCGCCGCATGCAGCGCTTGCCGGCGAAATCCCGTGATCGGCGATGCGCGCAGCCGCTTGCCGCCGTAAACCGGATCGCCCAGTAAAGGATGACCCAGCGATTGCATGTGCACGCGAATCTGGTGGGTCCTGCCGGTGGCGAGGCTGCATTCGAGCACCGTGGCGCCTTTGCACCGCTTAACCACCCTGTATCGCGTGAATGCCGGCTTGCCGCCGCTCACCACGGCCATGCGCGTGCGGCTGCGCGGGTCGCGCCCGACCGGCGCGGCGATGTTGCCGTGGTCCTTCACGACGCCGTGCACCACGGCGAGATATTCCCGCTTCACCGTGTGCGCCTGAAGCTGCCTTACCAGATCAGTCTGCGCCTGCAGAGTCTTGGCCACGACGAGCAAGCCGCTGGTGTCCTTGTCCAGACGATGCACAATGCCGGCACGCGGAATCGCCGCCAGCTGCGGTGAATGGTAAAGAAGCGCATTGAGCAGCGTGCCCTTCCAGTTGCCGCTGCCCGGATGGACCACCAGCCCCGCCGGCTTGTTGATCACCAGCACCGCCTCGTCCTCGTACACGATATCCAGCGCAATGGGTTCCGCCCGGAACGCCGCGTCCGCCGGACTGGGTTGCGGCCGGAGCTCGACGTGCTCGCCTCCCCAGATCCTTTCCTTGGGCTTGGCGGCACGGGCATCGAGACGAATGTATCCCTCGCGCAGCCAGATCTGCAGACGGCTGCGCGAGTGTTCCGGGAACATCCGCGCGAGCGCCTGGTCCAGGCGCAGCCCCGCGAGGGCCCGCGGTACGCGTCGCGTAACGCCCGCCACGCTATAATTGCCCGTCTGATGAGCGACAATTCTCATGAAACGTAGTGTAGCTTTATTCGTTCTGTTGTTGGCGGGCTGCGCGCTGTTTCCGGACAAATACGATCCCACCGCCGCCTGGTCCGCGGCACGGCTTTATCGCGAGGCCAAAGACCAGCTGAATGACGGCAATTACGATCAGGCAATCAAGTACTACGAATCGCTCGAAACGCGCTACCCATACGGCCAGTTCGCACAGCAGGCGCAGATAGAAACTGCTTACGCCTACTTCAAGCAGAATGAACAGGCCTCGGCCATCGCGGCCATCGACCGCTACATCAAGCTGCACCCCAACGGCATCAACACCGATTACGCCTATTTCCTGAAGGGCATTGTTTACTTCAACGAAGACCAGGGTCTGTTAGGAAAGATCTCCGCGCAGGACCCGACCGAACGCGACCCGAAGTCCGCCCGTGATTCCTATGATGCATTCAAGGAACTGGTGCAGCGCTTTCCGGAAAGCAAGTACACGCCGGACGCGTTGGCGCGCATGAAGTACCTGGTGAACGCGCTCGCCTCCAGCGAGGTCCACGTCGCCCGCTATTACATGAAGCGCGGCGCCTACATCGCCGCGGCGAATCGCGCACAGTACGCGTTGCAGAACTATCCCCAGACCCCGGCCCTGGAGGAAGCCCTGCTGATCATGGTCCAGGCCTACGATGCGCTCGGCATGTCCGATTTGCGCAACGACGCCGAAAGGATCATGAGAAAGAATTTTCCCGAGAGCGCCTATCTGAAAAGCGCGGACAGCCGGCAAGAACCGTGGTGGAAGCCCTGGTAGCGGTCCTGCGGCAGAGCGCGGCGCTCAGCCTCCGGCCGCGGCGGTCATCGCGGGCTTGGACACGGAAGCGACAAACGCGAGAACCTCGTCGAGGTCGCGCGCGAGCTTCATCGGCGGCAGGCTGGGAAGAATGCGCCGGCCGTAAGGCTTGGAAAACAGGCGTGGGTCGCAGATCATCAGCACACCGCGATCGCGCTCGTCGCGGATCAGCCGGCCGGCGCCCTGCTTCAAGGCGATCACGGCCTGCGGCAACTGGTAATCGAGAAACGGGTTGCGTCCCGTGCGCTCGAGCAATTCGAGCCGTGCGGCAAGAACCGGATCGTCCGGCGGCGCAAAGGGCAGCTTGTCGATCACGACCAGGGACAGGGCGTCCCCGCGCACATCCACGCCCTCCCAGAAGCTGCTGCTCCCCACCAGCACCGCGTTGCCAAGCCGCCTGAACCGTTCCAGCAAATCGGTGCGGGATCCCTCGCCTTGCACGAGCAAGGGGAAATCGATCTTCTCCCGCTGAAATTCCTCGAGAAGCAGCCCGTGCGCGAGGCGCATCGCGCGAAGCGTGGTAAACAACAGGAAGGCGCGCCCTCCGCTTGCGCGAACCACCGGATATGCGGCGGCAACGACGGCGCGGGTGTGTTCGGCGCTGTTCGGGTGGGGCATATTCTTCGGAACGTAGACCATCGCATTGCGCGCAAAATCGAAGGGACTGTCCCAGCAACCCGTTCGCGCTTCGTCGAGCCCCAGCTCCGCCCGGTAATGGCCGAAATCCCCGCTCACGGCGAGCGTCGCGGAGGTAAAAATCCATGAGCGCAGCTGGCCATCGAGCTGCCTGCGAAAAATGTCGGCGACCGAAAGCGGCGTGGCATTGAGGTGCAGCGAGTGGTCGAATACCTCGACCCAGCGAACCAGGTCGTCGCGGCTCTCGTCCTGCCAGCGCGCGAGCCTGGCCCTCGTCTCGCGCGCGCGCTCGGCGCAGCGTGCGAGTCCCTCGCCCCGCTCGGCCATCGGCGCGAATGCGGCTACGAGGGAGTCGATCGCCGACTCAAGTGCCGTGAATGCCTCGGAAAATTCGCGCTTCGGCTTCAGGGACAGTGAGGAAAGGCGCGCGTTGTCATTGGGCAGGGTGAGGCGCAGATCGCGCGCCGCCCTCTCCAGTGCGGCAGGAAACTGCGGCAGCCCCGGCACGTCCTTTGCGCTCGACAGCGCCTCGACGCGGGCATCCCGGGCAAGCTCGAGCAGTTGCCCGGTGGACACAGTCTCGCCGAAAAACAGTGTCGCGGTCTCGGGCAACTGGTGCGCTTCGTCGAATATCACGGTGTTGCAGGCGGGCAGCAATTCCGCCATGCCTTCGTCCCTGAGCATCACGTCTGCAAAAAAAAGGTGGTGGTTTACGACCACCACGTCCGCGGCCAGCGCCTCGCGCCGGGCAGTCATGACAAAGCAGTCCGCGTACCTTTTACAGGACTGGCCCAGACAGTTATCGCGCGTCGACGTAGCGAGATTCCACGCGGGGGCATTCTCCGGGACTTGCGCGAATTCGCTCCTGTCTCCGCTGCGGGTCACTTTGGAGAAACGCGCGATCTGCTGCAGGTGTACGGCGTCCTCGCGGCTTGGCAGCCGAGCCTCGGCGAGATTGCGCTCGAGGTGATAGTGGCAAACGTAGTTCGCGCGGCCCTTGAGCAGGGCCGTCATCACCGGTACGTTCAGCGCCTCGCGCACCATCGGCAGGTCGCGGTAATAGAGCTGGTCCTGCAGGGTCTTGGTGCCGGTGGAGATGACGACCTTGCCCCCCGAGAGCAGGGCGGGGACGAGATAAGCCACGGTCTTTCCGGTGCCGGTGCCCGCTTCGCAAATGAGCGCCGCATTGTCGCGAATTGCCTCGGCAACGCGTTCGGCCATTTCAAGCTGCTGCGGCCGCGCCCGGAAATCCGGAATTTTTTTGGAAAGCAGCCCTTGCTGGCTGAAAACCGCCTTGAGGTCCTGCGGGGGCGCGGTCATCGAATATGATCTGGTTCCATGCAGGGCAGAGAGCGCGGCATTCTAGCCGATCGCACCATTTCAGCCCGTCTGCAGGTCGAAGATGACCGGAATGTCCACGGTGAATTCGCGTCCGCGCAGCGCCGGCGGAATCTGGGTCAGGGGTTTTCCTCTCCTGACCATGTCCATGGCCTGGTCGTCGAGGATCCGGTAGCCGCTCGAGGTCTTGACCATTACGGTCTGAATCACGCCGTTCGCGCCGATCACAAGGCGAATCTCCACCCTGCCCTGCCAGCCCTTCTCCATCGCCTGCGCCGGATAGCGTTTATAGCGCCGCGCGGCGTCAATCAGGGCAAGACGGTACTGATCGAGCGTGCCGGCATCGGTTGCCTCGCCTGGCAGCCGGGTGACCTCGGCCGGTTGATAGGGCGCCTGCGGCTCCGGCGCGTGGGGCATGGAGTCCGGCGGATTCGAAGGCGAGGAGCTTGCGGCTTGCGCCGGCGGGTTGGGTACCGATGTGGGAATCGGCTCCGCCTGCTGAGGGATCGGCGCCGTGGAAGGGGACGGATCGGTGATGACGGGCCGCGGGGTCTCGGGTTTGACTTCCTCCTTCGGCTGCCTGGACGGAAGGGGTACCGCAGGAGCGGCTTCCGGCAGCGCCAGAGTCGGCGCGAATTTCGCGGTCAGTACGGCAGGGATACTCGTCCGGGCACTGGGCCGGAATCCCGGAAACGAGAACAGAGCCAGCGCATGCAAGGCCACGGATACGCCCACGCACGCGAGCAGCGCCCGATGCTGCGAACCGGATTCGAAAAGAACGGCAGTGCTGGTGGAAACCGGCATCGCTTCAAATAGGGCCCTAGGGGAAAATGGCGGTGGATGCAGTCTAGAGCAAACTCTTCTCCGCCGCATCTTCCCTGCCAGCAGGGAAAAATACAGGGAAAACTCGCGCTTCTGGCGGCCATAAATACATCCTACTCCTCGAAAACCCGCATCCAGAGACAGTCTCCAGCCATCACACCTGTTTGCGGCGCAAATCGGAACAGGGAATTAACAGGGAACGTATCAGGGAACCTCCTGGCGGGGGGACAGCTCCGGCCGATCATCAATCCAGGTTTTTGGTTTGAACCCCGGTCGGGGAACCATGCGCCATCTACTCTGATGCAGTAATCTCTATCGACGTGGTACAAAAAGCGGTCAGCGCACTTTAGTATGGCTGGACAAATGTCCTTCAAGAAAAAACTGTCTCAGAATTAGCTGATCTGCGCCGTTTCGTCCGCGATGTAGTCGCGGATGACGGCATCGATACCGGGGTCGGCCTTGAACCCCATCGCGAGCGCGCGCTGCGTCGCAAAACGCACGGGCCAGGTCTTCACGATCGCCTCGATGCGCGCATCGGGCTTCCACGACACGCGCTTCGCGGCTTGAGCGCCGGCGATTTTCCTCATCGCCTCGATCATCTCGGTCACCGTCGCGGTGATCCCGGGCAAATTCAGCACCCGGCGCGAGCCCCACGCGGAAGCCGGGAGATCGTGCGCGTGGATGAAGGCCTCGACCACGCGGCGCGGGGAAAGCAGCCAAACGCCGGTCTCCGGCCCCACGGGACAGTCGTAGGCAACGCCGTTCAACGGCTCGCGGACGACCGCGCTCGCGAACGAGGAAGCGGCGGCGTTCGCCTTGCCCGGGCGCACGACGATGGTCGGCAGGCGGAGCGACCTCCCGTCGAGGTAGCCCTTGCGCGAGAAATCGCTCACCAGGTATTCACCGATCACCTTCTGCGAGCCGTAGGAAGTCTGCGGCGCCGGCGTGGTCGAGTCGTCGAGCACTTCCGGCAGCTCGCCGCCGAAGGCCGCGACCGAGCTCGCGAACACGAGGCGCGGCGGCCGTGCGCACTTGCGCGCTTGCTCAAGTACGTTGTGCATGCCTTGCAGGTTGACGCGCATGCCGAGATCGAAATCCGCTTCCGCGGCGACTGAGACGACCGCGGCGAGATGGAAAACCGAGCCCGTGTCGGGCGCGATCGCGCGCGCGGCAAAACCCGGGTCCGAGATGTCGCCTACCAGCGTCTCGAGCCGCGGATCTTTCGGGAGGTCAGGTGGAAACGCCTGATCGACGAGCGCAATGCGCGCGATCTTCTGCGGCGCGCCGTCCGCGCCGGCGAGCGTGCCGCGAGCGAGGAGGGC
>JBGPYQ010000172.1:0-7372 GCA_041493345.1 Gammaproteobacteria bacterium | reverse complement strand
GACGCGACCGTGCGCGAGGCGATGGACGCGATCAGGGACCTCTTCGGTTACGAGTATCGAATCGAGGGAACGCGAATTTTTGTCCAGCCCGCGTCGATGCAGACACGTGTTTTCCGCGTCAACTATATGGTCGCGCAGCGGCTTGGGCGCAGCGATATTCGCGTGACCTCGGGTTCGGTTGCCGATGCGCCCGGCGTGGGCGCGCCCGGCGTGCCCGGTGTGGCGGGCATTGCCACTCCCGGCACCGGGGCCCTGTCTGCCGCTGCTCCGCAGGACAGCAGCCGCATTCAGACCACGATTCGCAGCGATTTCTGGGAAGATCTGCGCCAGACGCTGACGCAGATCGTGGGCGGGGTCGGCGGGCGCAGCGTCGTGGTGAATCCGCAGGCCGGAGTCATCGTGGTTCGAGCCATGCCCCTGGAGCTGCGCCAGGTGGACAACTATCTGCGCGAGATCCGGCTTTCGGTGGAACGCCAGGTCATGCTGGAGGCCAAGATCGTCGAGGTGACCCTGTCCCAGCAGTTCCAGGCGGGAATCAACTGGGCCCTGTTTTCGAACACGGGCCGCGCGTCCGCTGCGCTGGTCAACCCGGGCGTGAACTTGAACACCACCGGAACGCAGACGACACCGTCGCTCACCATCAACACGCAGCCGGGCACGGCGTCCGTCACGGCCACCGCCGGCGCCGGCACCCTGATTTCCGGCGTTCCCGGAGGCGCGCTGCTGGGGTTGGCGTTCCAGACGAAAAATTTTGCCTCGTTGCTGCAGTTTCTGGAGTCGCAGGGTGGGGTGCAGGTGCTCTCCAGCCCCAGGATCGCGACCTTGAACAATCAGAAGGCGGTTCTCAAGGTCGGCACCGACGAATTCTTCATTACCAACATCGCCGGTGGATCCAGCACTTCCGGAGCGATTACCGGAGGGACCACGACCTTCCCGACACTGACCCTTCGGCCGTTCTTTTCCGGAGTGGCGCTGGACATCACGCCCCAGATCGACAACGAGTCGGTCCTGATTCTTCACATCCACCCCTCGGTCAGCAATGTGCAGCAGGACGACAAGAACGTGAACCTCGGTCTCACCTTCGGTGGCACGATCACCCTGCCCCTGGCCCGGAGCACCGTCAGCGAAACGGACAGCGTCGTGCGCGTCCGCGACGGAAACATCGTCGCGATCGGCGGCTTGATGAAGCTCGACGTGGAGGACAACCGGTCCGGGATCCCGGGAGTCAAGGATTTGCCCGTTTTCGGCGCGATTTTCCGCAGCGACAGCAGGACGGTCGTGAAAAAGGAACTGGTCATACTCATCAAGCCCACCGTGATCCAGACCGACAATGACTGGTCGGAAGATATCCGGGATTCGCGCGATCGCATCCTCAACATGGGCGACTCCTCGGCGCCCTCGGGTCAAAGGTGACCCGCAGGTAACCCGCTGGTAACCCATGGTCTATCTCAGACATTTCGCATTGCGCGAGGCGCCCTTCGGGATCACCCCCGACACCAGCTTCTTCTTCGCCTGCTCCAGCATTCAGCAGGCGTTGAACACGCTGCTGATCGCCATCGCCAACGGCGAAGGCTTCATCAAGATCACCGGGGAGGTCGGCACCGGCAAGACGCTGCTCTGCCGCAAGCTCCTCGACACGCTCGACAATGCCTGGATCAGCGCCTATATCCCCAATCCGAATCTCGAGCCCAGGACGCTGCTGCTCGCGCTGGCCGAAGAATTGGGCGTGAAGCTGGACGCCAGCCTCGACCAGCATCATCTGCTCAAGGCGCTCAATCTGGCGCTCCTTGAATTCGCGCGGCAGAACAAGCGCGTCGTCGTGTGCCTCGACGAGACCCAGGCCATGCCGCTCGAATCCCTGGAGACGCTGCGCCTGCTCACGAACCTCGAGACCGAGAAGCGCAAGCTCTTGCAGGTCATCCTGTTCGGCCAGCCCGAGCTCGACAAGAGACTGGCGCATGAATCGGTGCGCCAGCTTCGCCAGCGGATCACTTTCCAGCACCACCTCGGAACCCTGACGCGCGACGAAACGGATCATTACCTCGCGCACCGGCTCGCGATCGCCGGCTATTCCGGTGACAGCGTGTTCGCGCCCGCGGCGGTCAATGCGATATTCCGCGCCAGCCACGGCTTGCCGCGGCTGGTCAACATTCTTGCCAACAAGTCCATGATGCTGGCTTATGGAGAGGGCACGCGCAAGGTGACCGCGCGGCAGGCGCGCGCCGCCGCCGCCGATACGCCGGCCTCGTTTGCGTGGGCGCGCGCCTGGCTGTGGCTTGCGCTCGGGTGCGTCGCTTTCTCCAGCGTCGGCTGGATGATCCTGCGATGAGCCTGATCAACAAGATGCTGCGGGAGCTCGACAAGCGCCATGCGACGCGGGGCGGGGTGTCCCCGCGCGCGAGCGGGCAGGCCGCAAAGCTCGCGCAGCAGGTGCGGCCGGTTGCATCCGGAAGGATCCTTTCAGAGCGGTTCTGGTGGGCGACGGGCGGCATCGTGCTCGTCGCGGGCGCTTTGATCGGGTGGCAGATGTGGCCGAGCGCGCCGAACGCTGTCATCGCCTTAACTGCCGCTACGGCGCCGCGCCCGAGCGTCGCCGCGGCGCCGTTCGTCCCGCAGCAGCCGGCACCCCCGCCGGCGCTCGAGCCTGCGAAGGCTCTGGCACCCGACAGCGCGCCAGCGCAACCGCGCCCGGGGCCGGCAAAACCCCGCGCGCGGCGCGCGGCGACCGAATCGCCTGTGCCCGTTTCAGGTGGCCGCGCGCAGTCCTCCGCGAAGGCCGTGCCGAAGCGGCCACCGAAAGTTGCGGCCGCAAACTCCATCCCCCCGCCCGGCCCGGAGACAGCGTCGCCGCGGGCCGGTGAATTGGCCGCGCCCGATTCCGGAAAAATCGAGAGGCGCCTGAATACCACGTCGCGCGAGCGCGCCGACAGCGAATTCCGGCGCGCGGTGAATCTGGTGGGCCAGGGCCGCATCTCCGAGGGCATGGACGGCTTGCGCTCTGCGCTGCAGATAGACCCGGCTTACGAGGACGTGCGCCAGACTTTGGTCGCGCTGCTGCTCGAGGCGAAGCGCTTCGACGATGCGGCCGAGCTACTCCGGGAGGGCCTCGCGCTCAATCCGGCCAACAGCGGCTATGCGATGCTGCTTGCGCGGATCATGGTCAACCGCGGCGACATTTCCGGCGCCCTCGACCTGCTGCGAAAGCACGCCGCAACTGCTGGCAACAACGCCGCTTATCATGCCTTCGCCGCGGCGCTGTATCAGCGTCTGGACCGGCACAAGGAAGCGATCGAGGAATACCAGACCGCGCTCAAGCTGTCCCCCTCGGTCGGCGCCTCGTGGGTGGGCTTGGGCATCTCGTTGCAGGCCACCTCCAGCAGCGCGGAGGCGCTGGACGCGTTCAGGCGAGCCAGGACGGCCGGCAATCTCTCGCCCGAGCTTGCCGGATTCGTCGACCGGCAGCTCAAACCACTGCAATAGCCGCGCCGCCTCTATCGGCCGGACCATGCGGGACCGCTATCGCGAAGCCTGCGAAAGCTTCAAGTGGGAGGTGCCGCCGCGGTTCAACATGGGCACGGCCTGCTGCGGCAGGCACGCGCATGACCGCGACCGCGTTGCGCTGTATTGGGAAGACGAAAGCGGGGCGAGCGCGTCGTATTCTTTCTTGACCCTTCAGCAACAGGCGAATCGCCTCTCGAACGCGCTCTCCGTCCGCGAGGACGAACGCAAGAAACACCTCATGGGTAAGGCATGAATTCCGAAGTGATCGGTACGCTGGCGGGGCTGCTCACCACGATGGCTTTCATTCCGCAGGTGTGGCGGGTATGGAGAACGCGCTCGGCGCGCGACATTTCGCTGCCGATGTACGTTATATTCACCGCCGGCGTGGTGCTATGGTTCGCCTACGGGCTGATGACAGGCGCGCTGCCGTTGATCGTCGCGAACGGGGTGACCTTGCTGCTGGCCGGTGCGGTATTGGCGATGAAGCTGCGTTTCGGATAGCGTGGCGCCCCGCGAACAGCACGAGTCCTGTTTTAGGAGGCATTCATGAAGCTCTACACCTTCTTCCGCTCCTCGGCGGCCTTCCGGGTGCGGATCGCGCTGAACCACAAGGGGCTCAAGTACGAGCCGGTGCTCGTGAGCCTGCCGAAGGCGGAGCACCTCGAGGCCATGTACAGATCGGTCAATCCGCAGGGCCTGGTGCCGGCGCTCGAGGACACCGGGCGCGTCCTCACGCAGTCGCTCGCGATCATCGAGTATCTGGACGAAGTTCATCCCGGACCCAAGCTGCTGCCAGCGGACCCGCTGGCGCGCGCCTACGTGCGCGCCTTGTCCCAGATCGTTGCCTGCGAAATTCATCCGCTCAATAACCTGCGCACCCTGAAATTCATCCGCAAGACCTACGGAATTGACGAGGAGGGTGTCAACGAATGGTACCGCCACTGGATCGCGGAAGGGTTCCAGATGATGGAATCTTTCCTCGCCGGGCACCGCATGCACGCCAGGTACTGTCATGGCGATCAGGTGACCATGGCGGACTGCTGCCTGGTGCCGCAGGTATTCAACGCGCAGCGCTACAGCTGCGACCTGAATCCCTACCCGGCCGTGATGCGGATCCACGAAGGGTGCATGAAGCTCGACGCTTTCCTGCAGGCGCAGCCTTCGAAGCAACCCGATGCAGCGTGATGGCGCCCCGAACACGAATCGAACGTGCGACCTGCCCCTTAGGAGGGGGCTGCTCTATCCACTGAGCTACCGGGGCGTGGGCGATGCGTGATATTACGCGAACACCGCCGGATAATGGCAGACAGATGCGGAATCCGGACGTGAATCCCAGCCCCTCCCGCGACGGCGCGGCGCGACAGAAGCTGCCGCGCACGGTCATCGTTCTGGGGCTGATCAGCTTCTTCAACGACGTCGCCTCCGACATCGTCATTCCCCTGATACCGATCCTGCTCGCGACGGTGCTCGCCTCCGGACCGGTCGCGCTGGGTCTGGTGGAAGGTGTCGCCGATGCGGTGGCGAGCCTGCTCAAGCTGTGGGCGGGGCGGCACTCGGATCTCGCCGCAGGCAGGCGCAGGCCCATGCTTGTTGCCGGCTACACGCTTTCCAATATCGCCCGGCCGCTGCTGGCCTTTGCCGGAAGCTGGGTGACGGTGCTGGTGCTGCGCAGCGTGGACCGGATCGGCAAGGGCATCCGCAGCGCGCCGCGCGACGCGCTGGTCGCCGACGTCACGCCGCCGCCGCTGCTCGGGCGCGCGTTCGGCGTGCATCGCGCCTTTGACAACGGCGGCGCGGTTCTCGGCGGTTTGCTCGCGGCCGCGGCGCTGACCGCCTTCGATTCCAGCCTGTCCACGATCATTCTGTTCTCGGCAGTCCCGGGAGCGCTGTGCATGCTGTCGCTTGCGTTCGTGCGCGAAGCGCCCGCCGGAGTGCGTGAAGAACCGCTGCCGCCGCTGTCCTGGGCGGTGCTTTCCTCCGGCATGCGCCGCTACCTCGCGGTGCTTGGACTGGTCACGTTCGCTCGCGTTTCGGACACGTTCATCCTGCTCTATGGATACGGGATGGGCATGGGAGTGATCGAATTGCTGCTGCTGTGGTCGGCGCTCAACGCAGTGAAATCTGCCGGCGCCTATGCCGGCGGCGTGCTTTCGGACCGGTTCGGCAGAAAGGCGGTGATGCTCGCGAGCTGGATCGCGTTCGCCGCGAGCTACTATTTTTTCTGCATGACTTCGACGCATAGCGGGTTGTGGCTGGTGACGACGGGCTACGGTGTCTTCGCCGGCCTTTCGGAAGGGGCGGAGCGGGCCCTGATCAAGGAGCTCGGGCAACCCGGCGAGTACGGCACGGCGTTCGGCTGGTACCACTTGATCGTCGGCCTGGCCGCGATTCCCGCCGGCGCGCTGTTTGGCGCGCTTTGGCAGTTCCAGAGCGCATCGATGGCATTCTCGCTGGCTGCCGCAACGGCGGCGCTCGGAGCGCTGCTCCTGTGGTTCTGGGTGGGGCCGGCGCTGTGGCACGGCGCCGCTTTTGGGCTAAAATCCGGGAAATGACGCATCAGGAAAAGCTTCTTTCCGCTGTCGGGTTGACCGTGTTCGCAGTCATCATTCTGCTCGCCCTCGGTGCTTACGTCGGCCCGGCGATGCTGATCGATTTTGCCAACCTGCGTCTTTGCAGCTAGGTCCTGACTCCTGGATACCCGATCCTGTCTTTGATGCCCGACTTCGCCGGCGTGCTGGCCTTCTGGTTTGGCGGGCCGGAATCTCCGGAGCGGGGCCGTCCGCGCAAGGCCTGGTTCGAAAAATCGGAAGCCTTCGACGCTGATATCCGGACGCGGTTCCTGGACACCTGGGAGTGCGCGGCTCGAGGCGATTTCGCGCGCTGGGAAGCGATGCCGCTTGCGGCGCTTGCACTCGTGATCGTGCTGGACCAGTTCCCGCGCAACATGTTCCGCGGGACAGCGCGCGCGTTTGCGAGCGATCGCCTCGCGCTCGCCGTGACCCGGAACTTGGTAGAGCGCGGCTACGATCAGCTCCTGCTGCCGGCCGAGCGCCTATTTGCCTATTTGCCGTTCGAGCACGCCGAGGACCTGGCGGCGCAACGCCGTTCGCTCGAATTATTCGAGGCGCTCGCGGCCGATTCGCCCGGACAGGACGGATATGCGAGGCGCCACTACGACATCATCGCGCGTTTCGGGCGATTCCCCCACCGCAACGCGGTACTTGGCCGCGAATCCACTTCCGAGGAGATTGAATTCCTCAAGCAGCCCGGCTCGTCGTTTTGACGCGGCCAGTTTAACCGCAGAGGTCGCAGAGGTCGCCCTCGAACCCGCCCGGCCGCCACCGCCGCTGTTTCGTCCGCCGTTTAGTCCTGATCGCGGCGCGGGCGATAATGTCGGCGACATGTCCACGCCCGCCCACGATTTCGATGCGCCGTCTCCCTGGGTTTGCCGCTGGGCGCATCTGATTGCGGCGGGCGGGCGCGTGCTCGACGTCGCCTGCGGCCGCGGCCGGCACCTGCGCTATCTGCGCGGCCTGGGCTTCGGCGTGGTCGGCGTGGACCGCGACGAGGCGGCGCTAGTCGCGCTTTCTGGAATCGACGGAGTCGAGGTGCATGCCGCAGACATCGAAGCGGGGCCGTGGCCGTTCGCGCCGGAGGGCTTCGACGCCGTAATCGTCACCAATTACCTGCACCGGCCGCAGTTTCCGAGGCTGATCGAAGCATTGCGTCCCGGCGCCGTGCTGATTTACGAAACTTTCGCCATGGGCAACGAGCGCTACGGCCGGCCGGGCAATCCGGATTTCCTTTTGAGACCCAACGAGTTGCTCGAACGCGCGGAACCCCTGACTGTGGTTGCGTTCGAACAGGGGTT
>JBGPYQ010000138.1:0-8675 GCA_041493345.1 Gammaproteobacteria bacterium | reverse complement strand
TGGCCAGCATCTTCAGTGCCATCAGCGTGCTGCTTTGGGCAGCGCAGTTCTCAGGCTACTTTCCTTCCGCGTACCTGCAGGGGCCGGTATGGCACGGCCACGAAATGCTGTTCGGATACACGACTGCGGTCATCGCGGGCTTTCTGCTGACCGCAGTACGCGTCTGGACGAACCAGCCGACGGCAAGCGGCGTGCCGCTGATGGCCTTGGCGGCGCTCTGGGTCTGCGGCAGGGTGCTGGTACTGACACCGCTCGAGATAACGGCAGCCGTGGTAAACGCGGCTTTTCCTGTCGCCGTCGCGGTGGCGATCGGCATTCCGTTGCTGCGATCGCGGAATGTTCGTAACTATTTCTTCGTCGGGCTGCTGCTTTTGATGGGCGTGCTGGTGCTCGCGGTGCACTTGGCATTGAGAGAAAGCCTCGATCTCTCGCCGCAGTTGGGCCTGCGGCTCGCGCTGGACGTCGTGCTGTTCATCATGGTGGTCATGGGTGGGCGAGTCATACCAATGTTCACCAACAGCGGCGTGCCCGGTACACGCGCAACGCGTAATGCGCTGGTGGAGGGGCTTGCTCTTGGCGGTGTCTTGATGTTGTTCGCCGCGGATCTTTTGCGGTGGGATCCGATCGTAGTCGCCACGATCGCGCTGATTAGCGCAATCGCACATGGCGTTCGCCTCGCTCTGTGGCAACCATGGCGGACTCTCGCTACTCCGCTGGTTTGGGTACTTCATGCCGCATACGCATGGATAGTCGTGCACCTGGCGCTGCGCGGCCTGTCCGGGTTCGAAGTGCTGACCGGATCGTTTGCCACCCATGCGCTCACCGTAGGAGCGATTGGCGGTTTGACGCTAGGAATGATGACCCGTACCGCGCGCGGCCATACTGGGCGTCCGCTCGAAGCGGACGGCTTCGAGTTCACGTCGTTTCTGCTGACACAAGTCGCGGCGATCGTTCGAGTCTTCGGCGGCATGGCGTCGCCCGTGCTGTATCTGGCGAGTGTTCAGCTATCGGGGCTGCTCTGGGCCGCGGCTTTCGGCCTGTACGCTGTGCGCTACTGGCCGATACTGTCGCGGCCCCGGCTGGATGGCAAGCCGGGATGATTGGGGGGCGACGGTGCGGTTGGAAAGAGCCGTTCGAGAGCAAGGGCCAGGCGGTCCTTTTGCACGCAGACTAAAGGCCGGCGGAGCTTTCGATGGATTACCTCTCGCTCAAAACCACGCACGTAAGCTGCGTCGCCATCAGCTACGTACTGTTCGTCGCGCGCGGCGTATGGATGATGCGCGGCTCGGCGGGTACTCGAACCGTGCACGCGGGGAGCGGGCAAAGGAAGCATCGCCGCACGCCGGTGCCGCGCTCACCTACCACCCGGCGCCCGACATCGCCTGAGCGCAGGGCGCGTTTGACTTGGCGCGCTCGGGAACTGCATAATTTGCCGCAACGTCCGTAGCGAAGCGCCCGGGGAGCGCTGGAATCGGACGGGGGAGCACGCGGGCAGCCCCGATCGCGCGCCATCGGGCGCACCGGGCACCGATCCGGAATCACTGCAGCGTTGCATCGGCACAGGACGCCGGCGACGGGCGCATTGATTTTCCTGTTTCTTCACAATGATGCCAGAACGTCGATGAGCCAGCCGCCGATCCCCATTCTCCCGAAGTACTGGACGCGCGCGGAAGATCGCTCCCGGGCCGTCAACACGATGTTCGATCGATCGGCGGCCGACTACGACTGGATTTGCTCCGTCTCGTCATTCGGCGCGGGACAGAAGTATCGCCGCGATGCGCTGGTGCGCGCGGGCCTGCGCCCCGGGATGCGCGTGCTCGACGTCGGCACGGGCACCGGACTGGTCGCGCGCGAGGCGGCGCCGATCGTCGGCGCGTCGGGCCGGATCGTCGGCATCGACCCATCGTCACAAATGCTGCGCGAGGGGCGGCGTCACGTCGCCATGCCCGTCGTGCGCGGCGTCGGCGAGCGTCTGCCGTTTGCCGGCGCGTCGTTCGATTTCCTTGTGATGGGGTACGCGCTCCGGCATGTGCCGGATCTGGACGAGGCGTTCGGCGAGTACCGTCGCGTGCTGCGGCCCGGCGGCCGCGTGCTGCTCCTCGAGATCACGCGCCCGCAATCCCGGCTGGGCTTCGGCCTCGCCCGCCTCTACTTCAACGGCGTGGTGCCGTTCATCGCGCGCTTTGGCAGCCGGCGCGCGGATACGGCGCGCCTCATGAAGTTCTACTGGGACACGATCGCCCTGTGCGTGCCGCCCGACACCGTGCTGGCCGCGCTCGGCCGCGCCGGGTTCCACGCACTCAACCGGCAACTCATCCACGGGATTTTCAGCGAGTACACCGGCACGAAGAATCGAGAATCGGGAATTTGAAATCGGGAATGATTTCCGATTTCCGATTCCCGTTTCCCTCTTCCCTTGGCCGTGTACGGCGTCGCAATCCGCACGCGCCCCGCGCTTGACCTGGCGAGCCCAGGGATTGCATGATTTGCCGTGACGCCGGTCGCGTGGCGCCCGGAAAGCGCTGGAATCGGACGGTCGAACGCGCGCTGGCAACCCCGATCGAGCGCCACCGGGCGCATGGGGCGCCGATCGGGCATCACTGCAGCGTTGCATTGGTACAGGACGCCGGCGACGGGCAGGATCAGGACGGATTGATTTTCCTATCGCTTTAGGAAGACAATCACGACTGAGACTCCTACAAGGTCTCCGGCGGTCGTGTCTAGGTGCCGTGATGGTTGAATTGTGAACAACATTTGCTGGTTTTCTCACATTCGGGAGGTTCAGATGAAAAGCGCAACGATCGGTCGCACGCATTTCGTTCCATTGGTGTTGGGGTCCCTTATTGCAGCATCGGCAGCGCCTGGTGCATTGGCGCATGCGCCGTCGGGGGCGATCTTTACGACGGTTGTCGACGGCTCGGAGGTCAATTTCAACATCTATCAAGCTAAGGAGGACGTTTATCTGGACGGCGGGCCTGGCCCCGGAGCTCCGCAGGGCGCGGCCGGCCTTGACGATGGTACCTATGTGTTCCAGGTCACGGACCCCAGTGGGAAGAAGTTGCTCTCTCAGGATGCGGCGAAATGCCGCGAGTTTGTCGTCACAAACGCAGTGATCACGAGCGTCGTTGCCACCGGCTGTCAGCATCAAACGGGGGTAGACATCGATCATAACGCCGCGACGGTGCAACTGGTGCCTTACGCAGATACCCCGAATCCGGGTGGCGAATACAAGGCCTGGGTTGTGCGCCGAGACGACTTCTTGGCGGGCTGTGCCGCACTCGGGGTGAATAATGGACTGGACGTGGTCGACTGCGGTCAGGCCCCCGGGAACTATCACGGCTTCATCCCGCGGCACACCAAAACCGATAACTTCAAAGTCGGGCAGACGAACAACCTGGAGATCGATACGAGATTTTTCGACGGCGCGACCGGGCAGACGTTGGCCGGCAGAACGACCAAGTGGACCGACACCCTAGGCGGGTCGAACACGAAGTACTCGTACAACAATCCGTCCTGGTGGACGCGTGACAACCTCGCGCATGTCGAGGCGGTGGAGTCCGGCGTGCATCAAATCACCATCGAGGATCAGGTTGGCTGCAAGGTGTCGAGTGTCTGGTGCGACGCAGCGTCCTGCGGCCGCAACGTTCAACTCAGCGGCGCCGGCACGGTCGATGTCCCGATCAAGCCGAACGACAAGATGTGGACGCACTATATCTACGTGTATTGCAGCGGTACACAGTGATCGCGGAGTTGGCGATTCGTCGCGTCGTGCGGACGAAAGGACACTGCACTCGGTAATGAGCCGCTAGGTAGTGGTGCATCGGTGAAAGCGAAGCCCGCGACGACCGGGCTTCGCTCATGCACATCTTTCGGAGCCCGCGGGGAAGCGGACAACGTTTCCTCCGACTCGCCCATGATCCGCGCCCCGCGGCAACGGCCAGATGCTCGGCCGCTATGGTGGGGGGTTACGCGTACCACCGAACGATAGGGGTTTGTCGGACTCCTCAGGCGGTATTGCATTTAGCAGCCTGTCGGAGCGCCAGGTCCGTTCAGCAGACATGCCTGCGCATGTCTGCTGCCGCCGGACGCCCATCGCGCCGGGCTTTTTAATAGTGGATCATAATGGGTTCGTTCCGATCTTCCGGGCTATTCGAGGGGAAGGCCATCAAGTTGATAGGTTTCGCAGCCACGCTCGCAATGGGCGCTGCGCAAGTGGCCTTCGCGCAGAAACTGGCGACGCAGCCGACAATGGAGCCGATTGCGGCGCAGGTCAGCGCACAGATCCGGGCGAATCCGGCGAATGCCGCGCGGATCGTGGCGGCAGCGGTCGCACGGAATCCCAGGCTGGCCGCGCGGATCGCGTCGGCGGCGACAACGGCAGCGCCTGCGCAGGCGACGGCGGTGGCGTACGCAGCGGTCTCGGCGACGCCGGGACAGGCCGTGCAGGTGGCCTCGGCGGTGACATCGGCGGCGCCCGCGCAGGCGGTGGCGGTGACGACGGCAGCGGTCACGGCGGCGCCGACACAGGCCGTGCAGGTGGTTTCGGCGATAGCGGCGTTGGCGCCGGCGCAGGTGGTGGCGGTGACGACGGCAGCGGTCACAGCGGCTCCGACATTGGCTGCGAAGATCGCGGCGGCGGCGGTGAGGGCGGTGCCGACGCAGGCGGCGGCGGTGGCGTTCGCAGCGGTCACGGCGGCGCCGGCACAGGAGGCTTCCAGGATCGCGGCGGCGGTGACGAGGGCAATGCCAACGGAGGCGACGGCGGTGGCGTTGGCAGCGGTCAGAGCGGCGCCGACGCAGGCCGCGCAGATCACCGCCGCGGTAACTCGCGCTTCAGAAGGAGACAGCTTTACCGATATTCTGCTGACGGCACTTTGCGGGCAATCGCGCTAGGCTTGTCGAAATCCGGATCCAGATCGGTCTGCACTTCGATCCGACCGTTGTCCCGAGTCCACCCCCGGCATTCCCGCGCGGCCGACTGAGCGGCTCGTTGTCGTTCGGCGCGCGCCGACCGCGTAAGCTATCGCGATGGCGCTCAAGGCGACGATCTGCAAGGCCGCTCTGCAAATCGCGGACATGGACCGCAACTACTACGCCGGGCACGCGCTGACGCTGGCGCGCCATCCCTCCGAGACCGACGAGCGCATGATGGCGCGGCTGCTCGCTTTTGCGCTGAACGCCCACGAGCATCTTGCGTTCGGCAAAGGCCTGTCCGACGCGGAGGAGCCCGACCTCTGGCAAAAGGACCTGACCGGCGCGATCGCGCACTGGATCGAGGTCGGCCAGCCTGACGAGAGGCGCCTGCTTCGCGCCTGCGGCCGCGCGCACCGGGTGACGGTGTACGCCTACGGCAACCGCGCGGAGCTGTGGTGGAAGCCGATCGCCGAAAAGCTTGCGCGGGCGAAAAACCTGGCGGTGTGGCGCATCCCGAGCCCAGCCAGCCAGGCCCTGGGCAAACTCGCGGCGCGCGCAATGCAATTGCAATGCACGGTTCAGGACGCGCAGATCTGGTTCAGCGATCCGGCGGAAACGATGCAGATCGAGCTGACCGCGCTGAAAGCGAGCGAGTCCTGACGGCGAGACTGGATTGGGTCCGGCATCGTCGGCCGTCCGGGGGCGGCCTATACTTGTCGCGAGTTCGCCTGTCTGCGGCCGCCGGGAAGATTACCCCGGTCCGGTCCGGCTTGGCTTGGAAGATCTTCCGATGGCAGAAAAGGCAACTGTAATTGGAATTCGCCTCAAGCTCTCCGCGGCATTCATAGCCGTTTCATTGGTCATCGCCGGGTTCGTGATCGGGGCGGTCAATATGGAATTCGAGACCGTCGAGAGGGTTTTCACCCTGCTCGCGAGCCATCAGAGTTCGAGAGTCGTAACTTTAAACCGAATCGTTGAAAAGCAACCTGACTTGCTGAGGCGCTTGCGCTGGCCCCGGCGGCCCCAGAGGTGTACGCTTTCGTTTCCCGCCCAAACACAATACCCCGACCGGAGGAGATCATGGCCGACTTCACATTGCGGGTGAACGGAGCGACGCGAAGGGTGTCTTCGGTCGCGCCCGACACGCCGCTCCTGTACGTCCTGCGCAACGACCTGGAACTGAACGGCCCCAAGTTCGGCTGCGGGCTCGCCCAATGCGGCGCCTGCACCGTGCTGATCGACGGCAAGTCCGCGCGCTCCTGCTCGGTGCCGGTATCGGTCGCGGCCAAGGGCAGCATCACCACGCTCGAGGGACTGGGCACGATCGACAAGCTGCACCCGCTGCAGCGCGCTTTCATCGAGGAGCAGGCCTGCCAGTGCGGCTACTGCAGCAACGGCATGATCATGGCCGCCAAGGCGCTGCTCGACGGCAATCCCCGCCCGAGCGAGCAGCAGATCAAGCAGGCGTTGAACGACCACCTGTGCCGGTGCGCGTCGCATAACCGCATCGTGCGCGCCGTGCAGCGCGCGGCAAGGGAGATGGCATGAAAACCGATCTCTCGCGCCGCGATTTCCTCAAGACCGGCAGCGCGCTGGTCATCGCGTTTTCGCTCGCACCCGAGCTTGCTTTCGGCCAGGCGAAGCCCGCCCCGCTGCCGGGCAGCCTCAACAACAACCGCATGCTCAACGCCTGGCTGCGCATCGACGCGGACGGCACGGTCACCCTCTTTACCGGCAAGATCGAGCTGGGGCAAGGCATCGGCACCGCGCTTTGCCAGATCGCCGCCGACGAGCTCGACGTCGATCTGAAGCGCATCAAGATCGTACACGGCGATACCGCGCTGACTCCCAACGAAGGCCAGACCGCCGGCAGCCAGTCGGTCGAGAACAGCGGCACCGCGCTTCGATTCGCCTGCGCCGAGGCGCGCGAAATCCTGCTCAACGCCGCAGCCGCAAAGCTCGGCGTCGCGGCGACCGCTCTCACCGTGAACGACGGCGCCTGCACGGCGCCGGGCGGCAAGACGGCGGCCTACTGGGACCTCGTAGCCGACGCCAACTTCAGGCGCGAAGCATCGGCGAAGGTCAAACCCAAGCCCGCGTCGGAGCACAAGTGGGTCGGCAAGAGCGTGCTTCGCCGCGACATCCCGAAGAAAATGACCGGCGGCGCCGCCTATGTCCAGGACGTGCGCCTGCCCGGGATGGTGTTCGGACGCATCGTGCGTCCACCTTCACCTGGCGCCCGGCTGGTTTCCGTTGACGAGGCCTCCGTGAAGCGCATGCCCGGCGTGATCGCGGTCGTGCGCGACGGCGATTTCCTCGGCTTGGCTGCGCAGCGCGAGGAGCAGGCGATCAAGGCGCGCGAAGCGCTGAAGAAGTCCGCGCGATGGAAGGAGAGCGAATCGCTGCCGCCATCGGGCGAGGCCCTGTACGAGCACCTGATGACGAAGGCAAAGTCGGTGGACTCCGTGGTCAACGAAAAAACCTCCACGACCGCCGCAGCGCCGGCCAGGACGCTCAACGCGACCTACACGCGCCCCTTCCAGGTTCACGGCTCGATCGGCCCCTCGTGCGCGGTGGCGCAGTGGCGCGAGGGCAAGCTCACGGTGTGGACGCACAGCCAGGGCGTGTTTCCGCTGCGCGGCGATCTCGCCCAGGCCTTCGCGACCGATCCTGCGAACGTCCACTGCATCCACGCCGAAGGTGCGGGCTGCTACGGCCACAACGGCGCCGACGACGTGGCGCTCGACGCGGCATTGGTCGCGCGCGCAACGCTCGGCCGCCCGGTCAAGCTGCAATGGATGCGCGACGACGAGTTCCAGTGGGAGCCGTACGGCTCGGCGATGGTGATGAAGCTCTCGGGCGGCATCGATGCCCAGGGCAACGTCGTCAACTGGACGCATGAGGTCTGGACCTATCCGCACAACAACCGGCCCGGCGCGAGCGGCGGCGTCAATCTGCTGGCGAGCTGGCACCTGGAGAAGCCATCCAACGCTCCGTTCCCGGTGGACCCGCCGCTGCCGACCGGCGGCGGGGAGCGCAACTCGATCCCGCTCTACGATTTTCCGAACCAGAAGGTGGTCAAGCACTTCCTGCCGGAAATGCCGCTGCGCACCTCGGCGTTGCGCACGCTCGGCGGCTACGCCAACGTGTTTGCGCTCGAATCGTTCATCGACGAGCTCGCGCTGGCCGCGCTCGCCGATCCGGTCGAGTTCCGCCTGCGGCACCTCAAGGATCCGCGTGCGAAGGCCGTGATCGAAGCCGCCGCGCAACGCGCCGGCTGGCAAGCCAACGCGAAGGGGGACGGCGTGCGCGGGCGCGGCTTCGCGTTCTCCAAGTACAAGAATCTGGCGTGCTACGTCGCGGTGGTCGCCGACGTCGAAGTCGATCGCGCGAGCGGCAAGGTGCGCGTCACGCGCGCGGTGTCGGCGGTCGATGCCGGGCAGATCGTCAACCCGGACGGCGTCGTCAACCAGATCGAAGGCGGCATCATCCAGTCGGCGAGCTGGACGCTGATGGAGGCGGTGCGTTACGACCGCACGCGCGTCACGACGCGGTCCTGGGCGGACTACCCGATCATCCACTTCGAGGACGTGCCGCAGGTCGAAGTCGTGCTGCTCGATCGCCCCGAAGAGCGTTTCCTCGGCGTGGGCGAAGGCTCGCAGGGCCCGGCTGCAGCGGCGATCGCCAATGCCATCGCCCATGCGACCGGCAAGCGCCTGCGCGCGCTGCCTTTTGCACCGGAGCGGGTGAAGCAGGCGCTG
>JBGPYQ010000019.1:0-26650 GCA_041493345.1 Gammaproteobacteria bacterium | reverse complement strand
GCCGGGAATGCCGATCTTCATGGGATTCTCCGGGGGTTGCCTGGGAGAGATTCTACCCCCGCCGGCGGCGCGGTGAACTTGTCGCGAGGCGCCGCGCATTTTGTGGCAGCCTCCCAGCTCAGGGAAGCTTGACCGCCTGGATGTCGGCCTTGGCGCCGAACCCCAAGGTCCTGACAAAGGACACGTGGTGACCTCGTGTCGTGATGTTGTCGTCATGCACCGCGAAGCCCACGCTGTAGACGCCGCCTTCCTTGAGGGCTTTGTCGTCGTCGTTCGCGAGCCCCAGGGGACGGATGATCACGACGGTCCACATGCCGTCCTTCCAGAGCGCGATCGCGTTGTTGTCGGCGGCCGAGCCCTTGGCGTTTTCGCGGCTGATGACGTAATCGGGAATCATGTCACCTTCTTTCCAGCTCGCATCGGGGTCAAACGGCACGGCGTTCCGTTCGCGGATCAGGAAATGATCGCCCTTGCGCATGTCGTCCGCGGTGATCGACTTGTAACCCATCTTTTTCTGGTCCCACATGAACCTGGGCGCGTGCGTCTTCGGGTCGGCATTGCTGCCGAACATGTCGCTGCCCGAGTCGGAGTTGCGGAACTCGAGGACATAGCCGTCGTCGGCCATGCCGACCGCGTGCGAGCGGTGCGCGCGCCACTGGATCAGGTCGACAAAGCCGCCCGCGGCCTTGATCTTCGCGATGTCATCGAGCGTCTTGCCGGTCTTCCAGTCCGACGGGTCGGTTCGGGTGGCCGGCAGGTACTTGCGCACGTCGGTCTTCTTGATGGCATTCAGCAATGCATTGGCGGCGACTTCTTCCTTGGTGAATTGCCTGGGCATGTCGCGCAGGCCGTCATGGCAGGTGAGCCAGCAGCCTTGCCGGGAGAATCCCGGCACCTTGCCGTCGTCGATCATGATTGTCAGGCGGTCCTCGTAGATGCCGGGTTCCTTTCCCTCCTGAACAATTTTGTCGAGCTTGGGATAGCCGTAGACCTTCCACTCCTTGCCGTCGAAGCGCAAATACTGGTGCTCGGTTCCGGGGTAGGGGTTCAGGGTCTTCCACTGGAATCGGAGGTAGGCGTTCCTGGCGTCGTACGCGGCTTGGACCTTCAAATCCACGGAGCCGTTCTTGCCTTTGACGGGGCTCGGCTCAAGGGGACCACCCATCACCAGCTTGTCCCCCTTAGCCTTCTCCTGGCCCGCGTGGCAAGTGACGCAGGCCAGATCGCCTTGCACTCCCTTCGCGCCTTTGTGAGCAGTGCGCAACCACTCATAGGAGGACTGGCCGGGATAGAACAGCGTCACCGTTTTGTCGGGGACACTTGCCCAGTCGATCGTGGCAGGATCGGCGGCCATGGCGGGCCCCGAGGCGAGGGCGATCAAGCCCAGAATGAATGCGATCTGTCTCATCGGGATCTCCTGATGCTGGACAATCATTTGTGAAAGAAGGGGCATGAGCGTGAAACTTTCCCTGTTACCGATTGCCAGTTTGGCCCGGACTGAAGAAGGCCCTTTGAGCCAGATCAAGACGGCTCCGATCCGCAAGAAAGCCTGTCCAGAAAGGACAACCGGGCTCTGAGCCGCGGTTCACGGTCGCGCTCATTTTGCGCTTCCCGGGACTTCCGGATTCACGACGTTGATCGGCGCGCCGGCGACGTAGGCGGTGATCTGGTCGAAGATATCGGCGAACTGGATCTCGTATTCCTCGCGCGCCACGTACCCGAGGTGAGGCGTGCATACGACGTTGTCCATCGTGAGCAGCGGATTGCGGGTGTCGAGCATCGGTTCTTCTTCGTATACATCGACTGCGGCCATGCCCGGCCGTCCCGCCTTCAGGGCATTCACGAGCGCGCCGGGCTCGATCAGCGGCGCGCGGCTGGTGTTGACCATCAGGGCCGTAGCCTTCATTCGGGCCAGGTCGCGTGCGGTCACGATGCCGCGTGTGGCTTCAACGAGGCGCATGTGCAGCGAAATGACGTCGCACTCCTCGAAAAATGCCTCTTTGCTGCCCGCGACGGCGTAACCGTCGGCGCGCGCCCGCGCCCGCGAGGCTTCACGCGCCCACACCAGCACCTTCATGCCGAATGCCTTTCCGTATCCCGCCACGACGCTGCCGATTCTGCCGTAGCCGAATATTCCCAAGGTCCGCTCGCGCACTCTGTTGCCGACGCCGATCTGCCACTTGCCGGCCTTGAGGGAGGCCATTTGCTGGGGGATCTGGCGCATTGCGGCAAGAATCAGCCCCCAGGTCAGTTCCGCGGTGGCATGGGACGGAGTGCCGGGGTGCTGGTTTGAAGACACGACGATGCCCAGACGCGTACAGGCATCGATGTCGATATGCGGATAAACGCTGCGCTGGCTGATGAGCTTGAGTTTGCGCAGGCGCTCGAGCAGGGGTGCGCGGATCTGGGTCCGTTCGCGTATCAGCACCAGCACTTCGGTATCTTTCAGACGATCGGCCAGCGCAGCGACGTCCTGGACGTGATCGTTCCAGATCCTGACATCATGGCCGGCCAGCTTGCCGAAACATTTGAGCGTGCGAACCGTGTCGTGATAATCGTCGAGTATGGAGATCTTCAAAGGCGCTCAGAGGCAAGTTGCTGCATGTGGAAAGAATGACCCCGGATCCCGCAAGCTGCGCGGGCAGAACGGGCGGGCGTGGCCACGCTATATCATTCCCTTGCCCATCCAGCTCCCATGAAATACTCCGCCCAGCACCGCTGACACGACGGCTGTCAAGACTATGAGGATGATCACGGCCGGTATCGCTGCGATGGACCATTTGACCAGGAGCACGACCATCGACAGGAACGGAATCCTGACGTCCACGACCACGACTTCGCGCGTTTCGCTGCCCATTTGAGGTTCCCTCCTGTGGATTTTCGATCCTGCGTGCCGCCGATTATCCCAGACCCTGACTCCCCGCGCTGCAACCGGGTCTTTTCCCGCCGGCTGCCGGGGGATGTCGTCTGATCTGGCTGGGCGCACTCGATTGCGACTTATTCCCTGAGGAGATGCCGGCTGACCTTGGATTGCTTGAAATGCCCGCAATATACTGGATAATCCGACCCTCACCGGAGCTGGATGGCCCGGCGAACCCACCACCGATCTCGAAGATATGGTCCTGAGACCTTTGACGGAGCTCCCTTCCCGGTTCGCCTGGGCGATGGCGCACCGGTGGTATGGCGTGCGCGTCATCTGGTACACGACAAACAAGCTGCCGTGGGTGTTTGCCTTGATCGTCGGCCTGGTCATCACGATGTTCGGTTTCGCGCTGCAGGCAACTTTCGCGCGTCAGGACGACAGGCGCAATCTGCTCTGCCTTGCCCGCAATGTGTATTTCGAGGCGCGCGGCGAGCCCATGGCCGGTCAGTATGCCGTGGCGGAAGTCACGATGAACCGCAAGGCTTCGGGCCGTTTCTCCAATACGGTTTGCGGCGTCGTCCATCAGAAAAACTGGGATCCTCTGCGCAGGCGCTATGTGGGCGCTTTTTCATGGACGGAGTTGGAGCAAGCGCCGATACCCATGGGCGAGGATTGGCAACGGGCCTGGAAAGTGGCCGAAGCGGTCTACTATCGGCAGGAGGCGCCGGTGCTGGAGAGCGCCTTGTTCTACCACGCCAACTACATCAAGCCGAGCTGGGCGAGAGAAAAACAAGCGGTGGCCCGGATCGGCAACCACGTCTTCTATGAGTAGGACGGCGGCCGTCCGGCTGCTTTTGAATTGAGCGGTTTTTCGCCCCCGCTCAGCCCAGAAGGCGGCTCCACCAGCTTTTCTTCAGCGGCAATGGAAGCGGGGTACGATCAACGCCTGCCTTTTATGTAAACGGCGCCGTGCAAGATGTGACATTTGGGATGGAGCACCTGCGGCAGGCGATAGAGGCTACACTCCACGCCTGGATTGCAGGGGGTGCCGGCGCAAATTACCCGCGGGTCGGGTGAGCCGGCTCCTAAGCTTCCGGGAAGCCTGCTCACTAAAATAGACAGGGTCTGAGCTGACCCATGTTTCACCACTGCCATGTCTAATCCGAACCCGGCCGCGGCCGGCCTGAAAGAGTGCGATGTCCTCGTCGTGGGCGGCGGTCCTGCCGGCTCGACCGTCTCGGCCCTGCTTGCGGAGATGGGCTGGCGCGTCACCTTGCTGGAGAAAGAACACCACCCGCGCTTTCATATCGGAGAATCGCTGCTGCCGCATAACCTGCCGATCTTCAAGCGCCTGGGCGTGCTGGAACAGGTGGACGCCATCGGCATCAAGAAGCCCGGCGCCGACTTCAACTCCGATCTTGAGGTCAGGGGCCATCACCAGTTCCATTTTTCCTTCGCGCTGGACAAGAGCCAGCCCTACGCCTACGAAGTTCGCCGCTCCGAATTCGACAACCTGTTGCTGCGCAACAGCGCGGCCAAGGGCACCCAGGTGCTGGAAGGCTTGCGCGTAACCGGCGTCGACTTCCCGAAGGGCGGCAACCCGGTGGCCCACGCGGTGGACGAGCAGGGCCGGGAATACAGCTGGACCTGCCGTTTTTTCGTCGACGCTTCCGGCCGCGACACGCTGCTGTCCAGGCATTTCAAACTCAAGCAGAAGAGCACCCACCACGCCAGCGCCGCGATCTTCGGCCATTTCCTCAACGTGGACCGGCGCGAAGGCGAATACGTGGGCAACATCAGCATCTACTGGTTCCAGCACGGCTGGTTCTGGATGATTCCCCTCAAGGACGGCAGCATGAGCGTGGGCGCGGTATGCCGCCCGGAATACCTCAAGCAACGCAAGAACAGCCCCGCGGAGTATCTGCTGCAGACCCTCGCCCTGGGACACCCGGAGATGCGCCACCGCATGCGCAACGCCACGCTTGTCGGCAATGAAGCGCGCGCGACGGGCAACTATTCCTACCAGTCCACGCGCATGCGCGGCGAGCGCTACATCATGGTGGGCGACGCCTACGCGTTCGTGGACCCGATTTTCTCCAGCGGCGTGCTGCTGGGCATGAACAGCGGCGTGCGGGGCGCGGAGGCAGTCGATGCCTGGCTGCGCAACGATCCCGCTGCCGAATCCAGGTTCCGGCACTTCGAGCGCATGGTCCAGCGCGGCGTGAAGACCTTCTCCTGGTTCATCTGGCGCTTCAACTCGCCGGGCATACGCAGCCTGTTGCTGCACCCCGGAAATCCGTTTCGCGTGCAGGAAGCGGTGACCTCGCTGCTCGCCGGCGATGTATTCCGCGACATCGGCGTCCGCTCGCGCTTCTGGCTGTTCAAGTTCTTCTACCTCATGTTCAGCCTGAAGTATGCACGCGAGTCCTTCCGCCTGTGGCTGCTGCGCGTGCGCAATCCGCGCGTCAAATTCACCGGCGGCACCACGTCGGTTGATACCGAGCGATAAGAGCGGCAGGAAAATCCATCCGCCATGGGCGCGCCGCGCCTGACGACATTACTTTCGCGCAAAGCGAAACGCCCACACACAGAGACTTCCGGTAACGACCATCGCGACCCACGAAGCCCAGACCGGTATTTCGAGGGTGCCGACGTGCACCGACCATTGATTCAGGGCACGCACAGCCTGAATCACCGCTACAACGCCGAAGAGAACACCCGAAACGACAGCATACTTACTCGGCATACTCGATTCTCCTATTTAAACGACGCCCAACGCCCAAGCTCAGCCGAGTGCTCGCGAACCGAGCACGTCGGTTGGAGTGCCTTGTTGGCCCGGGTCGCCTATGTGGGTTGGCCAACAGACGAGCGCGTAACTTGCATATCTAATCTCTGGCATCCCCCGATTTTCGGGGGATGCCGAGAGCCATTCCGGAACGCTCCTAAAAGCGTTTCGCCACGTCGCAGTTGACTGGCTCATTCCAACGGTCCCTATTTGAAGGAGTGATGACAATGAAGAAAAGCAGAGGCGGGCGAATGACGGCGGCCAAACGGCGTGCTGCCAAGGCGAAGGGTGGACGCGGTCTCGTCAAGAACCGCAAGGCAGGCCGAAAGATCATGAAAACATAAGAGCCGCATTTAGAAACCCGAACAGGCGGATTGCATTCCGCCTTTCGTCAGGTTTAATTGAAGATTTGTCATAGGATCAAGGACCTGAGACGCCGATCGGCTGCCTCGGTTCCGTGTTCAGTGCCTCCGCTAGTGCGGTCATTTCTAATCGGTGCGCCTCCGGCCCGCTGAAACCCGATTCGTCTCCCTCCGGTCGAGGAACGCAGCTCTACCCGCACACCCCCACCCACCCGCACGCGCTGCAGAAATCGCAGCCGTCTTTCCTGATCACCGCGTTGTTGCCGCACTCGCCGCAGCGCAGGCCCTTCATGCGCGGCGCGGCGCCGGGCACGGGAGCTTCCAGCACGCCCATTCTCTGCACCGGGTAGCCTTCCTCGTCGAGGATGCCGAGCATGGCGTATCGGTGCATGATGAGCCGCGCGACGTAGGAGACGGTGGAGGGCCAGTTCTGCTGCTTCCTGCTTCCGGGCGTGAACGCCATGAAGTCGCCGAGCGGCTCGGGATAGTTGAGGAGCTTCCGGAGCTTCATGCCGATCCAGGCCGGATCGATGATGCGCATGTCGAGCGACAGGATCTTGCACATTCCGTCGAGCGAGCGCGGGTATTCACCCGAGAGCCACATCGAGTACGGGCGCGTGACGCCGTCCGGTAAAGTAATTTCCTTCAGCCCGAGCACGAAATCGTCGCGCGCGCCGGGGTTGAGCACGTCCACGGTCCAGGACATGGTGCCGTCGGTGCCGGTCTTCGGCTCCTTCAGGCTGAACATGGCATCCAGCACCGATCCGTGCTTGGAATCGGGGAGCGCGCCGATCTCCTCGCAGCGCCAGCGCACGAGCTGCGCCACGGCCGAGCACAGGCTGGGCATGCGCTTCTTCTCGCCGCTGGGCGGGAAGGGCATGTCGAAGGCGTCGTCGCCGACGGTCTTGGCGAGCGTCTCGAGCTTGAGCCTAAGCCACGCCGGGTCGTTCGCGCGCATGTCCATGGAGAGCGTCTTCGCCACGGCGCCGAGGCTGCGCGGCTGCTCGGCGCCGTTCACCCAGGCCTCGAACGGGTGCATGCGCCCCTCGGTCTCGACGTGCCCGACGAAGAGCGCGAAATGGCCGTGCGGGTGCTCGATCATGTAAGTCCACGCCGGATTGCCGGTGGACAGCCGCGGCCGGCCGGGCCAGCGCAAGCTTGCGAGCACCGGTTCGGGCACGGCCTTGATCTCGATGCGCCGGTTGCGGTCGTTATTGACGAAGTCCTGCGGCTGAGATTGCGGCTCGACCGACAGCACCGATCCGATGACGCTGTTGGGGCGATAGGTCGCGAGCCCCTTCAGCCCGGCCTTCCACGCGTCGAAATACAGGCTCTGGAATTCGGCGTAGGGATAATTCTCCGGCACGTTGACGGTCTTGGAGATGCTGGTGTCCACGTAGGGCGCGACCGCGGCGACCATGTCCTTGTGCGCGGTGGCCGAGAGCTCGAGCGCGGTGACGAAATGGGGCGGCAGCTTCTGCATGTCGCCGCCCGCGTGCTTGTAGATGCGCCAGGCGTAGTCCTCGACCGGGAATTCCTTGAGCGCGCCGTCCGCCATGCGCTTCTTGCGCGTATACACCCACGAGAAGGGCGGCTCGATGCCGTTCGAGGCGTTGTCGGCAAAGGCGAGACTGATGGTGCCGGTGGGCGCGATCGAGAGCAGGTGGCTGTTGCGGATGCCCTGCTTGCGGATATGCGCCTTCAGCTCCTGCGGCAGGCGCGCGGCGAAGCTCGAGCCCGTGAGGTACATGTCGGCGTTGAAGAGCGGGAACGCGCCGCGCTCGAGCGCGAGATCGGCGGAGGCGCGGTAGGCGGTGTCGCGCATGAACTCGGAGATCCTCGCCGCGGTCTCGCGCGCGGCTTCGCTGTCGTAGCGCTGGCGCAGCATGATGAGCGCGTCGCCCAGGCCCGTGAAGCCGAGACCCACGCGGCGCTTCGCCATCGCTTCCTCGTGCTGCGCCTTGAGCGGCCAGGCGGTGACGTCGAGCACGTTGTCGAGCATGCGCACCGCCACTTCGACTACTTTGCCGAAGCGCTCGTAATCGAACACCGCGTTCTCCAGGAACGGGTGGCTGACGAAGCGGGTGAGATTGATCGAGCCGAGGCAGCAGCAGCCGTAGGCAGGCAGCGGCTGCTCGGCGCAGTTGTGCACGCAAAAGCCGTTCGCATCGAAAGCGTGGACGTCTTTCACGCTGACGTCGTACACCGGCACGACGCCGTCTTCACTCAGCGACTCGATCGTGGCGGTGAATTCCTCGCGATCCAGATCGTGTTTGCAGGCGCCCAGCAGCTGCGCGAGCCGCGCGGATTTGTCGGCGTCGGCGAACCCGATTCTCTCGGCAAAGCGCTCAAGATTCTCTCCGGTGATCGCCAGCTCGCAGGATTCCGCGATCCGCCGGAGGGTGGACGCAATGCCGAGGCGCGCGAGCATGCGCTGCGCCGCTTCTAGCGTGGCGGCGTTCTCCTGCGCGAGCCGCACCGAAAAGCCTTTTTCCTGCGAGCCCTGGACCGAGCCGTCGGAGTCGAACAAGCCGCGCAGAATTCCCCTGTAGAAGTCCGAGGAGCAGGTTTCGAGAGCGGGGGTGATCTTTGTGTGTCCCGGCTGCATGCCGAGCGAAAGCGCGAGCGTTTGCAGCGCGCCGAGCTCGAAGCGGAAATAGCCCGGTTGGCCCGCGACTTCGCGCTGCCAGCCGTGGAATTCCGCAGGGTGCGTCAGCGTGCGCGCCGCGGTTTCAGCCGCGTTCATCATCGCCGCCACCCCGCGAGCGATGCGAAAGCCGCCGTTGGCTTGCATCACGGCGCCCGGGTCCCAGGCGCCGAGCACCACCATGTCTCTTGTGAGCGTACCGTGGCCGAGCAGCAAGCCGATGAGATAGCCTTCGGAGGTCGAATGCGCTCCGGCCCACCCGGCGAGCGCGCGGTGGTCGTGCAGCAGGATCTCGTCGCCCGCTCTCAGTTCGCCCGCCTTGATCCATTCGAGTTCCTGGACGTGGCGGGTCTTGCGCGACACGCGCCGCACCGGATGATCTGCCGTCAGACGCAGCGCGTGGCCCTCGCGCGTGCGCAGCCCGTATACCGGCTTGGTTCCGGTCGCGAAGAATCCTTCGGATTCGGTCTCGTAGGGTTTTCCGTCCACGAGCGCTTCAAACCGGATTCCGATGAGCTCGCTGACCTGCCGCGGCCCCTTCGAAGTCATCACCCAGGTATCGGCGGTCACGCACGGGTTGGTCGCCTCTATCGTCTCGCAGTAATTGAGATTGTTGTCCCGGTTCATGCGGTCGATGAAAAGAATCCCGGGCTCGGCGTGATCGTAGGTCGAGCGCATGATCTGGTCCCACAGCTCGCGCGCCCGCGGCTTGCCGTAGACCCACAGGCCGTCGTCTCGTTGGTATGCGGGGGGGCCGTCCTCCCGGCCGGCCGCGATCGCGTCCGCATGCGGACGCGCCTTGTGCACGAGCTCCACTTCGATGTCGCGCTCGACCGCCTGCATGAAGGCGTCGCTGACGCCCACGGAAATATTGAAGTTGGCGAGGTCGCCCCGGTCCTTGGCGTGAATGAAGTCCTCGATGTCGGGATGGTCGCAGCGCAGCACGCCCATCTGCGCGCCGCGGCGCGCGCCGGCCGATTCCACCGTCTCGCAGGAGCGGTCGAACACGCGCATATAGGACACCGGGCCGCTCGCGCGCGAGCGCGTGCCCTTGACCTCGGCGCCCCGGGGCCGGATCGCGGAGAAGTCGTAGCCCACGCCGCCGCCGCGGCGCATGGTCTCGGCGGCTTCCTGAAGCGCGGTGTAGATGCCGGGCTTGCCGTCCACGACCTCCGAGATCGAATCGCCCACCGGCTGCACGAAGCAGTTGATGAGGGTGGCCTGCATCGGGATGCCGGCGGCGGAATTGATGCGGCCGGCGGGAATAAATCCGGCTTCCATTGCCTCGTAGAAGCGGTTCTCCCAGAGCGCGCGCTTGTCTTCGCGCTCGGCGGCGGCCAGTGCGCGCGCCACGCGCGAGCGCACGTCTTCTATGGATTGCTCGTCGCCCTTGGCGTACTTCTCGAGCAGGGAATCCCGGCAGATTTCCTGGTCGGGCAGGGGAGCGGAAACGGCACGCGCTTCAAGTGCTTGTTCGGGAGTCATCGGTCGGGCCTTTGTTGCGGGGATTTTTGCGAATAGCCTACGCCTTCCTTTTTGAGCTTGCAATCCGCTTTAGGAGAAATTTACAACCTGTTGATAAAAAGAAGAAACGAGGCCCTACCTGTTGTGGGTGCCGGGGAGAGTGGGGCTCCGGCGCGATGGCCCGAAACCGGCGGCGGGCTGCCGGTTTCGGACCCCTTTCCGGGCTACTCCCGCAGGAATTTCAGGATTTCGCCGAAGAACTCGAAGCGCGGCTTCTCGAACAGGACAAAGTGCGTCGCGTCCTTGATGGGCACGCTCAATACTGTCCCCGACAGCGGCGAGGGTATCAGCGCTCCCGGTAGGTGATGCGGTAGATCGCCCCGGCGTGATCGTCGGACACCAGCAGCGAGCCGTCGGGCATCTGCTCGATGTCCACCGGCCGGCCCCAGACGGACTCGCCTTGCAGCCAGCCCTCGGCGAACACCTCGTGCTTCACGATGCGAGCGCCCTCGATCACGACGCGCTTCACGCGGTAGCCGATTTTCCTGCTCCGGTTCCAGGAGCCGTGCTCGGCGATGAAAATGTTGTTCCTGTATTCAGCGGGGAACTGGCTGCCCGTGTAGAAGCGCATGCCGAGCGAGGCGACGTGCGGCCCGAGCTTGACCGCGGGCGGGATGAATTCGGAGCAGTCGCGCGTGCCGAAATCCGGGTCGGGTGTGTCGCCCTGGTGGCAATAGGGATAGCCGAAGTTCATGCCCCGCTTGGGCGCGTGGTTGAGCTCGTCGGAGGGCAGGTCGTTGCCGAGCCAGTCGCGGCCGTTGTCGGTGAACCACAGCTCCTTCGTGCGCGGGTCCCAGTCGAAGCCGACCGAATTGCGCACGCCGCGGGCGAACACCTCGTAGCCGGAGCCGTCGGGACGGATGCGCGCGATGAGCGCATAGCGCTCCGGATTCGGCTCGCAGATGTTGCAGGGCGCGCCGACGGGCACATAGAGCCAGCCGTCCGGGCCGAAGCGGATGAATTTCCAGCCGTGATGCGAGTCGCGCGGAAAGCGGTCGGTGACCACGACCGGCTTGGGCGGGTGGGTCGCAAACGAGTCCAGCTGCGCTTCTATATTGTCGTAGCGCAGGATGCGGTTCACTTCCGCCACGTACAGGCTTCCGTCCCGCAGCGCCACGCCGTTCGGCATTTGCAGGCCCGAGGCGAGCGTGATGAGCTGCGTGGCCTTGTTGTCCCTGTAGCGCACCGCGTATACGCGGCCGGCCGAGCGCGTGCTGACGAAGAGCACGTTGTTTTTGCCGAGCGCGAGCGAGCGCGCATTCGGGATGTTCTCGGCGAACACGCTGATCTCGAATCCGGGCGGCAGCTTGATGCGCTCGAGGGGGAGCTGTTGCGCCTGAACGGGCAGGGCGCAGCCAAGCAGGAGGGCCAAAGCCACGCCGGCGCGGGGCGTTCGGGAATCGGGAATGGGTGTCATGAGTCGCCTTGTCCGGGTTTCGCTGTCATAATGCGATCGCACCCTTGCCATAATAATGGACAAGAATAAATCCTGGGGGAGCCAATGTCCGCGAACGCGACAAGGCCCGCTGCGGGCATGCATCGATGAACCTCATTTCCTGGAATGCCCAGTGGTGCCGCGGCTGCGACGGCCGGGTCAACCCGGCCCGCATCGTCGCGGCGGCGCGCGAAATGGCCGATTTCGACGTGCTGTGCCTGCAGGAAATCTCGCGCAATTATGCCGGCCTGCCGGGAAGCATGGGCGAGGACCAGTACCAGACGCTGGCGGGTCTGCTCGACGGATACACCGTAATCAAGGGGCTCGGGACGGACGTTATCGCGCCCGACGGCGAGCGGCGCGAATTCGGCAACGCGCTCATCACCCGCCTGCCGGTGCTACAGGCGTTCCGCCACTTGCTGCCGTGGCCGGCCGATCCGGAGACGCCGAGCATGCAGCGAGCGGCCATCGAGGCCGTATTGCAAACGCCCTCGGGTCCGCTGCGCGTGACCACCACGCATCTGGAGTATTTCTCGCCGAAGCAGCGCGCGGCGCAGGTCGAGCGGCTGCGCGAGCTCCAGGCGGAGGCGGCGGGACACGCCGGCGACCGGCGCCGCAAGGAAAAGGAGGGCGGCCCCTTCGATATCATGCCGCGTCCCGCGTCCGGCATCCTCACCGCCGATTTCAATTTCCGGCCCGAGGACGCGCTGCACGCGCGCTTGCAGGCGCCGATCGCGCCCGGCGCGCACGCCTACCGCGATGCGTGGCGGATCCGCCATCCCGGCGAGCCGCACGCGCCGACGCTGGGCGTGCACGACAGGCAGCAATGGCCGGGGCCGGCGTTCTGCTGCGATTTCATCTTCGTGACCGAAGACCTCGCCGACCGGGTGGAGGATGTGGTGGTGAACGGCAACACCGACGCATCGGACCACCAGCCGGTGCTCCTCAAGCTGCGGGATTGACGGCGGCGGCGCTTCGCGGCTCAGCCACCGCTCAGAGCCTGGAAGATCAGCACTTCGTCCGCCGCGCGCAACGGCGCATCGAGCGCGCGCACTTGGCCGCCGTTGACGAAGATGCGGATGTGGCGGCGAATGCCGTCCTGCTCATCGATCATCCTGAAGCGGATCCCCGGATAGCGGCGGTCCAGATCGGCGAGGACCTCGCCGACGGTCGAGCCGGCTGCTTGCACTTCGCGCCGCTCCCCTGTATACGAACGCAGCGGGCCGGGGATCAGCACCTTCATGCTCAGAGCTCGGCCGCCTCCACCGCGTAAATTTGCGGCAGGTGGCGCGCGATGCACGTCCACTTCGCGCCTTCATGGGTGCTCGCCCAGACTTCACCGCTGGTGGTTCCGAGATAGATCCCGACCGGCTGGTGCGCGTCGGCGCTCATCGCCTGGCGCTTTACCGTCAGCCACGCCTGGTTCTTCGGCAGCCCCGCGTCCAGGCGCTTCCAGGTCTTTCCCGCATTGCGCGTCACATACGCCGCCGGTTTTCCGCCGGGGCTGGTGCGCGGCCACACTTGGGTGCCGTCCATGGGGAATACCCACGCCGTGTCCGGATCGCGCGGGTGCAATACGAGCGGAAAGCCGATGTCGCCGACCTGTTTCGGCATCGCGAGGCCGATGCGCTCCCAGCGCCCCTGCGCGCGCTCCATGCGATAGATGCCGCAATGGTTTTGCTGGTAGAGAACGTCGGGCGCGAGCGGATGCAGCCGCACGCAGTGCGGATCGTGGCCGTACTCCGGGTGCGGATCGGGGAGGAAGTCGGCGAGACAGCCGGCGTTGAGCGGCTTCCAGTCCCGGCCCTGGTCGCGGCTCTCGAAAACGCCGCCGCTCGACATGCCGATGTACATGTGCGCCGGATCGCGCGGATCGATCAGGATCGAATGCAGCTTCGGCCCATCCGGCGTGCCGTCCTGCTCCCCGCCGGTCCACTTCGGGACCATCGGATGATCGTTGAAGCCGGAGACCGGCGTCCACGTGTCGCCCGAGTCTTCCGAGCGGAACAGGCCCTGGGGCGAGGTGCCCGCGTACCAGACGCGCGGCTCGCTCGCGTGGCCGGGGGCGAGCCAGAACGTGTGATCGACGACGCGCCCCTTCGCTCCTTCCGGCGCCTTGGGAAAGGCGGGCGGCCTGGCCGCTTCCTTCCAGCTCCTTCCCAGATCGCCCGAGCGGAATATGGTCGGCCCGAGGTGGCCGGTGCGCGCGGCGACGAGCAGCGTGCGTCGGTCGCGCGGATCGAGCATCGCATGGTGCGTGGTGTGGCCGAGGAAATGCGGCCCGGCGGTCTTCCACGCGCGCCGCGCGCGGTCCGACTTCAGGATGAACGCGCCCTTGCGCGTGGCGACGAGCAGGGCGACCGGTCCCGCCGCAGCCGGCGGCAGAAACGTTTCCGGTCGTCGCCTGCCTGAGCGCGGCATCAGCGAATCCGACAAGGGTCAGAAGCTGATGCTGTAGACAAGGCCCACGCCCGCAGCGTTGACCTTGGGACCGGTATTGGTCTTGTAATCCACGCTGCTGTAGCGCAAGCCGAGATTCATCCTCGGCGTGATGCGCCAATCTCCCTGAATAATGTAGCCGAGGCTGTCCTTGAAATCCAGATTGATGTTGGACGCCACGCCGCTGCCGCTCAGGCTCGGGCTCACGTGGTAGGTCAAGCCGCCGCCCAACCTCACCTGGGGCCAGCGGTAGAACACCAGGGCGTCGATCGGCCAGCGCGACCAGGTCACGTCGCCGTTGGAGGCGTGTATCAGGTCGATCTTGTAGGTCAGCGCAAGCTCGCTTTCGAGCGTTCCGGCCGCGTTGACGATGGACATGCCGCCGCCGAAAAAGAGCCCCTGGCTGGACTTGATGTCTTGCCGGTCGCCGTTGGTGAAAACGACGGTCACAAGCGTATCCCCGCCGGTGTCATAGCCGGCCTTGAGAAGCGGTCTTACCTCCATCGCCGAGGCTGCCGATGTTGAAATCGCAAATAAAGCAGCGACGGAAAAGCGGACGACATTTGCCTTCATGGTTCTCCCCTTTCTCTTCAAGTTGGACATGTGGATCGCGAATTTCGAAGCCATTCGCGCAGATACAATAACACTCAGGCTGCGTGCCGGCAATCCGGACCTTGCCGCGTCCCCGCCGGCGAAGTGTTACGCTTTTTCACCCGGCGACGATCTGCCCGCTTTAACGGCATTCCTTATTTTCGCCGCCAGTTCTTCACTGGACTCGTGCACGTCGGGGATTCGATCGCCCGTCCATTTGTACTTTTCCATTGTCTCGGCGTCCGCGACGGCCGCGAGCGCCTTCCGGTATCTCCAGTTTCCGTAGGATTGCGAGAGTGTTCTTGCGATCCGCCAGGCGAAAATCGCCACGACGAGCGCCGCGATCCCCGCTGCGGCGCCGACCGCCCAGAAGCGGAAATCGCCGCAAAACGGCTTGTCAATATTGTTCCCCGCGCAATATTGCGCGTAGAACGCGAGCCACTTGAGGTCTGCCCAGACCTGTTCGATCATTCTCATGGCGTCCCTGCACGGTCGCGGCGCGAGGCCTGCGTCACGTGCGCCGAATATGATATCCCCAAACCCGTATCGCCCATGAATGTTGCGCCTGAGGGGCTCGCCGCGCCGATCAAGCCGCCGCGCGGAGGAATCCGGCCAGCGCGTCGAGGACTTCGTCGGGCTTTTCGCCCATGAGATTGTGGCCGGTTCCGGCGAGCTGGAGGATCCTGGCGTGCGCGATGGCTTCGGCGAGCTGGGTCCCCGCGCGCGGCGGGGTCATCATGTCGCGATCGCCGAGCATAAAGAGGGCCGGACACTTCACCCGCGCGGCGCGCTCCATTCCCGCCGTGTAGTTATTGCAGGCGGCGAAATCGGCGTGCAGCACACCGGGTTTCTGGCGCTGCATCAGGCGCAGGTTTCCGCCGATCACCCAGGAGCCGGGGCCGGGATTGCCCGGATAGTGGGCATGGGCGAAGTGCGACCAGATGTTGATCATGTCCTGCGCGGCGCTCTCGTTGTCTTTCGTCGCCTCGAGCAGCTCGGGCGATACGCGCATCGGGAAAGCGGTGCCAAGCAGCGCAATGCGGCTGACATGCGCCGGATATCTCGCCGCGCACTCGAGCGCGACGAGCGATCCCATGCTGTGGCCGACGAGCACCGCCGCCCTTGTTTTGGCCGCGTCGAGCAGCGCAATGATCCAGTCGGCCATGTCCTCGATGCGCGCCAACGGCGGGCCCTTTGTCTTGCCGTGTCCCGGCAAATCGACGGCGAGCACGGCGTAGCCGTGGTGGGCAAGATAGCGAGATTGCAGCACCCAGACGCAGTGGTCCTGCGCGCCGCCGTGGATGAACACGACCGTCGGCAGCTTCGCGTCGAACGCCTTGCCTCCGGTGTAGACGTAAACCCCTTCGCCGCCGACTTCGAGTTCCACGGTTCAGGCCTTGTGCGCAGCGCGCAGGCCGCGCGCGAGATCCTCGAGCAGGTCGTCGGGATCTTCGAGGCCGATCGAAAGCCGGATCGTGCCGGGCCTGATTCCGGCTTCGGCGAGCGCGGCGTCGCTCATGCGGAAGTGCGTGGTGCTTGCCGGATGGATGACCAGAGATTTTGCATCGCCGACGTTGGCAAGATGGGAAAAAATCTTCAGCGCCTCGATAAAACGCACGCCCGCGGCGCGATCGCCCTTCAGGTCGAAGCTGAACACCGCGCCGCAGCCGCGCGGCAGCAGCTTCTTCGCCAGCTCATGGTCAGGGTGCGAGGGCAGCTCGGGGTACGCGATCGATCCGACCGCGGGATGCGCGCCGAGAAAGGCGACCGCCTTGCGCGTATTCTCGACGTGGCGCTGCATCCTGAGGGGCAGCGTCTCGACGCCCTGCAGGATCTGAAACGCGGTCGCGGGGCTCATGCAGGCGCCGAAGTCGCGCAGGCCTTCGCGGCGCGCGCGCAAGAGAAACGCGGCGACGGTCGACTCCTCCTGGAAATTCATGCCGTGAAACCCCGCATAGGGCTCGGTCAGCTCGGGAAATTTTCCCGAGGCCTCCCAATCGAAGGTGCCGCCGTCCACCAGCACGCCGCCGATGGCAACGCCGTGCCCGCCGAGGAACTTGGTCGCGGAGTGGTAAATCAGGTCCGCGCCATGGTCGAAGGGCTTGAGCAGATAGGGCGTGGTGAAGGTCGCGTCCACCAGCAGCGGCAGCTTCGCCTGGTGCGCGATCGCCGCCACCGAAGCGATGTCGAGCACATCCAATCCCGGATTGCCCAGCGTCTCGCCGAAAAGGAGCTTCGTGTTCGGCCGAATGGCTTTTTTCCAGGCGCCGGGATCGCGCGGATTGACGAAGGTGGTCTCGACGCCGAAGCGCGGCAGCGTGTAGGAGAGCAGGTTGTGCGAGCCGCCGTAGAGCGCGCGCGAGGCGACGATGTGCGAGCCCGCGCCCGCGATCGTCGCCACCGCGAGATGCAGCGCCGCCTGGCCGCTTGCGGTGGCGATGGCGCCGACGCCGCCTTCGAGGGCCGCGACGCGTTCCTCGAGCACCGCATTGGTCGGATTGGAGATGCGCGAATAGACGTGCCCGCCGCGCTCCATGTTGAACAGCGCCGCGGCGTGATCGGCGTCGCGGAAGACAAAGGACGTGGTGAAGTAGATCGGCGTCGCGCGCGCGCCGGTGACCGGATCGGGCCGCTGGCCGGCGTGCAGGCTGAGCGTGTCGAACTGGAGATTTCGGGGAGCAGCCATGGGACCTCCTTAGCTGGCCCGATTCTAGCAGCAGCGCGCGGCGACTCGGCCGCGGAGCGCGCACGCGCCACTAGGGGCGCGGTCGTTGGAACGATCCTCAAGCGTTGATCAGCGCCTGTGGCGTGCGCTCCAACGCGCGCAAGCTGTAGCGGCGCTCCGCGTCCGCTTCAGCCCAATCTGACCGGCACGTAGATCTTGTTGCCTTCGCGCTGGATCAACAGCGCGATGCTGCCGCGGGATTTTTCCACGAGGCGGCGCAACTGCTCGGCGTTTTTCACCGGCTGGTTGTTGAGCGCGAGGATTACATCGCCGGGGCGGACTCCCGCGCGCGCCGCCGGACCCTCCACTTCCTCCACCAGCAGGCCGTTCCCGGCCTCGATCTGCTTGCGCTCCTCCTTCGTGAGCGGCCGGACGGCCACGCCGAGCTTGCCCGGCCTGGCGTTCGACTCGCCGCCGGCGGAGGCCACTTTCTCGTTAGGCGTTTCGCCCAGCGAGGCCCGCAGCTCTTTCGTCTCGCCCTGGCGCCATACCTGGAGCTTGACCACGGTTCCGGGGCGGGACTCGCCGATGATGCGCGGCAGATCGGAGGACTGTTCGACCGCTCGTCCGTCCACCCCGAGGATGATGTCGCCCGGCTTGGTTCCGGCCTTGTCCGCAGGACTGCCCGCCTCGACCGCGCTTACGAGCGCGCCCTGCGCCTTTTTAAGGCCGAAGGAGTCCGCGAGTTCCTGGCTGACCGTCTGGATGGTGACGCCGAGGCGGCCGCGGCTTACTTTGCCGTACTGCTGCAGGTCGTTGCGGACTTTTATTGCGACATCGATCGGGATCGCGAACGACAATCCCATGTAGCCGCCGGTCTGGCTGTAGATCTGCGAGTTGATTCCGATCACCTCGCCATTCATGTTGAACAGCGGGCCGCCCGAGTTGCCGGGATTGATGGCGACGTCGGTCTGGATGAACGGCACGTAGTTCTCGTCCGGCAGCGAGCGCGACTTGGCGGAGACGATGCCCGCCGTGACGGTGTTTTCCAGGCCGAAGGGCGAGCCGATCGCGGCGACCCATTCGCCGACCTTGACCCTGGAGGTGTCGCCGATGCGCACCGTCGGCAGGTTTTTCCCGTCGATTTTTACCAGCGCCACGTCGGTGCGGCGGTCCGCGCCTATCACTTTGGCGCTGAATTCGCGCCGATCGGTGAGCTTGACCGTCACTTCCGTGGCGTCGCTTACGACGTGCGCATTGGTGAGGATGTAGCCGTCGGCGCTGATAATGAAGCCCGAGCCGACGCCCCTGCGCATCTCGTTGCCCTTCGGAATCTGGTAGCGGCGGAAGAAATCGAAGGACGGGTCGCCTGGCTCGCCGGGAGCCTGAAACTGCTGCATCTGGGTGCGCACGCGCGCGGTCGTGCTGATGTTGACCACCGCGGGACCGTATTGCTCGACCAGCGCGCTGAAATCGGGGAGCGCCCGCGCGGCGGTCTGCGCCGCGGGCCGCGCATCGGACTGGGCGGCGGATTGCATGACCTGCGGCGTCACCGCCTCGGAGCTGGAAATCGGGGCGGTCCTGCTTCCGCCGACAAACCCCAGGGCAGCGGCAACGACGACCATTGCGGCAAGGATCGCCGTGAATTTTCTACCGGACATAACGACCTCCATCAAATTCATGAACTGTGTTGGGCAACGCGGGCCGGCTGGAAGTTCCGCGCCGCCGCCGGCGGGACACACTCTGTAACAAGTAGGGCGCAGCGGTCGCGGAAAAAAGCGCCGGCGCGGGCGGCGAGGTAACATCGCTGCAAAAATGACGACGGACACGGAAAACGCCCGGCACGGGGAACGCCTGCCGCTCAAACTGATGGTGGCCGTCTGGCTGCCATTTGCCTGCGGCTATTTTCTTTCCTATGCCTACCGCAGCGTCAATGCGATCATTTTTCCGGACCTGGTGCGCGAGCTCGGCGTCAATCCGAACGAACTGGGACTGCTCACGAGCGCGTACTTCCTCAGCTTTGCCCTGTTTCAGCTTCCGCTCGGTCTGTTGCTCGACCGCTTCGGACCGCGCCGCGTCGAGGCCGGGCTGCTGTTATGCGCTGCGGCCGGGTCGGTGGTATTCGCGCTCAGCGATGGCCTGTCGGGGCTGGTGCTGGGGAGGGCGCTGATCGGACTGGGCGTGTCGGCCTGCCTCATGGCCGCGATCAAGGCGATGGTGCAATGGTTTCCGGCCTCGCGTCTCGCCACGCTGAATGGCCTGTTGCTGGCGGCGGGCGGTCTGGGCGCGATCACGGCATCGGCCCCGCTGGAGGCCGCGTTGAAGCTGACCGACTGGCGCAGCCTCTTTCTGGTCATCGCCGCGATCACGGCCGGAGTTTCAGCGTTGATTTTCTTTCTCGTACCCGAGCGCCGCGACGCCGGGCCGCAGGAGAGCCTGCCGGAACTCCTTGCGGGAATGCGCACGGTGTTCGCGAGCGCTCTGTTCTGGCGCGTGAGCCTGCTGCTCACTTTTGTCCAGGGCACCTTCCTTTCGGTGCAGGGCCTGTGGGCCGCGCTCTGGCTGCGCGACGTCGCCGGCTACGATCGCGCCGGAATCGGAGAGCTGCTGCTGTGGCTTGCCGCGGCCATGACCGCCGGATTCGTGCTCATCGGCAATCTCGCGGACCGGTTTTCGCGCCGCGGCATCGAAACGATCACGGTGCTGAAGGCCGCGATCGGCATTTCGATCGCGATGTTTTTTCTGCTCGCCTGCGGCGTCACGACGGGCGCGGTCTGGATCTGGATGGTCTATGCGCTTTGCGGCACCGGCAGCGTGCTGGCCTACGCCATCATTTCGCGGGAGTTTCCGCACAAGCTCACCGGCCGCGCCATCACCGCGACCAATCTGCTGCTTTTCGTTTTCGCGTTCGCGTCCCAGTGGGGGCTGGGAGCGGTGATCAATTTGTGGACGCCCAGCGGGGGCAAATACCCGGTCGTGGCATATCAGGCGGCGTTCAGCATCCCGCTCGCCCTGCAGTGCGCGGCTTACGCAGTGGTGCTGTTCGGGAAAACACCTCGGGCCTGACGGGCCTTCAGCGCTTCCTCGCGTTCCAATTGCTCCGCGCGGGCCTTCTTCAGAATTTCGGCGCACTCCTGCGAGCCGATCCGCAACGCGAGCTCGATTGCGGTATTGCCGTCCCGGCTGATCATGCTGACGTCGGCCTTGTTCCTGAGCAGCAGCGCCACCATCTTGGCGTCGCCTCGCGCGGCGGCGTACATGAGCGGCGTGTAGCCGTTGTCCGCAAACACGTTGGGATCGAAATTCTGGGACAGGATCTTCTGCGCATAGACCAGATTGCTCTTCTCGATGGCGTAGAAAAGAACCTTGATACCCTCGGCGCTCTTGTCCCTGGGCTTGTGCTCCAGTCCGGTCGGGAGCAGGGCGACGACGTAATTGATGAGCGAGATGCCCACCATCAGCGCCATGGCGATGATGAGCGGCACGGTCGAGATGCCGAGGCCGCTGGCGACCTCCGCGGGCATGTTGGCGGAGACCGCCAGCAGCACGACAAGGAGAAAGAGCTGGAACTTGAGGTACAGGAAGAGCGCAATGAACACAATCAGCGCGAGAAATCCCAGCAGGAAATCGCGATTGATGCTGAAGCGATTGATCATGTCCTCCGGGAGGTTCGCGATGATCGCGATTATGGCGACCAGCACGAGCAGTGCCATTTCCCGGGCGCGCCTGCCGATCTGCATGACTTCTCCTCAAGGGTTCAACGCTGCCGCCATTATAATGAAGCAACGGGTTCAGGCCTGAATGCCTGCCCGAACATTTATGAGCAAGGCCTTTACCCGCGAAGACGACGCGCCCGACGAAGAGCTCGAGGTCGAGCCGCAGCTGCCGCAAGGGGTGAAGAACTACATCACTCCCGCGGGTCACGCGCGACTCAAATCCGAGGTGAAGGCGTTGGTGGAAGTCGAGCGGCCGGAGCTGGTGAAGACCGTTGCCTGGGCCGCGTCCAACGGCGATCGCTCGGAGAACGCGGATTACATCTACGGCAAGCGCAGGCTTCGGGAGATCGACCGCCGCATCCATTTCCTGATCAAGCGGCTCGAGATCGCCGAGGTGGTCGACCCTCGCGGCCAGGACCGGGACCGCGCCTTTTTTGGCGCCACCGTCGCTTACCGCGACGGCAGCGGCAAGGAGCACACGGTCAGCATCGTCGGCACGGACGAGGTCGACCCGGCGCGCGGGCGCGTCTCCTGGGTGTCGCCGGTCGCCAGGGCGCTGCTCAAGGCCCGCGAGGGCGAGGTGGTGACGCTGCGCACGCCCGCCGGAACGGAGGAGCTCGAAGTTATTGCGATCCGCTACGAAGAACTGAAGTGACCCGGTCTGCGGGTCATTCCCGCGTAAGCGGGAATCCAGCTGCGAAACTCGAAAGTCACTGGGTCCCCGCTTTCGCGGGGACGACCGGAGAAATCAGTTCGCCCGTCCCGGTCCGCCCGGGTTCGCCGCCACTGCGGGAAAATCCCCGGCTTTGACCACTGAAAGTCTTGCCGGATCCACCCACCGCCGCAGGGCCTCGGTGACCTCCCGGGGCGTCAGCGCGGCGATCCTGCGTTCCAGCTCGATGTCCCAGGCGAAGGTGCGATTCAGCTCCAGGTACGAGGCCAGCCGATTGGCGACGTTGCCGTCGCTGGAGCGCGCCACCTGGCGCGCCTGCAGCAGGCTCTTCTTCCCGGCCTGGACTTCCGCGGCGCCGAAGCCCTCCGCCAGCACCTTGCGGATCTCTTCCCCGACGGCCGCTTCCACCCTGGCGCGGTTCTGCGGCGCGTAGATGCCGCTGACGCCGAAGCTGCCGCGCTCATCGACGCTGTCGGCGGCGAGAAACGAGCCGACACTGTAGGACAGTCCTTCCTTTTCGCGGATGCGGCGCACCAGGCGCGAGTCGGACGAGCCGCCGAAAAGATAGTTTCCGAGAATGAGCGCCGGGTAGTCGGGATGGTCGTCGCGCAGCCGCAGCAGCATCCCCGCGCGGTACACCGCGTTGGCTCTGTCGGGGGTGTTGATCGTGCGCTCGATCGGCGGCACCGCCGTGTAGCGCAGCGCAATTCGGGCATAGGGGCGGGGGCTCTTCCAATCGCCGAACAGCTCGGTCGCGAGGCGCGCGACCTCATCGGGGTCGAAATCGCCGACCACGGCGAACTCGCTGTCGGAGGCGCCGTAGAAATCGGCCTGGCACTTCCTCAGATCCTCCAGGGTGAGCGCGTTCAGCTGCGTGCTGCGCTCGTCGAGCGTGGCGGTGTAGAGCCAGTGCTGCGGCGGATAGGGATTCAGATGGCGCGCGATCTCGATTCCGGCGAGCGCGCCCGGTTCGCTTCTCTGGGCGTCGATGCTCGTGAGCGAGGAGCGGCGCAGCTGCTCGAACTCGCCCGGCGGGAAAGACGGCTGGCGCAGGACCTCGGCCACCAGCCGCAGCGCCGCCGGAAGGCTTTCGCGTACCGTGTCGATCGAGCCGCCTTCGCCGCCGACGCCGACACTGGCCTTGAGCCGGTCGAGTTCGTTGCGAATCTGCTCGCGCGTTCTTTTCTGCGTGCCGCGCAGCAGCATCGAGCCGGCGATGCCGCAGGCGGCGCTGCGGTTCATCTTGCTGTCTTCATCGCCCCATTGCAGCGACAAATGCGCCACCACGGTGCCGCCGCGGGTTTTCTTCGGCAGCAACGCGAGCTTCATGCCGCCTGGGAGCGTCTTGCGGATGACGCGTGCCTCGATGTTCGCGGGGGTCGGATCGAAGGTCTCGCCTTGGGCGACGGTGCCCGAGCCGCGGTAGTCTTTCAGCAGCGCGGCCGCATCGGGCGAGGCGGGGATCTCGGCACGGTCGGGCTCCTTCGTCGGAATGAAGGTCGCGAGGGTGCGGTTCGAGGGTTTGAAGTAGCGGGTGGCAAGGCTCTGGACATCGGCGGCGGTGACCTGCTTCAGCCGGTCGCGGTGCAGGAAAAACAGGCGCCAGTCGCCCATGCCCGCGCATTCGGACAGCACGGCGGTGAGCGAGCGGGAATCGGCAAGCGTGAGCTCGATTTCGTTGACCAGCCGGGTGCGCGCGCGCTCGACTTCTTCCCCTGTGGCGGGATTGCGCGCGAAGCCCTCGAGGACCCCGAGGAGCGCGTCGCGCGCCGGCTCGTTCGGCGCGTCCTGCCCGATCGTGGCGCCGAAATAAGCGAACCCGGCTTCGCGCAGCTGCCGCTCGGTGCCGAATACGGAGCTCGCCACCCCGCTCTCGACGAGCGCCTTGTGCAGGCGGCCCGAGGGAATGTGGTTGAGCAGCGCCACCAGCACGTCGACCGCGGCATACTCGGCGTGTGCGCCCGGCGGAACATGGTAGAGGACGGAAACGATCTGGACGTCGCCCGCGCGTCTCAGCGTGACGGTGCGCTCCCCGTCCTGGGTCGGCTCGACCGTGTAAGTCCGGCGCAGCGCGCGCGCGGGCTTGGCGATTTTTCCGAAGTGCTTCTGCGCGAGCCTCAGTGCGGCCGAAGCGTCGAATTTGCCCGAGATCAGGAGCACCGCGTTGTCCGGCTGATAGTAGTGGCGGTAGAACCCCTGCAGCCGGTCGATGGGGACGTTCTCGATATCGGAGCGGGTGCCGATGATGGCGTTGCCGTAGTTGTGCCAGAAATAGGCGCTGGCGGTGGCGCGCTCGCGCAGCACGCTGGAGGGGTTGTTCTCGCCGGACTCGAACTCGTTGCGCACCACGGTCATTTCCGCATCGAGGTCCTTTTTCGCGACGGATGAATTCACCATGCGGTCGGCCTCGATGTCGAGCATGAAGTCGAGATTTTCCAGCCGCGCGGGAAAAGTCTCGAAGTAGTTGGTGCGGTCGAACGAGGTGGTGCCGTTGAATCGGGCGCCGTGCTGCTGGAAATCTCCCTTTATGTTCGGAAATCGCGGCGTCCCCCGGAACAGCAGGTGCTCGAGCAGGTGCGCCATTCCCGTCTCGCCGTAGCCTTCGTGGCGCGAGCCGACCAGGACGGTGACATTGACCGTGATCGTGTCGATCGAGGGATCGGGGATCAGCAGCACCTTGAGTCCGTTGACCAGCCGGTACTCGGTGACGCCCTCGACCGAAGTGACCCGGGTGACGCTTTTCGGCAACGCCGGGTCCGCGCGTCCGGCCGGCTGCCCCGAAGCGAGCGCCGGAGCAAGAAGCAACAGCGCCGGCAGAAAAAGAGCTTTGGAAAAATTCATCGGAGTGTGCGTTGTGGACAGGCGGCTGGCGGGCAAGTTCCATTGTAGCCTGCCGCACACCTGGAAAGGGCTGCGGCCGCCGCCCTGCCTCACGCGCCGGGGGAGGGCGCGCCGGCCGGCCTTGAAATCCCGGAGCACCGGCCTCATGCTTCGCTTCGCACCTATCAGGATTCGGAGTCACACGCCTATGTCTGCCACGACGACCAGGGAAACGCTGGGCTTTCAGGCCGAGGTCAGGCAGCTCCTGAACCTCATGATCCACTCCTTGTACAGCAACAAGGAGATTTTCCTGAGGGAACTCGTCTCGAACGCCTCCGACGCCGCCGACAAGCTGCGCTTCGAGGCGCTGTCGGACAATTCCCTCTACGGGGCGGACGCCGATCTCAGGATCCGCGTCGCCTTCGACAAGCCGGCGCGCACCATCACGGTCTCGGACAACGGCGCCGGCATGTCCCGCGAAGAGGTGATCCAGAATATCGGCACCATCGCCAAATCGGGGACGCGCGAATTTTTCCAGTCGCTCACCGGCGACCAGGCAAAGGACACCCGGCTGATCGGCCAGTTCGGCGTGGGCTTCTACTCCTCGTTCATCGTCGCCGATCGCGTCACCCTGGTCACGCGGCGCGCCGGGCTCGCGGCCGGCGAGGCGGTGCGCTGGGAATGCGACATGAAGGACGGCGGCGGGGAGTTCACCATCGAGAACGTGGAAAAGGAAGGCCGCGGCACCGACGTCGTCCTGCACCTGCGCGAGGGCGAGGACGAGCTGCTCTCGGCCCCGAAGCTGAAAGACATCCTTCGCAAGTATTCCGACCACATCGCCATCCCGATCGTGATGAAGAAGATCAAGTGGGACAAAGAACGGTCGGAAGAAAGGGCCACGGACGAGGACGAGACCGTCAACCAGGCGAGCGCGCTCTGGGCGCGTCCGAAAGCCGAGATCACCGAGGAGCAGTACCAGGAATTCTACAAGCACGTGGGGCACGATTTCGATGCGCCGCTGGCGTGGACCCACAACCGCGTCGAGGGCCGGCAGGAGTACACCCAACTCCTTTACATTCCGGCGCGCGCACCCTTCGACCTGTGGGACCGGCGCGAGCGCCGCGGCCTGAAGCTCTACGTGCGGCGCGTGTTCATCATGGACGACGCCGAGCAGCTCCTGCCGGCCTACCTGCGCTTCGTGCGCGGGGTGGTGGACTCCAACGACCTGCCGCTCAACATCTCGCGCGAGATCCTGCAGCAGAACAAGGACATCGACGCCATCCGCTCGGGCTGCACCAAGCGCGTGCTCGCGCTTCTCGAGGAGCTCGCGGAGAAGCAGAAAGACAAGTACGCGGGTTTCTGGAAGGAGTTCGGCCGCGTCCTCAAGGAGGGAGTGGGCGAGGACTTGGCCAACCGCGAGCGCATCGCAAAGCTGCTGCGATTTTCCTCCACCCACACCGACGGCGAAGAGCAGGGCGTATCGCTCGCGGACTACATCGCGCGCATGAAGGAAGGACAGGACAAGATCTACTACGTGACCGCGGAGACTTTCCTCGCCGCGAAAAACAGCCCGCACCTGGAAATCTTCCGCAAGCGCGGCATCGAAGTGCTGCTGCTCTCCGAGCGCGTCGACGAATGGCTGGTCGCGAACCTCGCCGAGCACGAGGGCAAGGCGCTCGCCTCGGTCGCGAAGGGCGAGCTCGATCTCTCCAGGCTCCAGTCCGACGACGAGAGGAAGGAGGAGGCGAAGCAGGCGGGCGGACACCGGGCCCTCGTCGCGAGACTGAAGGACGCGCTCGGCGACCGGGTGAAGGACGTGCGCGTGAGCTCGCGCCTCACGCAGTCGCCATCGTGCCTGGTCGCGGACGAGCACGACATGGGGGGCAATCTCTCGCGCATCCTCAAAGCCGTCGGGCAGAAAGGACCGCAGGCCAAGCCCATCCTCGAAATCAATCCGGCGCATCCCATGGTGCAGCGCTTGAACGAGGAGAAGGCGCGCTTCGCCGATTGGGGGAATCTCCTCTTCGACCAGGCGCTCCTTGCCGAGGGCGGGCAGCTCGAGGACCCGGCCGGGTTCGTGCGGCGCATGAACGAGTTGATGCTCGATATGGCGGGCGAAGGGAGCCGCAT